>NZ_JBEZIB010000035.1:0-105081 GCF_040650855.1 Streptomyces sp. NPDC048606 | reverse complement strand
GATGTGCCGCAGTTCCCCCGGCCCCGGGGGAACTGCGGCACAGCGCCTTTTCGTTGTCACGGGCAGGGGACCACGACACCCCGCCCCACCGGTCCGGACCCGGCCGTTCCCCCTCCGTGTGAGGTGTGGCACGATGCTGGCTCCCCGTCACCCCGCGCACAGGAGACACCCCGCGTGCCGCACAGCCCCGCCGCGCCCGCACCCCACAGCCCGGCCCACGGGCACACCCGCCCCCGGCACTGGGCCGTCACCGCCGCGGCCCTGGCCGCCGTCGTGGCCGCCGCCGGGCTGCTCCAGGGAGCCCCGGCCGGCGGCGCGACCGCCGTGACCGCGACCGGACCCGCCTCGGGCTCCGGCCCCGACGCCCGGCGGGCCGAGGCCCCCGACGCGCACGCGGCCGCGTACCCCCTCGACTGCAAGGGCGCCCCGCACACCGTCACCGACACCGCCCGGGGAGACCTCGACGGGGACGGCCGCCCCGAGACGGTCGCGGCCGTCCGCTGCGACGCCGGCTCCGGCACCCCGCCCCACGCGCTCTACGTACTCACCCACGACCGGACGCCCGGGGGCGCGCCCCGCGTCGTCGCCACGCTCCTCGACGCCGCGGCCCGCCGGACCGCGACCGATCTCACGGTCCGCGACGCGGCGATCACGGCCACCCTCCTCGGGTACTCCTCACCCGAGGTGCCGCGCTACGCACCCGATGTGAAACAGCTCGCCAAGTGGCGCTGGAGCGGCGGAAAATTCCGCCAGGAGCTTACGGACTCGACCGCCGGACGTGTTTGAGCCGTCACTCGGCGTCGGGACCGTACACCTCGACCCTGTCCGAAACCCGCCTCACGTGGATGCAGTCACCCGGACATTCCTTCGCCGAATCGACCACGTCCACCAGGAGCGTCAGCGGAACCGGAGTGGTCGCCCCCGGCTCCTGGAGCAGCTCGTCATCGGCGCTCTTCACATACGCCAAACCGTCGATGTCCAGCTCGAACACCTCCGGGGCGTACTGCACGCAGATGCCGTCCCCGGTGCAGAGGTCCTGGTCGATCCAGACCTCCAGCGGCTCTCCGGACTCGCCGGCACCGCCCGCCGGGGCCTCCTGCTGCACGGTCATATCTCCTGCCGTTTCCTGCGCTCGGTGATCCGTCCCGGACACAACTCGCGGCAAGTCGCGCGAGCTCTGACGGGTGTTGAACAGTTCGACCTTACAACCGGCTGCTTTCCGATGTTGAAGGGTGGGTATTTCCTTGGCGTGAGGGAGTACGCAAGGGTGAAGATCGGACACACCCCTACCGTCTTTGTGATCTAGGGGTTTCAATCACCACCAGCCCAGGTAGGGTCAGGAAGCGTCCAGCTCCCCTTGGAGGAGGTGAGGACCGTGGCAGCCCACGACGACGACATCAACCGCGGCATCCGGCCCGGGCGAGGGTCTGAGGACCCCGCCGGCCAGGTTGCCTATCTCGAGCAGGAAATCGCCGTCCTGCGACGCAAGCTCGCCGACTCTCCGCGACACACGAGGATTCTCGAAGAGCGGATCGTAGAGCTCCAGACGAATCTGGCAGGCGTCTCCGCGCAGAACGAACGACTGGCGAACACCCTCCGTGAAGCACGCGACCAGATCGTCGCGCTGAAGGAGGAGGTCGACCGGCTCGCGCAGCCGCCGGCCGGATTCGGTGTCTTCCTGCAGGCGAACGAGGACGGCACCGTCGACATCTTCACCGGAGGTCGCAAACTCCGCGTGAACGTCAGCCCCAGCGTCGAGCCGGAAGACCTCCGGCGCGGCCAGGAGGTCATGCTCAACGAAGCGCTCAACGTGGTCGAGGCCATGGAATTCGAGCGGGCCGGGGACATCGTCACCCTCAAGGAGATCCTCGAGGACGGCGAGCGGGCCCTGGTGGTCGGGCACACCGACGAGGAAAGGGTGGTGAGGCTCGCCGAGCCGCTCCTGGACATCACCATCCGCCCCGGCGACGCCCTGCTGCTCGAACCGCGCTCCGGCTACGTCTACGAAGTGGTCCCCAAGAGCGAGGTCGAGGACCTCGTCCTCGAAGAGGTCCCGGACATCGACTACGACAAGATCGGCGGCCTGGGCGACCAGATCGAGCTGATCCGCGACGCCGTCGAGCTCCCCTACCTCTACCCGGACCTCTTCAAGGAGCACGAACTGCGGCCGCCGAAGGGCATCCTGCTCTACGGCCCGCCCGGATGCGGCAAGACGCTCATCGCCAAGGCCGTGGCCAACTCCCTTGCCAAGAAGGTCGCCGAGGTGACCGGACAGGCGGCCGGGAAGTCGTACTTCCTGAACATCAAGGGACCCGAGCTCCTCAACAAGTACGTCGGCGAGACCGAGCGGCACATCCGCCTCGTCTTCCAGCGTGCCCGTGAGAAGGCCAGTGAGGGCACCCCCGTCATCGTCTTCTTCGACGAGATGGAATCCCTCTTCCGCACCCGCGGATCCGGCGTCAGCTCGGACGTGGAGAACACCATCGTCCCGCAGCTCCTCGCCGAGATCGACGGCGTGGAGGGCCTGGAGAACGTCATCGTCATCGGCGCCTCCAACCGCGAGGACATGATCGACCCGGCCATCCTGCGCCCCGGCCGCCTCGACGTGAAGATCAAGATCGAGCGCCCGGACGCGGAGGCCGCGAAGGACATCTTCGCGAAGTACCTCAAGGCCACCCTGCCCCTGCACACGGACGACCTGTCCGAACACCAGGGCTCCACGGCCGGCACCGTGCACAGCATGATCCAGACCGTCGTCGAGCAGATGTACGCCGAAACCGAGGAGAACCGCTTCCTCGAGGTCACGTACGCCAACGGCGACAAGGAAGTCCTCTACTTCAAGGACTTCAACTCCGGAGCGATGATCCAGAACATCGTCGACCGGGCCAAGAAGATGGCCATCAAGGCCTTCCTCGAACACAACCAGAAGGGCCTTCGGGTCTCCCACCTCCTCCAGGCGTGCGTGGACGAGTTCAAGGAGAACGAGGACCTGCCCAACACCACCAACCCGGACGACTGGGCCCGCATCTCCGGCAAGAAGGGCGAGCGGATCGTATTCATCCGCACGCTCGTCACCGGAAAGCAGGGAGCGGACACCGGACGTTCCATCGACACGGTGGCGAATACCGGTCAGTACCTCTGACGAAGCCGGGCGGCTGCGGATGCCCACACCGGGCACCCGCAGCCGCTTGCTTTACCGCCCCCGACCACCGCGAAACCGCCCCGCGCTTTTCGGCCGGAAGGCGGTCCAAGGCAATGACCGAAATGATCTCCCCACCAGCGCGGAGTGGTTCTAGGCTCTTGCGTACCGCCGGTCGCGCAGCGCGGGGACGGGCACCGCACACGACGCACCGGAGCACCAGCGGTACTTGAGCGCCGCCCCGAACGGGAGCGCCGCCGGGCAAGGAGGGCCGCATGACCGTACGGCGAGTAATGGGAATCGAGACGGAGTACGGGATCTCCGTCCCGGGACACCCGAACGCCAATGCCATGCTCACCTCGTCCCAGATCGTCAACGCCTACGCGGCGGCGATGCACCGGGCGCGACGCGCCCGCTGGGACTTCGAGGAGGAGAATCCGCTGCGGGACGCCCGCGGCTTCGACCTCGCCCGCGAGGCCGCCGACAGCAGTCAGCTCACCGACGAGGACATCGGCCTCGCCAACGTCATCCTCACCAACGGAGCCCGGCTCTACGTCGACCACGCCCACCCCGAGTACAGCTCGCCGGAGATCACCAACCCCCTGGACGCCGTCCTGTGGGACAAGGCCGGCGAACGGATCATGGCCGAGGCCGCCGAACGGGCCGCCCAGCTGCCCGGGGCCCAGCCGATCCACCTCTACAAGAACAACACCGACAACAAGGGCGCCTCCTACGGCACGCACGAGAACTACCTGATGAAGCGGGAGACCCCCTTCTCGGACATCGTGCGCCACCTGACGCCCTTCTTCGTCTCCCGCCAGGTCGTCACCGGCGCCGGCCGCGTCGGCATCGGCCAGGACGGGCGCGAGCACGGCTTCCAGATCAGCCAGCGCGCCGACTACTTCGAGGTCGAGGTCGGTCTGGAGACCACCCTCAAGCGCCCCATCATCAACACCCGCGACGAGCCCCACTCCGACGCCGAGAAGTACCGGCGCCTCCACGTGATCATCGGAGACGCCAACCTCTCCGAGATCTCGACCTACCTCAAGCTGGGCACCACCGCGCTCGTCCTGTCGATGATCGAGGACGGGTTCATCAACGTCGACCTCGCCGTCGACCAGCCGGTGCGCACCCTGCACCAGGTCTCCCACGACCCCGACCTCCAGCACCTGATCACGCTGCGCAGCGGGCGCACCCTGACCGCCGTACAACTCCAGATGGAGTACTTCGAGCTGGCCAGGAAGTACGTCGACGAGCGTTTCGGCGCCGACGCGGACGAGCAGACCAAGGACGTGCTGTCCCGCTGGGAGGACGTGCTCGGCCGGCTGGAGACCGACCCGATGAGCCTGTCGGGAGAGCTCGACTGGATCGCGAAGCGGGAGATCCTGGAGGGCTACCGGAGGCGGGACGGGCTGGAGTGGGACGCGGCCCGGCTGCACCTCGTGGACCTGCAGTACTCCGACGTACGGCCCGAGAAGGGGCTGTACAACCGCCTGGTGGCCCGCGGGAAGATGCGCAGGCTCCTGGAGGAGTCGGCGGTCGAGCGGGCCGAGAGCAAGCCCCCGGAGGACACCCGGGCGTACTTCCGGGGCCGGTGCCTGGAGCAGTACGCGGACGACGTGGCCGCGGCCTCCTGGGACTCGGTGATCTTCGACCTGCCGGGCCGGGACTCGCTGCAGCGGGTCCCGACGCTGGAGCCGCTGCGGGGCACCCGCAACCACGTCAAGGAGCTCCTGGACCGCTGTCGCACGGCCGAGGACCTGGTGCGGGTGCTTTCGGGACAGTGAGCGCCGCCTTCGGGGCCTGAAAGGGCCCCGGCCCGGGAATCATGAGGAGGACCGGACTTCGCACCGGTCGTTTTTGAACAACTGCGGGGACGAATGTCGGGCCCTCCTTGTAGGGTCCGAAGTAGGGTCTGATCTTGAGGGATCCCGAATCCCGGGGTCCTTCCACGTGAGCGTGCGAACCGAGCGGGGTGAGGTAGACATGGCGACCAAGGACACCGGCGGCGGACAGCAGAAGGCGACGCGCTCGACCGAAGAGGTCGAGGAGCAGGCCGCCGAGGCACAGTCCGACCTCAAGGAGCGGCAGGAGAAGCTCTCGGACGACGTCGACTCGGTTCTCGACGAAATCGATGACGTACTCGAGGAAAATGCCGAGGACTTCGTGCGCTCCTTCGTTCAAAAGGGTGGCCAGTAAGGCCTTCCGGCCTTCGGATCGAAGGTCTGGCTTCATCTCGAAGCGGGTCTCCGGCGGACCCCAACCGCCGGGACGGGCCCCGGCCCGATGTCGTGATCGCGTCGCGGCGTACGGCGACGGGCGTCGCCGTACGCCGTCGGGCGAGCCCTGTGGGTCACGGTCGTCGGGAGGTAGGGTCCGGGGCGTAGTTCAAGATCGGCAGGACGTCATCCGGCGTGCAGCCGCTTACGTGGAAGGAAACCTGTGGAACCCAACACTCGTGGCACAGGGCGTCTACCGGCAGCCTTCCTGACGCCGGGATCGTCGTCCTTCATGGACTTCCTGGGCGCGCACGCGCCCGAGATGCTGCCCGGCAACCGCAGGCTGCCGGACGGGATCGTCGAGGCGCCGCACGGGACGACCATCGTCGCCGCCACGTTCCCCGGCGGCGTCGTGCTCGCCGGTGACCGGCGCGCGACCATGGGCAACATGATCGCGCAGCGGGACATCGAGAAGGTGTTCCCGGCCGACGAGTACTCCGCCGTCGGCATCGCGGGCACCGCCGGCCTGGCGGTGGAGATGGTGAAGCTGTTCCAGCTGGAGCTGGAGCACTTCGAGAAGGTGGAGGGGGCGACCCTTTCGCTGGAGGGCAAGGCGAACCGCCTGTCGACCATGATCCGGAGCAATCTGGGGATGGCCATGCAGGGCCTGGCCGTGGTCCCGCTCTTCGCGGGCTACGACGAGGCCAAGGAGAAGGGCCGGATCTTCTCCTACGACGTGACCGGCGGCCGCTCCGAGGAGCACGGTTACGCCGCCACCGGTTCCGGCTCGATCTTCGCCCGGGGCTCGATGAAGAAGCTGTACCGCCCCGACCTGACGGAGGACCAGGCCACCACGCTCGTCGTGCAGGCGCTGTACGACGCGGCCGACGACGACTCGGCGACCGGTGGGCCGGACCTGTACCGCCACATCTACCCCATCGTCACCGTCATCACCGACGAGGGCTTCCGCAGGCTGGACGAGGACGAGTCGCAGGCGCTCGCCCGCAAGGTGACGGACCGTCGGCTCCAGGAGCCCGACGGACCGCGCGCCGCCCTGCTCTGACCACTCCTCTCGTCGCCCAGAAGAAAGGGACGGAAAGCCGGTGTCGACTCCGTTCTACGTTTCACCCCAACAGGCCATGGCCGACCGGGCGGAATACGCCCGGAAGGGCATCGCCCGAGGCCGCAGCCTCGTCGTGCTCCAGTACGCCGACGGCATCGTGTTCGTCGGCGAGAACCCGTCCCGCGCGCTGCACAAGTTCAGCGAGATCTACGACCGGATCGGCTTCGCGGCCGCCGGCAAGTACAACGAGTACGAGAACCTGCGGATCGGCGGCGTGCGCTACGCCGATCTGCGCGGATACACCTACGACCGTGACGACGTGACCGCCCGCGGTCTGGCCAACGTCTACGCGCAGACCCTCGGCACGATCTTCTCCTCGGCCGGCGAGAAGCCGTACGAGGTGGAGCTGGTCGTGGCGGAGGTCGGCGCGACGGCGGCCGGGGACCAGATCTACCGCCTCCCGCACGACGGGTCGATCGTGGACGAGCACGGTTCGGTCGCGGTCGGCGGCAACGCCGAGCAGATCAGCACCTACCTCGACCAGCGCCACCAGGACGGGATGACGCTGTCGGAGGCGCTGAAGCTGGCGGTGCAGGCGCTGTCCAGCCAGGCCAACGGGGCGGACAAGACGATTCCGGCGGAGCGGCTGGAGGTCGCGGTGCTGGACCGTACGCGCGCGCAGCAGCGCAAGTTCAAGCGGATCCGGGGTCGGCAGCTGTCGCGGCTGCTGGAGGCGGACGTGCCGGCGGCGGCGCAGGCCGACGCCGTCTCGAACGACGAGGTCCCGGAGGACGACGCGCAGTAGCCGCGCGTCCGCCCGTGTGTCGGGGGAGCCCCGGTCCGCCGTGTGCGGGCCGGGGCTCTCGCGTCCCCGGGGGCGGTCGGCGGGGCCGGGGCTCAGGGGGTCGGGGCGGGGCCGGTGGAGCCGCGGACGACGAGTTCCACGGGGAGGTCGGGGGCGGTCCAGGGGGAGCCGTCCAGGACGGTCAGGAGGGCCCTCATGCCCTGTTCGCCGACGTGTTCGGCGGGGAGGCGCACGGTGGTGAGCTCGGGTTCGACGGCGGTGGCGAGGGCGAGGTCGTCGATGCCGGTGACGGAGAGGTCCTCGGGGATGCGCAGGCCGAGGCGGCGGGCCGCCTTGCAGGCGCCGGCGGCGAGGATGTCGTCGTCGCAGACCACGGCGGTGGGGCGGGTCGCCGGGTCGGCGAGGGCGCTCTCCATGGCGGTGCGGGCGGCGTCGACGGTGAGGGCGGAGCGGACGGTGCGCAGCCGCGCGGTGGTGTCGAGGAGTTCGGCGAGGGCGCGGGCGCGGATGTGGAAGGTCCAGGTGTCGACGGCCGAGGCGAGGTGGAGGAAGTCGCGGTGGCCGAAGTCGAGGAGGTGGTGGGCGGTCTGGCGCACGCCGTCGGGCATGTCGAGGTTGACGTGGGCGGCGGGGCCGGGGGCGGCGGGGTCGCTGTCGAGCATGACGAGGGGGAGGTCGTCGCCGCCGATGGCGTCGAGGGCGGCGGCGGCCATGGAGGAGGCGATGACGCCGTCGAGGGCGGCGCGGGCGGAGGCGAAGGGGTCGCGGGCGGGGCCGGTGCCGTCGGGGGAGGGGTAGAGGACGACGCCGAAGCCGTGTTCGGCGGCGACGCGGGCGGCGCCGGTGTAGACGCGGGCGAAGAACTCGTTGGTGAGGGCGGGGACGACGAGGAGGGCGGTGCGGGTGCTGCCCAGGCGCAGGTTGCGGGCGGCGAGGTTGGGGCGGTAGCCGAGGTCGGCGGCGGCTTCGCGGACGAGGGCGGCGGTGCGTTCGGAGACGCGGCCGCGCCATTTGTCGCCGAGGACGAGGGAGACGGTGGCCTGGGAGACTCCGGCGGCGCCGGCGACGTCGCGGCTGGTGGGTCTCGTCACAGCGTGCTCCTGAAGTCCGAGGTGGGAGGGGGTGTGGCGGTCGGGCCGGGTGGACGGTGGGCTGTCGCCATGGTACGTATGACGGGTCACGTTATACGTATTACTCCGGCTGGTCCGGGCAGAAAGGGGCGGGACATGGCCGCGGGATACGCGGAGCTGCTCAGGACCCGGCACGCCGCGCGCTTGTTGGCGGGCACGCTGATCGGGCGGCTGCCGAACGGCACGGGCCCGGTGGCGATCGTGCTGTTCACCCGCGCGGAGGGCGGCTCCTACACCCTCGCGGGCGCGCTCGCGGCGGCGTACGGGCTGGCGAACGCGGTGGGTCAGCCGCTGCTGGGCCGGGCGGTGGACCTGTACGGGCAGCCGCGGGTGCAGCTGCCGTCCGCGGTGATCTCGGCGCTGGGCATGGTGTGGCTGGCACTGGCGGGGACCGACTCGGTCGGCGTGGCCTACGCGGCCGTGCTGGTCGCGGGGCTGTTCACACCGCCCCTGGAGGGCGGCCTGCGGGCGCTGTGGCCGAGCGTGCTGGGCGGCAAGCAGGAGCGGGTGCACGCCGCGTACGCGATGGACGCGGTGGCCCAGGAGATCATGTACACGGTCGGTCCGCTGCTGGTGACGCTCTTCGTGGCCCTGTGGTCTCCCGCCGTGGCCCTGCTCGCGCTGAACGCGCTCGGGGTGCTGGGCGCGCTGTCGGTGGTGGTGTCGGAGCCCTCGCGCACGTGGCGTTCCGCGCCGCGCGAGGCGCACTGGCTGGGCGCGCTGCGCTCGCGCGGTCTGCTGGCGCTGCTGGGCGCGTTCTTCTTCGTGGGCATGGCGCTGGGCTCGATCACGGTCGCCGGTGTGGCCTACGCGGACGCCAACGGCGGCCAGGCGGTGTACGGCTGGCTGATGGCGGCGCTGGGGCTGGGCGCGCTGCTGGGCGGCGTGACCTACGGCGCGCGGCAGTGGGCGGGCGCGCCGGAGCGGCGGCTGCGGGTGCTCGTGGGTCTGCTGGCGATCTGTTACGTGCCGCTGGTGCTGACGGTGGGTCCGGTGGCCATGGTGGCGCTGGGCGCGTTGGCGGGCGTGTTCCTGGCTCCCTCGTTGGCGTGCGCGTTCATCGTGGTGGACCGGCACGCCCCGGTGGGGACGGTGACCGAGGCCTTCTCGTGGCTGGTGACCTTCTTCGGCGTGGGCGCGGCCATCGGTACGGCGGCGGCGGGCCCCGCGGTGGAACTGGGCGGGGTCCCGGCCGGTTTCGCGGTGGCGGTCGGCGCGGGCGTGGCGGCGTGGGCGGTCCTGATGGGGACTCAGCGGGCGCTGTCCGGCGGTGGGCGCGGCGTGGCCGTCGCGGGCGGTGCGGGGGCGCCGTCGGACGCGGTCGGGCAGGGCTCGAAGGCGGCCGTCGCGGAGGGTTCGTAGGGCACGGCGCGGCGGGTGCGCGGCGGGTTCGCGGGGGTCCGGGCACGGGTCCGCGGGGGCCCGCGCGCGGCCGACGCGCGGAATCCGATCGGAACGCCTTCTCGAACCCGGTTTCAGAAGAGGGCAGAAGGCGTAATGTTCAGTCATGGACCGCCGCATTTTCGGGCTGGAGAACGAGTACGGCGTCACGTGCACGTTCAGGGGACAGCGCCGACTGTCTCCTGACGAAGTGGCGCGCTACCTCTTCCGCCGTGTCGTGTCATGGGGCCGCAGCAGCAATGTCTTCCTGCGGAACGGCGCCCGCCTGTACCTGGACGTGGGATCGCATCCGGAATACGCAACTCCCGAATGCGACAACCTGACCGAACTGGTCACCCACGACAAGGCCGGCGAGCGCATTCTCGAAGGCCTGCTGGTCGACGCCGAACGTCGCCTGCACGAGGAGGGAATCGCGGGCGACGTCTACCTGTTCAAGAACAACACCGACTCGGCGGGGAATTCGTACGGCTGCCACGAGAACTACCTCGTGGCGCGGCACGGTGAATTCTCCCGTCTGGCGGACATCCTGATCCCCTTCCTCGTCACGCGGCAGCTGATCTGCGGCGCGGGCAAGGTGCTCCAGACCCCCCGGGGCGCGGTCTACTGCGTCAGCCAGCGGGCCGAGCACATCTGGGAGGGCGTGAGCTCCGCGACGACCCGGTCGCGGCCGATCATCAACACGCGCGACGAGCCGCACGCGGACGCGGAGCGCTACCGGCGCCTCCACGTCATCGTGGGGGACTCGAACATGTCCGAGACCACGATGCTGCTGAAGGTCGGCGCCACCGACCTCGTGCTGCGCATGATCGAGGCGGGCACGGTGATGCGCGACCTGACGCTGGAGAACCCGATCCGGGCGATCCGGGAGGTCAGCCACGACATCACGGGGCAGCGCAAGGTGCGCCTGGCCAGCGGGCGCGAGGCGTCCGCGCTGGAGATCCAGCGGGAGTACTACGAGAAGGCCCTGGACTTCGCCGAGCGGCGGGGGATCCGTACCGGGGTCGTCGAGCAGGTGCTGGAGCTGTGGGGCCGCACCCTCGACGCGGTCGAGGCGGAGGACCTGGACCGGATCGGCACGGAGATCGACTGGGTGATGAAGTACCAGCTGATCGAGCGCTACCGGGCCAAGCACAACATGACGATGTCCAATCCGCGCGTCGCGCAGATAGACCTCGCCTACCACGACATCCACCGCCGGCGCGGGCTGTACTACCTGCTGGAGCGCAAGGGGCAGGCGGCGCGGATCTGCAACGACCTGAAGATCTTCGAGGGCAAGTCGGTGCCCCCGCAGACGACACGGGCCAGGCTGCGCGGGGACTTCATCCGGCGGGCGCAGGAGCAGCGGCGGGACTTCACCGTCGACTGGGTGCACCTGAAGCTGAACGACCAGGCGCAGCGCACGGTGCTGTGCAAGGACCCGTTCCGGTCGGTCGACGACCGGGTGGAGAAGTTGATCGCGGGCATGTAGCCGTGAACGTGCCCGCGGGCGCGTGACACGGTGTGGATCTCGGCCGGGGCCCCGTTCGTATCTCGTACGGGGCCCTTGTCACGCCTTAGAGTGGCGAGGACCGTCTTGCCGTCTGAGATCTGAGGAACACGTGCGCCGACTTGCCGGCCTGATTGTCGTCCCCCTTCTGCTGCTGTCCACGGCGGCGTGCGGTGACGACAGCGGCTCCGACTCCGCCCAGATGAAGAACGGGGTGCCCGCGATCACGAAGGGCGCCAAGTTCGGGGAGACCCCGACCCTGTCGCAGGGCAAGGGCGAGCCTCCCAAGGAACTGAAGGTGGAGGTCATCAGCGAGGGCAGCGGCCCGGTGCTGAAGAAGGGCGACGTCGCCCAGGTCAACTACTCGGGTCAGGTCTGGGACGGCAAGGAGCCGTTCGACGCCAGCTTCGGGCGGGGCAAGACCTTCGACGTGACGATCGGCGCGGGCGCCGTCATCAAGGGGTGGGACCAAGGCCTTGAGGGCCAGAAGGTCGGCAGCCGCCTGGAGCTCGTGATCCCGCCGGAGCTGGGTTACGGAGCGCAGGGTTCCGGCGACAAGATCAAGCCGAACGCGACGCTGGTGTTCGTCGTCGACATCGTCAAGGGTGCCACCATCCCGGCCTCGGCCAAGGGCAAGGAGGTCCCGCAGGACGACAAGGCGCTGCCGAAGGTCGGCACCAACACGGACGGCAAGGAGGTCTCCGTCGAGGTTCCGAAGGACACGGCGGCGCCGACCAAGCTGGTCTCGAACTACGTGATCGAGGGCGACGGCCCGGTGATCAAGGACACCGACAACGTCGTGGTCAAGTTCAACGGCAAGACGTGGAAGGACGACAAGACCTTCGAGAGCACGTACGCCACCGACACGACGGTGACCTGGCCGATGGCGGAGCTGTCGGTGAAGGGCCTCAAGGAGGGCATGCTCGGCAAGAAGGCCGGCAGCCGGATCCTGCTGGTCATCCCGCCGGACCAGGGCTTCGGGGACAAGGAACAGGGCACGATCCCGGCGAACTCCACGCTGGTCTTCAGCCTCGACATCCTCACGGTGATGTAAGACTGTCCCGGTTGTCCCATCAGTTTTGAGGAGCAGTTCCGTGAGCGACAAGCTCGAGAAGCCCGAGATCGACTTCCCCGAGGGTCCGGTCCCCACCGACCTGGTCATCGAGGACATCTGGGTGGGTGACGGCGCCGAGGCCAAGGCCGGTGCCATGGTCTCCGTCCACTACGTGGGTGTCGCGTTCTCCACCGGCGAGGAGTTCGACGCCTCCTGGAACCGCGGCTCCGCGCTGCAGTTCCCGCTCGGTGCCGGCCGCGTCATCGCGGGCTGGGACCAGGGCATCCAGGGCATGAAGGTCGGCGGCCGTCGCAAGCTGACGATCCCGGCCCACCTCGCCTACGGCGACCGCGGCGCGGGCGGCGCGATCGCCCCGGGCGAGACGCTGATCTTCGTCTGCGACCTGATGGCCGCCTGATCCAGGCCGCCGTGCGTCGAGGGCCCCCGCCGTGAGGCGGGGGCCCTCGCTTTTGTCGGGGACCGCGGGGGCGGTACGGTCAACGGTCAACGAGCGTGTGCGTCGAGAAGCGGGGGGAATGGCGTCGATGGCGATTGCCAAGGCCGAGCGGCTGATGAATCTGGCGCTGTGTCTGTTGGGGACGCGTCGTCCCCTCAGCAAGCGCGAGCTGCGCGGATCCATCGAGGCCTACATGGAAGCCGGCAACGACGAGTCCTTCAACCGCATGTTCGAGCGGGACAAGGACGATCTGCGGGAGCTCGGTCTGGTGATCGAGACCGTGGAGAACCTGGAGGGCGAGACCGGCTACCTGGCGCGCCGGGACAGCAACCGGCTGCCGCCGGTCTCCCTGGACGCGGAGGAGGCCGCCGCCCTGGGGCTGGCGGCCAAGGTGTGGCAGCAGGCCCGGCTGGCGGGCGCGGCCAGCGGCGCCCTGCAGAAGCTGCGGGCCGGCGGGATGCCGGAGGCCGGGGACCCCTACGAAGGCCAGCACAGCGCCATCGAGCCGCGCATCCCCGTCCACGAGGCGGCGTTCGAGCCCCTCATGCTGGCCTGCCGCGACCGCCGGCCCGTGGTCTTCGACTACCGCCGCTCCAACGCGGCCCGCCCCGAGACCCGACAGGTCGAGCCGTGGGCGCTGGAGTGCTGGCGCGGCCACTGGTACCTGGCGGGCTACGACCGCGACCGCGGGGCGGAGCGGGTGTTCCGCCTCTCGCGGATCACCGGCAAGGTCCGCTCCCGGGCGGGCCGCTACACGGCCGAGGTGCCGGACGTGGTGACCGTACGGGAGACCGTGGCGAGCTGGGCCGGGGAGGGCGCGCAGCGCTCGGCGCTGATCCGGCTGCGGGCCGGGGCCGGGTACCCGCTGCGGGCCAAGGCCACGACCGTGCGCGAGGGCGTCGACGGCTGGGACGAGCTGGAGATCCCCTACGGGCACGGGCTCGACGCCTGGCTCGTGGAGTTCGGCCCGGACGTGGTGGTGGTGGAGCCCGCCGACCTGCGCTCCGACGTGGTGGACCGGCTGCGCGCCGTCGCGCAGGGCTGACCGGAACAACAACAGCGACGCCCCGAGGGGGAGACGTACCAGCATGGCCGCCAACGCCATCGACCAGACCCGCCGCATGCTGTCCCTGGTGACCTACCTGCGCGAGCGCCCCGGTGCGCACGTCGCCGACGTCGCCCGGGCCTTCGGGATCAGCGAGGACGAGCTGATCTCGGACCTCGACGTGCTGCCCATGTGCGGCACCAGCTTCCGCGGCGGGGACCTGCTCGACATCGACACCGACGGGGAGCGCATCTGGTGGCGCAACCCCGACGCCTCGGGGGAGTCCACCGCCGAACCGCTGCGCCTGGCCGCCGACGAGGCGACGGCGCTGCTGGTGGCCGCCCGCGCGGTGGCCACCCTGCCGGGGCTGCGCGAGAGCGACCGGGACGCGCTGCTGCGCGCCACCGCCAAGCTGGAGGCGGCCGCCGGCGAGGCGGCCGGGGCCAGCGCCCGGCTCTCGGTGACGTTCGAGTCGGAGGGCGGGGTCTTCGCCGACGTGGACCGGGCCATCGCCGAGCGGCGCCGGCTGTGGCTGCGCTACTACTCCCCGGCGCGCGACGAGCTGACCGAGCGGACCGTCGACCCGATCCGGCTCTTCGCGGTGGGCCACACCTACATGGAGGGGTGGTGCCACCTCTCCGAGGCCCGGCGGACCTTCCGCCTCGACCGGGTCGCGGAGATCCGGCTGCTGGACGAGCGGGCCGAGCCGCCCGCGATCGAGCCCCGCGACCTGTCCGAGGGCCTGGTCCAGCCGGCCGCCGAGGACCCGCAGGTGGTGATCGAGGTCGCGCCCGGCGGACGCTGGGTGGCCGAGTACTACCCGCACGACAGCGCCGAGGAGCTGACCGACGGCGGTCTGCGCATCACCCTGCGCAGCCCGGACCCCGCCTCGCTGCGCCGCCTGGCGCTGCGCCTGGGGCGCGAGGGACGGATCGTGTCCCCGCCGGAACCGGCCGAGAGCGCGCGGAAGGCCGCTCGAGAGGCACTCGCGGGATACGGGGAACAGATCTAGGGCAGGGAACGGGTCCGGGGAGAGAGGGAGCGATGGCGCACGAGGTCACCTTCAAAGCCGCCTGTCCGCAGTGCAGGGCCCGCTTCGAGCTGGCGGCGAACGCGCTGCGCCTCGTGATCGGCGGCAGCAGACGGAGCACCTTCTACTCCTTCACCTGCCCGCAGTGCGCGGCCGCCGTCCGCAAACCCGCCGGTGAGCGCATCGTGGAGCTGCTGACGGGGGGCGGGGTGAGCACCCTGCGCAGCGTGTGAGGGCGGGCCGGTTAGGCTCCTCCCATGCTGTGGCCGATGCTCGCAATCGCCCTGGGGTTCCTGGGGCTCGCCGTCCTCTCCGTACTGGCCGTACGGGTCTTCCTGGAGGTGCGGCGGCTGTCCGGCCAGGTGGCCGAGGCCAGCCGCCGGATCACCGAGGCCTCGGGGGACCTGGAGCGGGCGGCGGCCGATCTGGCCCGGTCGGGGCGGGCGGCGCGGCCGTAGGATATAGGCCCGTCATGGTCCGTCCATGGAAACTGGCGGCCTCTACCCGTACCGTCAGGAGGCGTGCGCAAGCGCGCGGACCCCAGGGGATTGCCGGGCGTTAACCCTCGGGGGTTACGATCCTTGTCAGGCGTATCGGATCTTTGTCCGTTACGCGAGGCCACCACAACCAGCCGCTTCGGTGAGAAGGAAGACTTACATGATCGGCAATCTGAAGCCCCTTGAGATCCTTCTGATCATCGCTGTCATCGTGCTGCTGTTCGGCGCCAAGAAGCTTCCCGAGATGGCCCGCTCCCTCGGCAAGTCGGCCCGCATCCTCAAGAGCGAGGCCAAGGCGATGAAGAAGGACGGCGAGGCGGAGGACGCCGCGGCGCCCGCTCCGGCCGCCGACCAGGCCGCGCAGCAGCCCGTCGCCCCGCGCACCATCCAGGCCGCTCCCGGTGACGTCACCAGCGCCCGTCCCGTCGGCGAGCCGAACCGCACCACCCAGGGCTGACGGCCGGCGGCCACACCCGTCACACCAGTCATCTGCAACGAGACAAGGGACGTGGGTTGCTCAAGTCTGCCCGCAAGCAGGGGAACAAGGACCAGCAGGCGAAGGACGCCGAAGGGCGCATGCCGCTGGTCGAGCACCTGCGTGAGCTGAGAAACCGCCTGCTGAAGTCGGTCCTGGGGATCATGGTCATCACCGTGGTCGCGGCCTACTTCTACCGGGACATCATCGACTTCCTGCTGGAGCCGATGCTGTCGTCCGTCGGCTGCACCAACGGTGCCACGCACCAGCGCAACGGTGCCCCTTGTGCCGAGATGACCACCAACGGCCTCACCGCGCCGTTCTCCATCGCGCTGAAGGTCGGCCTGTCCTCGGGCATCGTGTTCTCCGCCCCGATCTGGCTCTACCAGCTGTGGGCCTTCGCCGCCCCCGGCCTGCACCGCAGCGAGAAGAAGTACGCGCTGAGCTTCGTCGCGATCGGCGCCCCCCTCTTCCTCGCGGGCGCGGTCCTGGCCTACAAGATCCTGCCGCAGACGGCGGAGATCCTCCTCGGCTTCACCCCCGACCACGTCAAGAACCTGCTGCCGGTCGACGACTACCTCGACCTGGTCACGCGCATGGTCGTGGTCTTCGGCATCGCCTTCGAGCTGCCGCTGATGCTGGTCCTGCTGAACTTCACCGGGGTCCTCACCGCCAAGCGCCTCGGCAGCTGGTGGCGCGCCATGGTGCTCGGCATCACCGTCTTCGCGGCCTTCGCGACGCCCACCGGCGACCCGCTGACCATGCTGACGCTGGCCTCCCCGATCGTGGCCCTGTACTTCATCGCCCTCGGGATCTGCCTCCTGAACGACCGGCGGCGCCGCCGCAACAACCCCGACGCCGACCTCGACGACGACGAGGCCTCCGAGGTGGACCTCACCCCGGCACCCGTCGGCGCGCCCGACGCGGCCCCCTCCGCCTCCACCCTGCCCGAGCAGGCCGACGGCGGGCGGCGACAGATCAACGGTTACGACGACGCCACCTGACCGGTGACCCCCGGGGGTCGGCCGCCGAGCCGTCCTCCCCGTCGAACGCACCGCCGAAGCGGCCGGCGCGCGCACACCGCGCGACCGGCCGCTTCCGCGTTCCCGGCGCGCCCGGGCTGATCGTTTAAATGCCCGCGACTGTTGTCGGAGGCGGCGGGTAGGCTCGACGCAAGATGACCGAAGAACTCTCCCCCGCCGAGCGGTACGCCGCTGCCCGGATCCGCGCCGCCGAAGAGGCCACCGCCCTGGCCCCCTTCCGCGAGATGTACGAATTCGACCTGGACCCGTACCAGATCGAGGCCTGCAAGGCACTGGAGGCCGGCAAGGGCGTCCTCGTCGCCGCCCCGACCGGCTCGGGCAAGACCATCGTCGGCGAGTTCGCCGTGCACCTCGCCCTGCAACAGGGCCGCAAGTGCTTCTACACGACACCCATCAAGGCCCTGTCGAACCAGAAGTACGCGGACCTCGTCAAGCGCTACGGCGCGGACCGCGTGGGCCTGCTGACCGGCGACAACAGCGTCAACGGCGACGCCCCGGTGGTCGTGATGACCACCGAGGTCCTGCGCAACATGCTCTACGCGGGCTCCCAGGCGCTCGGCGGCCTCGGCTACGTGGTCATGGACGAGGTGCACTACCTCTCCGACCGCTTCCGCGGCGCCGTCTGGGAGGAAGTGATCATCCACCTCCCCGAGTCCGTCACCCTCGTCTCGCTGTCCGCGACCGTCTCCAACGCCGAGGAGTTCGGCGACTGGCTCGACACCGTGCGCGGCGACACCGAGGTGATCGTCTCCGAGGAGCGGCCCGTACCGCTGTGGCAGCACGTCATGGCGGGCCGGCGGATCTACGACCTCTTCGAGGAGGAGTCCGACCACGGCGGCCGCGGCTCCGCCCGCCGCGAGGTCAACCCCGACCTGCTGCGCATGGCCCGCGAGGAGAACAGCCGCGGCTACAGCCCCAAGGACCGGCGGCGCGGCAAGATGGTCCGCGAGGCCGACCGCGAGCGCGAACGCCGCTCCCGCAGCCGCGTGTGGACCCCCGCCCGCCCCGAGGTCATCGCCCGCCTGGAGGGCGACGACCTGCTCCCGGCCATCAACTTCATCTTCAGCCGGGCCGGTTGCGAGGCCGCCGTCCAGCAGTGCCTCTACGCGGGCCTGCGCCTGAACGACGACGCCGCCCGCCTGAAGGTCCGCGAGATCGTCGAGGAACGGACCGCCTCCATCCCCGCCGAGGACCTGCACGTCCTCGGCTACTACGAATGGCTCGAAGGCCTGGAGCGGGGCATCGCCGCGCACCACGCCGGCATGCTGCCCACCTTCAAGGAGGTCGTGGAGGAGCTGTTCGTCCGCGGCCTCGTCAAGGCCGTCTTCGCCACCGAGACCCTCGCCCTGGGCATCAACATGCCCGCGCGCACGGTCATCCTGGAGAAGCTCGTCAAGTGGAACGGCGAGCAGCACGCCGACATCACCCCCGGCGAGTACACGCAGCTCACCGGCCGGGCCGGGCGGCGCGGCATCGACGTCGAGGGCCACGCGGTGGTGCTGTGGCAGCGGGGCATGGACCCGGTGCAGCTCGCCGGACTCGCGGGCACCCGTACGTATCCGCTGCGGTCCAGCTTCAAGCCCTCGTACAACATGGCCGTCAACCTGGTCTCGCAGTTCGGGCGCCACCGCTCCCGCGAGCTCCTGGAGACCTCCTTCGCGCAGTTCCAGGCCGACCGCAGCGTCGTCGGCATCTCCAAGCAGGTCCAGCGCAACGAGGAGGGCCTCGACGGCTACCGGGAGGGCATGACCTGTCACCTCGGGGACTTCGAGGAGTACGCGCGGCTGCGCCGCGAGCTGAAGGACCGCGAGAACGACCTGGCCAAGCAGGGCGCCGCCCAGCGTCGGGCGCAGGCCGCCTCGGCGCTGGAGCGGCTCAAGCCGGGCGACGTCATCCACGTGCCGACGGGCAAGTTCGCCGGTCTCGCGCTGGTCCTGGACCCGGGCGTGCCCGCCGGCCGCGTCCACGGCCACCGCGGGTACGAGTACCACGAGGGCCCGCGCCCGCTGGTGCTGACCGCCGAGCGGCAGGTCAAGCGACTCGCCGCGATCGACTTCCCGGTCCCCGTCGAGCCCCTGGACCGGATGCGGATCCCGAAGACGTTCAACGCCCGCTCGCCGCAGTCCCGCCGGGACCTGGCGACCGCGCTGCGCAACAAGGCCGGGCACCTCACCCCCGAGCGGCACCGGCCCGGCCGGGCCGCCGCGGCCGACGACCGCGAGATCGCCCGGCTGCGCACCGCGCTGCGCGCGCACCCCTGCCACGGCTGCGACGAGCGCGAGGACCACGCCCGTTGGGCGGAGCGCTACCACCGGCTGAGGCGCGACACGCAGCAGCTGGAGCGGCGCATCGAGGGCCGCACCAACACCATCGCCCGGACGTTCGACCGGATCCACGCGCTGCTCACCGAGCTGGAC
The DNA here is from genome assembly GCF_040650855.1 of Streptomyces sp. NPDC048606. Classification (NCBI taxonomy): domain Bacteria; kingdom Bacillati; phylum Actinomycetota; class Actinomycetes; order Kitasatosporales; family Streptomycetaceae; genus Streptomyces; species Streptomyces sp. NPDC048606. The sequence continues at coordinate 85,820 of NZ_JBEZIB010000035.1, read as the reverse complement.
TACCTGCGCGAGGACGAGGTCACCGTGCACGGCAAGCGGCTCGCCCGGCTCTACGGGGAGCTGGACCTGCTGGCCTCGGAATGTCTGCGCGAGGGTGTCTGGGAGGGCCTGAGCCCCGCCGAACTGGCCGCCTGCGTCTCGGCGTTGGTCTTCGAGGCGCGGCAGTCCGACGACGCGGTGGCGCCGAAGGTGCCGAACGGGCCGGCGAAGGCCGCGCTCGGCGAGATGGTCCGCATCTGGGGTCGGCTCGACGCGCTGGAGGAGGAGCACCGCATCAACCAGGCCGAGGGCGTGGGACAGCGGGAGCCGGACCTCGGCTTCGCGTGGGCCGCGTACCAGTGGGCCTCGGACAAGAGCCTCGACGAGGTGCTGCGCGAGGCGGAGATGCCGGCCGGTGACTTCGTGCGCTGGTGCAAGCAGGTCATCGACGTCCTCGGGCAGATCGCGGCGGCGGCGCCGGTGAACACGGCGCCGGCCTCCTCGGGCAGCGGGAGCACGGTGGCGCGCAACGCGCGCAAGGCCGTCGACGCGCTGTTGCGGGGTGTAGTGGCCTACAGCTCGCTCGGATAGGCGGTTTTGGGGCTTCCTCCGAACCGCGGCGTGGCCGGATCTCATCTCTTGCCATGATCCTTCGGGCGTGTCCTGTGCGACGATCGGCGCATGAGTGGGGGAACGGACGAAGGACCGAGACGCGTCGGTCGGCCGCGCGCCGATCGGATGAGGGTGCCGAGCGACCGGCCGCCGCGCGAGGAACTCCTCTGTGCGGCGGCCGAACTGTTCGCGGCGCGGGGATACGCGGCCACCACCACGCGGGAGGTGGCCGAACGGGCCGGGATGCGCCAGGCCACGATGTACCACTACTTCGCCGGCAAGGAGGAGCTCCTCGCCGAGTTGCTGGAGTCCACGGTGGGTCCCTCGTTGGCCCTGTCGCGCCGGCTCCTGGCCGACGGCGGCCGGGCGGCGGCGCTGCGGCTGTGGGAGCTGTGCCGCTTCGACGTGCAGTTGTTGTGCGGGGGTCCCTACAACCTGGGAGCCCTCTACCTGCTGCCCGAGCTGAGGGGGCCGCGGTTCGGGCGCTTCCACCGGATGCGCGAGGAACTGCGCGACAACTACCGCTCGTTGCTGTACGCCACGGACGTCGGTGACGAACTCGACGGCGACGGGGCCGGGCTGACGCTCCGCAACGACCTGCTCTTCGGCCTGATCGAGGGCGTCAGCCTCGTCCACCGCTCCGATCCGGCCCGGCCGGTGGCCGCCTTCGCGGAGGCGGCCGCCGACGCCGCGCTGCGGATCGCGGGTCTCGCCGGGGTCAGTGGTCGCGCGGCGGTCGGCCCGTCTCCCAGCCTGCCCGGTCCTCCCAGGCCTGGAGGGTGAGACCGGACTCCAGGCGGTGTTCCACGCCGGTGACCGGGTCGGTGAAGGCCAGGCTCCTGGCCAGCAGCTGGAGGGGGCGGCGGAAGTCCGTCGGGTCGACCTCGCCGGCGACGACCGGGTAGACGGGGTCGCCGAGGATGGGCAGGCCGAGGCCGCTCATGTGCACCCGCAGCTGGTGGGTGCGTCCGGTGTGCGGGGTCAGCCGGTAGCGGCCCAGGCCCTCGCGCACGTCGGCGAGTTCGACCAGGCTCTCGGCGTTCGGTTCGGCGTCCGGGTCCTCGACCACCGCCATCACCCCGCGCACCTTCTCGATGTTGCTGCGGACCAGTCGGGGCAGCTCCACGGCCGGATCGTGCGCGGCGATCGCCTCGTACTCCTTGTGGACGCGGCGCTGCTGGAACAGCAGCTGGTAGGCGCCGCGGTCCTCGGGGCGGATGCTGAACATCACAAGTCCGGCCGTCATCCGGTCGAGGCGGTGCGCCGGGCTGAGGGCGGGCAGGTCCAGCTCGCGGCGCAGCCGGGCCAGCGCGGTCTCGGTGACGTGGCTGCCGCGCGGGGTGGTCGCCAGGAAGTGCGGCTTGTCCACCACCAGGAGCCGGTCGTCGCGGTGGACGACGCGGATCGGGAACGGCACCGGGGGCTCGGGCGGCATGTCCCGGTGGAACCAGAGCCAGCCGCCGGGCTCGTACGGGTCCCCGGCGGCCAGGACCCGGCCGCCGACCCCCAGCACCCGGCCCGCGGCGAGCAGCCGCGCCATGGACTCGGCGCCGCGCGTGCCGGCGTAGCGCTCGGTGAGGTAGGCGCCGAGGACGGGCCAGCGGCCCTCGGGGTCGGGGGGCAGCCGCATGCGGACCGGGTCGATGCCGGACTGCTGGGGCAGGGGTGCGGGCGGGATGTGGGATCTGCGGCTCATCGGAGACCAGGGTAGGCGGCGCGGGGGCGGGACCGGGGTCCCGCCCGTCGGCCTCCGCCGCCCGCGGCGCCCGCGCGGGCGCCGCGGGTCAGGCGGCGGCGGGGGTGCGCAGTTCCTGCTCGGCCTCGACGGTGGCGTTCCAGTCGCGCTTGATCGCGCGCCAGCCCTCGTCGGTCTCGCCGTGGCGCCAGTAGCCCGAGATGGACAGGCGTTCGCGGGTGATGCCGCGGTCCAGGCGCAGGTGGCGGCGGAGCTCCTTGACGAAGCCGGCCTCGCCGTGGACGAAGGCGTGGACGTCGGCGGAGGGGAACACCATCGAGGTGACGGCGGGCAGCAGGGTCGAGCCCACCGGCCGGTCCCCGCGGTGCAGCCACATCGGGGCGATCCCGTCCGGGGTGCTGAGGAGGGGGTGTTCGTCCGCCGGTCCCTCGACCTCGATGAGGGCGCGTACGGTCGCGCCGCGCGGCATCCGCTCCATGGCCGCGGCGATGGCCGGCAGGGCGCTCTCGTCGCCGACGAGGAGGTGCCAGCCGGCGAGCGGGTCCGGGGCGTAGGCGCCGCCCGGGCCGAGGAAACGTACCGCCTCACCCGGCTGGACGCGGGCGGCCCACGGTCCGGCGAGGCCCTCGTCGCCGTGGACCACGAAGTCGAGGGTCAGCTCCCGGCGGGTCGGGTCCCAGGCGCGGACCGTGTACGCGCGCTGGCGCGGCCACTCCTCGCGGCGGTGGGTCGCGCGGATCACGTCCAGGTCCCAGGGCTCCGCGTAGCGCACGCCCTCGGGGGCGAACAGGAGTTTCACGTAGTGGTCGGTGTACACGCCCGCACCGAAGCCGGCCAGCCCGTCACCGCCCAGCACGATCCGGACCATGTGCGGCGTGAGCCGCTCGGTACGTACGACGACGGCGGTGCCGACAGAGCGGGCGCGTCCTTCAGCCACGGTGACTCCCCTGAACTTAGCAAGCTTAGGATTACCTAAGTTAGCACCTCATGGGCGCAGCGCGCTGCTCAGACGTGCCACGGCTCCTCCCAGACCCCACTGATGGACGAGTGCGTCCACCGCTTCGGGGTGCTTCGGGGCATGGGGGCGCACCGGGTCGAAGGCCGGAACGGGCACGTCGGAGGCGACTCGGACGACCTTGGGGGCCACCGCGAGGTACGGGCGGGATTCGTCGAGCCGCTTGCGCTGGGTGGGGGTCAGCTTCGCCTTCGGGTCGTCGATCGCGGCGACGATCCCCGCGAGGTCACCGAACGCCTCCAACAGCTTGGCGGCCGTCTTCTCGCCGATTCCGGGAACCCCCGGCAGGCCGTCGCTCGGGTCGCCGCGCAGCAGTGCGAGGTCCGCGTACCCGGAGCCGTCGACCCCGTACTTCTCCCGGAGCCAGGCCTCGTCGGTCACCTGGAGGGTGCCCACGCCCTTGAGGGGGTACAGCACGCGGCGCCCGCGGGCGTCGTCCACCAGCTGGAAGAGGTCGCGGTCGCCCGTGACGATGTCCACCGGCCCGTCGGCTCGGGCCGTGAGGGTGCCGATCACGTCGTCCGCCTCGTAGCCCTCGACCCCCACCCGGGCGATCCCGAAGGCGTCGAGCGCCGCCTCGATGATCGGGACCTGCGGGGTCAGGGTGTCGGGGGTCTCCTCGACGTCGGGCCCGGTCGGCGTCTCCACGGCGACCCGGTGCGCCTTGTAGGAGGGGATCAACTCCACCCGCCAGTGCGGCCGCCAGTCGGCGTCCATGCAGGCCACCAGGTCGTCGGGGCGGTGGTCCTGGACCAACCGTCCGATGAAGTCGAGCAGTCCGCGCACGGCGTTGACGGGCGTGCCGTCGGGGGCCTTCACGGAGTCCGGCACCCCGAAGTAGGCGCGGTAGTAGAGGGAGGCGGTGTCCAGGAGCATCAGGCGTCGTGTCGTCACGGGTCGATGATGCCGTACCGGTCCGACGGCGGATCGTGACGCGGCGTCACCCGGTGCGACGCGGCCGTCACTCCAACAGTTCGTCCGGCGCGCGCGTACGCGATCTTTCGCGGAGGGTGTGGATCACCGGCGGGACGTCCCGCCCGCCCGGTTCCGTACGGCCGTTCCCGTCGTTCGAGCCCCCGTCGTCGTGTGCCGGCGCCGCGCCCCCCGGCGCCCCGGCCCCTTCGGCGTACCCGTCCGCACCCCGACCCAGGAGCCCCCACGATGGATGTCGCCGACCGGCAATCCGCCCCCGACCGCCGGACCGTGCTCAGGGCCGGGGCCGCCGGGGCGGGCGCCGTCGCGCTCGCGATGTGCCCCCACGCCGCCGCGGCCGCCCCGACGGCCGCCCCCGCCCCCGCCGCGCCCGCCGCGCCGCCCGCGGGTCCCGCCGCCTCCCGCGCCGACGCGGACGACCTGCCCCTGCGCACCGACCGCACCACCCAGGGCGACATCCTCGCGGGCTCCCGCAAGGACCACGCCTGCCTGCTGCTCCTGCGCTTCACCGACCCCGTCAAGGCCCGGCGTTGGCTCGCGGACCTGCTCCCGCAGCTGTCCACCACCGAGGAGATGGCCCGCTTCAACGCCGCCTTCAGCGCGGCCCGCGTCAAGGCGGGCGGCGTCGATCCCGCCGCCCTCTCCGCCACCTGGACGGGCCTGTCCCTGACCCACCCCGGCCTGCGGCTGTTCGCCGGGCGCGAGCCCTTCCCCGCCCTGCCGCCGGGCGGTACCGCCGAGGCCTTCGTCCAGGGCGCGGCCCAACGGGCCGAGGCCCTCGGGGACACCGGCGACAGCGCCCCCGACTCCTGGCTGTTCGGGGCCGGGCAGTCCGAGCGGCCGGGGCGCTCCGCCGCTTCGGGGGGACCGGTCCACGCGGTGCTCAGCCTCTCCGCGGACGAACCCGCCAAGCTCGCCGCCGCCGTCGCCCGCCACCGCGAGGCGCTCGGGCCCGCCTCCGGGACCGTCGTCTTCCGGCAGGACGCCGCCACCCTGACCGGCGCCCTGCGCGGCCACGAACACTTCGGCTTCACCGACGGCATCAGCCAGCCCGGCGTGCGCGGCTTCCACGCGCCCGACGCGGCCACCGGCACCACCGTCGAGGGCAGGCCCGGCACGCGGCTGGTCCCGGCCGGGGAGTTCCTCGTGGGCCAGGAGCGGATCGGACAGCGGCCCGCCGGGCTCCCTGCGTGGGCCACGGGCGGCTCCTTCCAGGTCGTACGGCGCCTCGCGCAGGACGTGCCCGGATGGTGGGAGCAGGTCCGGGCGCGGCTCGTCGAGCTGAAGCGGGCCGGGGCCGCGCCCGCCGAGGCCGGCGACACCTGGCTCGCGGCCCGACTGGTGGGGCGGTGGCCGGGCGGCACCCCCATCGCGGGCTGCCCGCTCGTCGAGAAGCCGGGCCCCCTCGGCAGGGACCCCGACGCCGACCTCACCTACGCCGACGACCCGCAGGGCTGGCACACCCCGCTGTTCGCCCACATCCGCAAGGGCAACCCGCGCGACGGACTGAACCCCGCCCCGGGCCGGCCCCCGGTGGACGCCGCCGAACTCGACAGCCGCCGGATCATTCGCCGCGGCATCCCCTACGGCCCCGCGTACGACCCGAAGGGCGGCGCCCGCTCGGGCGCGGACGTGCCGCGCGGGCTGGTCTTCGTCGGCTACCAGGCCGACCTCGTCCAGCAGTTCGAGTTCGTCGCGAAGCGCTGGATCAACGAGCAGGACTTCCCGGCCGGCCGCAACCCCCGCGTCGGCGCCGACCCGGTGATCGGCCCGGACACCCCGGTCACCTTCGAGAACCCCTCCGACACGGGCAGCCGGGCCGCCACCCTGCGCTTCGGCCGGTTCGTCCGCACCGAGGGCGCCCTCTACGCCTTCACCCCCTCCCTGACCACCCTGCGCGACCTGGCCCGCGGCACCCTCGACGACTCCGTCGAGGTCCACCCCGCCACCGTGCTGCGCGCCGGCGACGTCATCGACGCGGGCGCGGTGCGCCTGGTCCTGGGCGCCGACGGGGACCTCGTCGTCCTCGACCGCGACGGGTCGCGGACCTGGAGCGCCGGTACCGCCGGATCCGGTCACGACGCCCTGTTCGACCGCGACGGGGAGCTCACCGTGCGCGACGCCTCGGGCGAACGGGTCTGGAGCAGCGGCACCGAGGGCCACCCCGGGGCGAGGTTGCTGGTCAGGCCCGAGGGCGACGTGGTGATCATCGACGGGGACCGGGCGGTCTGGAGCGCCCCCGAGGACCGGCGCGCGCACGCAGGGTGACGGCCGCGCCGCGGAAACCTGCCCGGGTGCGATCGGGTGAGGCCCTTGGGCGCGAATCCGGGGCGGGATGCTGCGTAAGGTGCTTACAGCACATCGACGTGCGACGAGGACAGGGGAGGGCAGCCCCGCCATGAACGAGAAGGACGACAGGAAGATCGCGGAGGACGGCGCCGGCGGCATGGACGGCGGAGACAAGGACAAGGACTCCAAGGAGCCGCTGCGGGTGGGCGTGGCCGTGCGCAAGCGGCGCCGCGCCCTGCACCTGACCCTGGCCGCGGTGTCGGCCCGCAGCGGCCTGTCCGTGCCCTTCCTGAGCCAGATAGAGAACGAACGGGCCCGCCCCAGCATGCGCTCCCTGGAGCGGGTCGCGGACGCGCTGGAGACCACCGCCGTCGACCTGCTGGCCGCCTCCGACACCGCGCGCACCGTGGACCTCGTACGGGCCGGCGACGACTCGGGGCTCACGCCGATCAAGGGCGTACGGCCCCTGGTGCGCGGCCACCACCAGCTGCACGCGTTGGAGTTCAGCGGGGACCAGGACGCGGGCCGCGAGTACCAGCACCGCAACGACGAGCTGATGTACGTGGTCTCGGGCGCCTGCCAGGTGGAGGCGGAGGGGCGGGCCTACCGGCTGGAGAGCGGGGACGCGCTGTTCCTCTCCGGCGGGGTGCGCCACCGCTGGAGGGCCGTCAGCGAGGACACCCGGCTGCTGGTCGTCGCCGTCGGCGAGCACATCCACGCCACCTCCGAGCCCCCCGCGCCGGGCCGCTGAGCCGGTGCGCGTCGTCTCGCTCGTCCCGTCCCTGACGGAGGCCGTCGCCGTGTCCGCGCCCGGACGGCTGGTCGGCGTCACCGACTGGTGCACGCACCCGGCCGACCTCGGGGGCGCGGTACGGATCGGCGGTACGAAGAACCCCGACGTACGGGCGATCGTGGGGCTGCGCCCCGACCTGGTGATCGCCAACGAGGAGGAGAACCGGGCCCCCGACCTCGCGGAGCTGCGCGCGGCCGGGGTGGAGGTGCTCGTCACCGAGGTCCGCACCCTGCCGCAGGCCTGGACCGAGCTGGACCGGGTGCTGGTGGACGCGCTGGGGCTGCGCAGGCCCGCCTGGCTGTCCCGGGCGGAGGCCGCCTGGGACGGGCCGGCGGCTGCCGGCGGCCCGCCGGTCCGCGCCTTCGTCCCCGTCTGGCGGCGGCCCTGGATGGTGCTCGGCCGCGACACCTTCGCGGGGGACCTGCTGGCCCGACTGGGCGTGCGCAACGTCTACGCCGGGCACGCGGAGCGGTACCCGCGGGTGCCCGCCGAGGAGCTCGCGGCGAGCGGCTGCGAGCTGGTGGTGCTCCCCGACGAGCCGTACCGCTTCACCGAGGAGGACGGCCCGGAGGCCTTCCCCGGCATCCGGGCCGCGCTGGTGAGCGGTCGTCATCTGACCTGGTACGGGCCCTCCCTGGAGGAGGCCCCGCGGGTGCTGGCGCAGGCGCTGGCAGCGGCGCGCCGCTAGCGGGGCGCGGCCAGGAGGCGGCCGTCGAACAGGCCGCGCAGGGTGTGGCCGGCGGCGAGCACCCAGGCGGTGACCAGGGCCAGGAACAGGGCCGCGGCCAGCCAGGAGTAGGCGGTGAGCCCGGTGTGCCGGGCCAGGCCCGCGGCGCCGGTGACACAGGTGCCGACGGGGAAGGTCAGGGCCCACCAGGTCATCGCGAAGCCCATGCCGGCGCGGGCGGCCCGGACCAGCATCGCCGCGGCCAGGGCCAGCCACAGCAGGGCGAAGCCCATCACGGGGACCCCGTAGACCACCGCGAAGGCGCCCAGGGCGCCGGCGTAGGGGGCCGCGATGGCGCCCTGGGCGACGTCGGCGAGCTGGTTCACGGCGGTGGTGGACTGGCCGAGGGGGCCCAGCACCAGGAACAGGGCGGGGGTCAGCGCCAGGGGCAGGGGGCCGCTGACGATCAGCCGGCCGAAGACCAGGGGGAGCATCAGCAGGGTGGCGAGCAGGCTGACGCCGAACATGGCGTAGCAGGCCAGCAGCAGGGCCTCGCGGGGCTGGCCGGCGGGCAGGTGGGGGACCAGCAGGGGACCGAGGGCGGCGGAGACCATCGGGGCGACCACGGGCAGCAGCCAGACGGGGGTGGCCTGGGAGGCCTCGACCTTGTGCCGGACCACCATCAGGTAGGGCACCACCACCGCCATCAGCAGGCCGACGGCGGTGCCGGTGGTGAACAGGACGGTGTCGACGGCCACGGCCGCCCGCTCCCCGATCAGGTCCTTGCCGACGATCACGGTGCCGCCGCCGACGGCCAGCAGGGCCATGGACAGGCACCCGTAGAAGGGGGCCACCGCCGGGTCGAGGAGGTGGGAGCGGGCCTGGTCGCGGTGGTGGAGCCAGTGGCCGGCGCGGGCGGTGAGCAGGACGAGGAGGGCCGCGAGGGACAGCGCCCAGAAGACCTGGCAGGCCACGCGCTGTCCGGGGAGCTGGTACGGCAGGCTCGCGCCGGCGTTGGCGATGATCGCCGTGCCCATGATGGACGCGTACCAGTTGGGGCCGAGGTGGCGCAGCGCCGGGACCTTGTGGGTGCGGGGCGAGGTGCGGGCGGTGTGGGGTGTGGTGCGGGGGTGCACGAGCGTGGTGGCCATGGGTCCAGCCTGCGGCGGGGCCGACCCGGACGGCAGGGATCACCCTCCTATGAGGCCATAAACTGATGTTATGGGTAATGAGGAGTGGGTTCCGCTCGCGCACCGCGTACCGGACCTGGGCGCGCTGGAGCTGCTGCTCGCGGTCGCCCGCGTCGGCAGTCTGAGCGGCGCGGCCCGCCGGCTGGGCATCACGCAGCCCGCCGCGAGCAGCCGGATCCGCGCGATGGAGACCCGCCTCGGGGTGGCCCTGGTGGACCGCTCGCCGCGCGGCTCGACGCTCACGGCGGAGGGCGCGCTGGTCACGGACTGGGCCCGGCGCGTGGTGGAGGCCGCCGAGGCCTTCGACGCCGGGGCCCAGGCGCTACGGGGCCGCCGCGACTCCCGGCTGCGGGTGGCGGCCAGCATGACCATCGCGGAGTACCTGCTGCCCGGCTGGCTCATCGCCCTGCGAGGGGAACGCCCCGGGACCGCGGTCTCCCTGCACGCGGGCAACTCGGCCGACGTCGCCCAGCGCGTACTGGCCCACGAGGCGGACCTCGGCTTCGTCGAGGGGCTGTCGGTCCCCGACGGCCTGGACTCGGTGGTCATCGCCCAGGACCGCCTCGTGGTGGCGGTGGCCCCCTCGCACCCCTGGGCGCGCCGCTCGCGCGGGGTCCTGGCGGCGGAACTGGCGGCGACCCCGCTGATCCTGCGCGAGCGGGGCTCGGGAACCCGACAGGTGCTCGACGCCGCCTTGGCCTCCGCCGGAGGACTGGCGGAGCCGCTGCTCGAACTGGCGTCGACCACCGCCGTCAAGGGCGCCGCGGTGAGCGGAGCGGGCCCGTGCGTCCTGTCCGAGCTGGCCCTGGGGGACGAGCTGGCGGCCCGCCGCCTGGTGGGGGTACCGGTGGAGGGCACCGCGCTCGACCGCGCCCTGCGGGCGGTGTGGCCCATGGGCGCCCGCCCCGCCGGTCCGGCCCGCGACCTGCTCTCCCTGACGCGCCGCCGCACCCCGCCCGTCTCCGCCTGAGCCCGGTTCCGGCCGGACCGGGGCGGGTCGGGGCGGATCAGGCCGGTTCGCTCGGCGTGTCGTCGTGCGCGCGCAGGGCCCTGGTCAGGAGGGCGCCGGCGACGATCAGGGCCACGCCCAGCCACCACACGTTCCCGTCGAAGACCAGCACCGCGATGCCGATCGGGACGAGCAGGCCCGCCAGCGGCAGCAGCAGACCGGCGAGCCGGCCGCCCTCGGGGGCGCCGCCACCGGCCGCGCGGACGGCGCGGGCGCGCACGACCTCCGGGTACCAGACGGTGAACCGCAGCGCGGCCACGATCGCGAGGATCTGGATGATCCAGCCGGTCCAGATGTTGTTCGGGTTGCGCAGGACCAGGTCCCCGAAGGCGCCCGCGAGGGCCGCCACCAGGAAGGCCAGGCCCCACACGGCGGTGATGACCCGGTTGGCCCGCAGGAAACCGGGCTCGTGCCACAGGGAGGGATCCACCTGTTCACGGGCGTACTGGAGGGTGAAGGGCATCCCGACGGCGATCGAGCCGAAGGCGATCAGGGTCAGGGTGATGTTCGCGACCTCGCCGGCGTACGTCTCCAACCAGCGCAGCGTGCCCGCGCTCGCCAGGATTCCCACGACGGTCATCGCGGCGAAGAACACCACGTCCGCCACTTCCAGCAGCTTCCACGAGCTGCCCCGGTGGACCACCCGGCCCAGCACGACCAGGGCGACGGCCGCGGCCAGGGCGAGCCCGACCGCGATCTCGAAGCGCCCCGGGCCGACCAGCAGGGAGAAGACGATCCACGGCGCCATCCCGATGACCGGGTTCTCCAGGAACCCGGCCATCGACCGGGAGGCCGCTCCATAGGCTTCGGACCGCACCCCTCCAGCCTGCCCCGGACGGCCGGGTCAGGCCACCGCTACCGCCGAGCGCTCGGCGGCGGCCTCCAGGAACGAGGCCATCACGCGGGTGTCCTTGTCCCGCTCGGGGTGCCACTGGACCCCCACCACCCACCGGTCGCGCTCCGGCAGTTCCACGGCCTCCACCGTGCCGTCCTCGGCGTACGCGGAGACGACCAGGCCGCGCCCCAGCCGCTCCACCGCCTGGTGGTGGTACGTCGGCACGTCCGCCACCTCCGGGACCAACTCCCCGTACCGGGTGCCCGCCACGGGGCTGACCGGGTGCCAGGACGTGACCCCGGGGGTGTGGACGTGGCCGTCGATGTGCTGGATCAGGGTGCCGCCGAGCGCCACGTTCAGCGCCTGCATGCCCCGGCAGATGCCCAGCAGCGGGGTGCCCGCCTCCAGGGCCGCCGCGATCAGCGCGAGCTCCCACCCGTCGCGCACCGTCGCCGCCGGCCCCGTACGGGGGTCGCGCGGGGCCCCGTAGCGGACCGGGTCCACGTCGGGGCCGCCCGAGACGATCAGGCCGTCCAGCCGGTCCAGCACCTCCGCCGCCCGCTCCGGTTCGTCCGGCGGCAGCAGGACGGCCGTGCCGCCCGCCGCCTGGACCAGTTCGTAGTACCCGCTCGGCACGAGGGCCGTGGGCAGGTCCCACACGTTGTAGCGGGTGGATTCCTCGACGTAGGTGCTGATGCCGATGAGCGGCCTGGGCACGGTGTTACCTCCAGGGTGGTGCCGGACGGTGGTGCTCGGAGACGACAGGGGCAAGGATTTCAGTCGCGGGTCAACTCGGCCTCGGCTTCCGCCAGCGCGGCGAACTCCTCCTCGGGTGCCGAGGCCACCAGGTGGTGCCGACTGTAGATCGCGAAGTAGGCCAGGGCGACGGCGTACACGGCGAGGGCGATGAACGCGGCGTCCCGGTCCACCAGGAAGGTGGCGACCAGGGCCGAAAGGGCGAGGACGAAGGCGACGGACGAGGTCAGGACGCCGCCCGGGGTGCGGTACGGCCGCTCCAGGCCGGGCTCGCGGCGGCGCAGCACGATGTGGGAGAGGGCCATCAGGGCGTACGAGATCGTCGCCCCGAACACGGCGATGTTCAGCATGCGCGCGCCGTTGCCGGTGGCCGCCGCGAGGGCGAATCCGATGGCGCCGGGAATCACCAGTCCGAGGTACGGGGCCTTGCGCTTGGAGGTGAGGGAGAGGAACCGCGGGAGGTAGCCGGCGCGGGACAGGGCGAACAGCTGGCGCGAGCCCGCGTAGATGAGGGAGAAGAAGGAGGCGACCAGTCCGGCCAGCCCCGCGTAGTTGACGAACCGGCTCAGCGCGGTCGGCCCGTCGTCCCCCTCCAGGGCGACGACGAGCGGGTTGCCCGCGCTCTTGACGGCGTCGGCGCCCTGGGCGCCGGTCGCGGCGAAGAAGGTGATCAGGGCGAGCAGCGCGAGGACGCCCATGGAGATGGCCAGCGCCTTCGGCATCGAGCGGACCGGGTCCTTGGCCTCCTCGGCGGCGAGCGGTACGCCCTCGACGCCGAGGAAGAACCACATGCCGAACGGGAAGGCGGCCCAGATGCCGAGGATCCCGAAGGGCAGCCAGGAGCCGGAGCCGAACGCGCTCGTGTCCACGGGGATGTCGTCGAGCGAGGAGGCGTCGAACTCGGTCAGGGCGCCGACCGCGAAGATCAGCAGCGCGGCCACCGCCACGGCCGTGACGATCAGGCTGAAGCGCAGGGCCTCGCCCACGCCCCACAGGTGCACCCCGATGAAGAGGACGAAGCAGCCGAGGTAGACGGGCCACCCGGAGGTCAGCCCGAACAGGCCCAGGGACTCGACGTAGTCGCCGATGAAGATGACGATGGCCGCGGGGGCCAGGATGTACTCGATGAGGATGGCGGTGCCGGTCAGGAAGCCGCCCCAGGGGCCCAGCGCCCGGCGGGCGAAGCCGTAGCCGCCGCCCGCCGTCGGCAGGATCGTGGACAGCTCGGCCAGGGAGAAGACCAGGCAGGCGTACATCGTGCCCATGAGCACGGTGGCGATGGCCAGGCCGCCGAAGCCGCCCTTGTCCAGGCCGACGTTCCAGCCGGAGAAGTCCCCGGAGACGACGTAGGCGACGCCGAGGCCGGTCAGCAGCAGCCAGCCGGCGCTGCCGCGGCGCAGGGTGCGGCGCTCCAGATAGGCCGCGTCCGAACGGGCCGCGTCCGACGTCCCCGAGGACGCGGAGGGGGGCCCGGGGGGTGCGGATACGGGCACGGGTGCGATGTCGTCGGCCATGTGCGCTCCTGCCTAGGGCAATGCAATGGTTGTGAGGCGTACCTTTGCGTCACGGGCGTGGAGCGCGCAAGACCCTTGCGTTAAAGACCGGTTACGAATGGGGCGCCGCGGGCTCCCGCTCACGCCAGGAAGCCCCGCAGCAGGGCCGCCGTGCCGCAGCAGTGCTCCCGCATCGCCCGCCGGGCGCCCTCCGCGTCCCGCTCCAGCACCGCCTCGACGAGCGCGGTGTGCTGCTGCTGCGAGTGCTCCAGGTTGCGCACCAGCAGCGGGATGCAGTCCAGCAGGTCGTTCACGGTCGCGCGGACGGCGGCGTACTGGGCCGTCAGGCTGGCGGAGCCCGCCAGTTCGCACAGGGTGAGGTGGAAGAGGGTGTCCTGGCGGCGGTAGTCGGGCAGCGGGGCGTCGTGCGTGGCCGTCAGCGCCCGCAGCAGCCGCTCGGCGCCCTCCTCGGAGAGCCCCTGGGAGGCGCACAGCCCGGCCGCCCCCACCTCCAGGACCTCGCGGAACCGCAGCACGTCCTCGATGTCCACCCCCGCCACGCGCCGGCGCAGCTCCTCCTCGGCGCCGCCGGCCGGCGTGTCCGGGCGGGCCAGGACGAACGTCCCGCCGTAGCGCCCGCGCCGGGCCTCCACCAGGCCCTGGTCCTGGAGCACCTTCAGCACCTCGCGCAGGGTGACCCGGCTGATGCCCATCCGCTCCGCCAACTCGCGCTCCGGCGGAAGGCGTTCCCCGCCGGGCACCAGACCCAGCCGGACCACCTGGAGGATCTGCTCCAGCGCCTCCTCGAACCCGTTGCCCGCCCGCACCTGGCGCAGTACGGGATTCAGCCGCGCGATCGCGCCACCCTCGTCCGTGATGTCGGTCATCTCGGCCCCTCCCCTTCCCAAGCAATGGTTCTGTTCAATACCTTAGGCGCACTCGGCTCACCGAAGGAGAGATTCCAGTGGTAGACCGCAAGCCCCCGCTCACCCCCGAGGAGCTCCGTGCCCTCGTGGAGAGCGGTGAGATCGACACCGTGGTCCTGGCCTTCCCCGACATGCAGGGACGGCTCCAGGGCAAGCGGTTCGCCGCACGCTTCTTCCTCGACGAGGTCCTCGCCCACGGCACCGAGGGATGCAACTACCTCCTCGCCGTCGACACCGACATGAACACCGTCGACGGCTACGAGATGTCCTCCTGGGACCGGGGCTACGGCGACTTCGCCATGCACCCCGACCTCGCCACCCTGCGCCGCGTCCCCTGGAACCCCGGCAGCGCCTTCGTCATGGCCGACCTCGCCTGGAACGACGGCACGCCCGTCGTCGCCGCGCCCCGCCAGATCCTGCGCCGACAGCTGGAGCGCCTCGGCGAACTCGGCTACACCGCCATGGTCGGCACCGAGCTGGAGTTCATGGTCTTCCAGGACACCTACGAGCAGGCCTGGAACACCAACTACCGGGGCCTGACCCCGGCCAACCAGTACAACATCGACTACTCCGTCCTCGGCACCGGCCGCGTCGAACCCCTGCTGCGCCGCATCCGCAACGAGATGCAGGCCGCCGGCCTGGTCGTCGAGTCGGCCAAGGGCGAGTGCAACCTCGGCCAGCACGAGATCGCCTTCCGCTACGACGAGGCGCTCACCACCTGCGACCAGCACGCCGTCTACAAGACGGGGGCCAAGGAGATCGCCTCCCAGGAGGGCGTCTCCCTGACCTTCATGGCCAAGTACGACGAGCGCGAGGGCAACTCCTGTCACATCCACCTCTCACTCACCGACACCGACGGACGCAACGCCATGGCCGGCGAGGCCGACCGGGACCACGGGATGTCCCCCGTGATGCGCCACTTCCTGGCCGGACAACTCGCCGCACTGCGCGACTTCTCCCTTCTCTACGCCCCGAACATCAACTCGTACAAGCGTTTCCGCCCCGGATCCTTCGCACCGACCGCCGTCGCCTGGGGCGTCGACAACCGCACCTGCGCCCTGCGCGTGGTCGGCCACGGACGTTCCATGCGCTTCGAGAACCGCCTCCCCGGCGGTGACGTCAATCCCTACCTCGCCGTGTCCGGCCTGGTCGCGGCCGGTCTCTACGGCATCGAGAACCGCCTCGAACTTCCCGAGGCCTGCCCCGGCAACGCCTACACCGCCGACTTCGCGCACGTCCCCACCACGCTGCGCGAGGCCGCCGAACTGTGGGAGAACAGCGAGATCGCCAAGGCGGCCTTCGGCCCCGAGGTCGTCGCGCACTACCGCAACATGGCCCGCGTCGAACTCGACGCCTACGACTCCGCCGTCACCGACTGGGAGCTGCGCCGCTCCTTCGAACGCCTCTGACCGCCCCGCGCCACGACCGCACCCCCGACCCGCGGCTTCGACCCGCACCCCCGATCCGCACCCGCACCCCCGAAAGGCATCACGTGTCCGACGCGCCGGCCCCCGCCGACCTGGCCGTACTGAACCCGGCCACCGAGGAACTCGTCGCCACCGTCCCGGCCGCCACACGGGACGACGTCGACGCAGCCGTCGTACGGGCCACCGCGGCCCAGCGCCGCTGGGCGGCCCTCGCCCCCGCGGACCGGGCCAGAGCACTGCGCCGCTTCGCGGCCGTCGTCGACGGGCACATCGAGGAACTGGCCCTGCTGGAGGTCCGCGAAGCCGGCCACACCCTCGGCAACGCCCGCTGGGAAGCCGGCAACGTCCGCGACCTGCTGGAGTTCGCCGCCGGGGGAGTGGAACGCCTCTCCGGCCGCCAGATCCCCGTCGCCGGCGGCATCGACGTCACCTTCCTCGAACCCCTCGGCGTCATCGGCGTGATCGCCCCCTGGAACTTCCCCATGCCGATCGCCGCCTGGGGCCTGGCCCCCGCCCTCGCCGCCGGCAACGCCGTCCTCCTCAAGCCCGCCGAGACCACCCCGCTCACCGCCCTGCGCCTCGCCGAACTCGCCCTCGAAGCCGGGATCCCCGAGCACCTCTTCCAGGTGCTCCCCGGCCACGGGTCCGTCACCGGCGACGCCCTGGTCGAGCACCCCGGAGTCGCCAAGATCGTCTTCACCGGCTCCACCCCGGTCGGCAAGCGGATCATGGCCAAGTGCGCCGACCGCGTGAAGCGGGTCACCCTCGAACTCGGCGGCAAGAGCCCCAACATCGTCTTCGCCGACGCCGACCTCGAAGCCGCCGCCGCGGCCGCCCCCATGGCCTACCTCGACAACACCGGCCAGGACTGCTGCGCCCGCACCCGGATCCTCGTGCAGCGCACCGTCTACGACCGGTTCCTGGAGCTCGTCGCCCCCGCCGTCGAGGCCGTCCGCGTCGGCGACCCGCTCGACGAGAAGACCCAGATGGGCCCCCTCATCTCCCGCACCCAGCTGGAGCGGGTCCGCTCGTACGTCACCGACGACCTCACCGCGATCCGCGGCACCGCCCCCGACGGCCCCGGCTTCTGGTTCCCGCCCACCCTCGTCACCGACGTCGCGCCCACCGCGCCCGTCGCCGCCGAGGAGGTCTTCGGACCCGTCGCCGTCGTCCTGCCCTTCGAGGACGAGGAGGACGCCGTGCGCCTGGCCAACGCCACCGCGTACGGACTGTCCGGCTCCCTGTGGACCCGCGACGTCGGCCGCGCCCTGCGCGTCTCGCGCGCCGTCGCCGCGGGCAACCTGTCCGTCAACTCCCACAGCAGCGTCCGCTACTGGACCCCCTTCGGCGGCTACAAGCAGTCCGGACTCGGCCGCGAGCTCGGACCCGACGCCCTCACCGCTTTCACCGAGACCAAGAACGTCTTCATCAGCACGGAGGCCTGAAACACCATGAGCACTGCGTCCCGCGAAGAGATCGTCTGCCGCCGCCTGGTCGGCCGGACCGCCGTCATCACCGGAGCCGGCAGCGGCATCGGCCTCGCCACCGCCCGCCGGCTCGCCTCCGAAGGCGCCAACGTGGTGTGCGCGGACATCGACGAGACCGCCGGCAAGGCCGCCGCCGAGGAGGTGGGCGGTCTGTTCGTCAAGGTCGACGTCACCAGCCCCGAGGAGGTCGAGGCGCTGTTCAAGACCGCCTTCGACACCTACGGCTCGGTCGACATCGCCTTCAACAACGCGGGCATCTCGCCCCCGGACGACGACTCGATCCTCACCACCGGCCTGGAGGCCTGGAAGCGCGTCCAGGACGTCAACCTGACGTCCGTCTACCTGTGCTGCAAGGCGGCCCTGCCGTACATGCGGAGCCAGGGCCGGGGCTCGATCATCAACACCGCCTCCTTCGTGGCGATCATGGGCGCCGCGACCTCCCAGATCTCCTACACCGCCTCCAAGGGCGGCGTGCTCGCCATGTCCCGCGAGCTCGGCGTGCAGTTCGCCCGCGAGGGCATCCGCGTCAACGCCCTGTGCCCGGGACCGGTCAACACCCCCCTCCTCCAGGAACTGTTCGCCAAGGACCCCGAGCGGGCGGCCCGCCGCCTGGTCCACATCCCGCTCGGCCGGTTCGCCGAACCCACCGAGATCGCCGCCGCCGTCGCGTTCCTCGCCAGCGACGACTCCTCCTTCATCAACGCCACCGACTTCCTCGTCGACGGCGGCATCTCCGGCGCGTACGTCACCCCCCTGTAGGCCCCGCGCGGCCCCGAGGGACCGCCCCCGCTCCACCCCTCCCGACAGCCGGGCGTCGCACGACGCCCGGCTGTCGCGCACCGCCGCACGCCGCACCGCTGCACCGCCGCCCGTCACGACCTCCAGGAGACAAGGGAGCGTTCCCACCCGTGCCCCGAACCGTGCCCCCACCCGCGTCCCGCCCCGTGACCCCCCGCCGCACCCTGCGACGGATCCAGGCCGTCGGCGCCGCCCTCGCGATCTCCGCCGGCACCCTCGCCGCCTCCGCCCCCGCCCACGCCACCCCCGACGGCGCACCCTGCGTCACCCCGCGCCTCGCGGCCGGCTGGCACGGGGACAACCGGGCCCGCCTCCAGCGACTGATCGACGCGTACGGCCGCTGCGGCCCGTACCGGCCGCACCGGAACAAGCCCGTCGCCGTCTTCGACTGGGACAACACCGTCGTCAGGAACGACGTCGGCGACGCCACCATGTTCTGGCTGCTGCGCCACGGGAAGATCCGCCAACCCGACGCCCGCGACTGGTCCACCACCAGCCGCTTCCTCACCCCGGCCGCCGCCCGCGCGCTGGCCGACGCCTGCGGCCCGCTCGCCCGCCCCGGCACACCGCTGCCCACCGGCACCCCGGCCGGCACGGCCTGCGCCGACGAGATCAACGCCGTCTACGGGAGCGCCACGACCCGCGCCGGAACCGCCGCCTTCGCCGGCTGGGACCGGCGGACGACCGAACCCGGCTACGCCTGGCTCGCGCAACTCACCCAGGGCTGGACCGCGCGCGAGGTACGCGGCTTCGCGGCGGCCGCCCGCGCCGAGAACCTGGCGGCCCCCGTCGGCGCCACCCAACGCGTCGGCAGCGGCACGGCCACCGGCTGGATCCGCTACTACGACCAGCAGCGGGACCTCGTCGCGACCCTGCGGAAGGCCGGCTTCGACGTCTGGATCAGCTCCGCCTCCCCGCAGCCCGTCGTCGAGGTGTGGGCCGACGGCGTCGGCATCGACGCCGACCACGTCATCGGCATCCGCAACACGACCACGCGCGACGGCCGGCACACCCCGCACCTCCTGGGGTGCGGAACGGTGCGCGACGGCGCCGACACGATGATCACCTACATCGACGGCAAACGCTGCTGGATCAACCAGGAGGTCTTCGGCGTGCGCGGCGCCGCGGCCGAGCGGATCCAGCCCGCCTCCCGCCGCCAGGTCTTCGCCGCGGGCGACTCCGACACCGACGTCTCGTTCCTGCGGGACGCGACCGCGCTGCGACTCGTCGTGAACCGCAACAAGAACGAACTCATGTGCCGGGCCTACGACGACGCCGACGGCAAGTGGATCGTGAACCCGATGTTCATCGAGCCGAAGCCGCGCAGGACCACCCCCTACCCCTGCTCCACCACCGGCTACGTCGACCACGACGGCACCCCGGGCCCCGTCCGCCGGTCCGACGGCGCCGTCGTCCCCGACCAGACGGACACGGTCTTCCCCTGACGCCCCGCCCTCCCGGCGTCGGGAACTAGAGGAAGGTGCGGCCCTCGCCCCGGTACGTCGGGGCGGAGGCCGTCACCCGGTCACCCTCGACCAGGTGCAACACGTCGAAGCGCTCGCACAGTTCACCGGCCTTCGCGTGCCGGAACCACACCCGGTCCCCGATCAGCAGATCGTCCGCCGGGGCGCCGAGCAGCGGGGTCTGCACCTCGCCGGCGCCCTCCTGCGGGTCGTAGCGCAGCCCCGCCGGCAGGTACGGCACCGGCAGCCGGTCCGCACCCGGCGCCCCGGACGCCGGATAGCCCCCGCCCAGCACGGTCACCACCCCGACGCCCGGCCGGCGCACCACCGGCTGCGCGAACAGCGCGGCCGGACGCCCCCGGAACGAGGTGTAGTTGTCGAACAGCCGCGGCACGTACAGCCCCGACCCGGCGGCGATCTCCGTCACCGCGGCCTCGGCCGCCGTCTCGGCCACGCTGCCCGTGCCGCCACCGTTGACGAACTCCAGGTCCGGCACCACCGCACGCACCGCCGCGACCGCCTCGGCCCGCCGCACCGCCAGCTCCCTGCGGGCCGCCGACTGCATCAGCCGGATCGCCCGCGAACGCAGCGGCCGGCCCGCGAGCGCGTCACCGACCCCGGCCACGTGTCCCTCGTAGCCCATCAGGCCCACCACCCGGAACCCGGGCCGCTCGGCCACCGCACGGGCCAGCTCCGCCAGTTGCGCCGGCTCCCGCAGGGGGGAGCGCCGGGCCCCGACCCGCACCCGGCCGCCGAGCATGCGCAGCGCCGTGTCCAGCTCCAGACAGACCCGCACCTCCTCGGCGCCGCCCGCGCGGGAACGGTCGATCAGGTCCAACTGGGCCGGATCGTCCACCATGACCGTGACGGCCGCGGCCAGTTTCGGGTCGTCCGCCAGCTCCGCGAACGCCGCCCGGTCGACGGACGGATACGCGAGCAGCACGTCCTCGAAGCCCGAACGGGCCAGCCACAACGACTCGGCCAGCGTGTACGACATGATCCCGGCGAACCCCGGCCGCGCCAGCACCCGCTCCAGCAGCGCCCGGCACCGCACGGACTTGCTCGCGACCCGGATCGGCTTCCCGCCCGCCCGACGCACCAGATCGTCGGCGTTGGCGTCGAACGCCTCCAGATCCACGAGAGCCAGCGGAGCGTCCAGGTGCGCGGTCGCC
This sequence comes from Streptomyces sp. NPDC048606, assembly GCF_040650855.1. Lineage (NCBI taxonomy): Bacteria > Bacillati > Actinomycetota > Actinomycetes > Kitasatosporales > Streptomycetaceae > Streptomyces > Streptomyces sp. NPDC048606. The sequence goes on along the minus strand of NZ_JBEZIB010000035.1, from coordinate 65,280 downwards.
CGGTCGTACCGGGCCCGGTCGGAAGTCATGGCCCGCAGCTTGCCAGACGCCTCTACCGGTGGGTAGAGGCGCACGCGCACCCACCGCCGACCGGCCCGGACCCGGCTCGACCCCGGGCGGACCGGGGACGGCCCCGCTCCCCGGGCCCCGTAGAGTACGGGCAGGCAGCCGTACGGAATCGGGGGGCGGAGCCGCCGGATGACCACGTCGACACCAGGGCCCACGACCCTGGACGAACCCGGCCCGCCCCCGCCGAGGCGCCCGCGCCGCCACCCCCTGCGGGTGGTCACCGCCGTCCTGAGCGCACTCCTCGGCAGCGGCCTCCTCGCCGGCGCCGCCGCCACCGCCTGGAGCGAACACCGCGCCGCGCACCGCCCGTTGCCCCCCGACGCCGCCTACCGCAAGGCCGCTTCGCTGTGGCGCGAGGCCCCCGTGGACCGGCTGTTCCCGCCCGTCATCGACGCCGAGCGCAGCGGCCCCGGCGGCGCCGACCGCACCTGGACCCGCACCGCCCTGGCCCCGGACGCCGACTGCCCGGCCGGTCTGGCCGCCGACTGGCGGACCGCGTTCGCCGCCACCGACTGCACCCGCGTGTTGCGCGCCACGTACACCGACGCCACCCGCAGCAGCCTGGTCAGCGTCGGCCTCGTCTTCACCGCCGCCGACGCCCCGACCCTGGCCGGCCTGGCCCCGCGCCTCGGCGCCCCGCCCGCCTTCGGGTACGCCGACTCCCGCCGCGCCGCCTGGACGGCGACGGCCCTCCCCGGGGCCCCGGTCGTCGTCTACGCCGTCTCCGCCTTCGCCGACGGCCGCGCCATGGACGCCCCGGTACCCGCCGAGGAAGCGGCCCGCGAGGACGCCGAGGGCGTCGTCGCCGAAGCGGGCCTCGGCCACGCCGCGCGGGCCGTCGCGACCCGGATCGGCCTGGACGTCGGCGCCCTCGCGGCCCCTCCCGCCCCCGCGGGAACCTCCGTACCGGACACCCCGGAGCACCGCCGATGAGCCCGACCCGCACCACCGCGACGGCGACCGCCACCGCCGCCGGTCGTACCGCCGGCACCGCGACCACCACCGGCCCTGCCCCCGGACGGCCGGCCGGCCGCGCCGCCGCCCGCAGCGCCACCGGGCTGCTCGCGGCGCTGGCGCTGCTGGCCGCCGGCACCGCGACGGCCGACCCCGCCGCCGCCGACACCATCCGCGACCGCCAGTGGGGCCTGCTCGCCCTGCGCGCCGAGGAGGCCTGGGGCACCACCCAGGGGGACGGGATCACCGTCGCCGTCCTCGACACCGGCGTCGACCCCACCCATCCCGACCTCGCCGGGCAGGTCCTGGAGGGCACCGACCTCGTCGGCATGGGCGCCGGCCGCGGCGACCGCTCCTGGGCCCGCCACGGCACCGCGATGGCGAGCATCATCGCGGGCCACGGCCACGGCCCCGACCGCTCCCAGGGAGTCCTCGGAATCGCCCCGCACGCCCGGATCCTGCCGGTCCGGGTGATCCTCGAAGAGGGCGACCCGGGCCGGGCCAAGGCCCGCGACAGCAAGTCCGGCGCCCTCGCGGAGGGCATCCGCTGGGCCGCCGACCACGGCGCCGACGTCATCAACCTCTCGCTCGGCGACGACAGCGACTCCGCCCACCACGAGGCCGCCGAGGACGAGGCCGTCCAGTACGCCCTCGCCAAGGGCGCGGTCGTCGTCGCCTCCTCCGGCAACGGCGGCGAACGCGGCGACCACACCTCCTACCCCGCCGCCTACCCCGGGGTCATCGCCGTCGCCGCCGTCGACCGCAAGGGCCGCAAGGCGCCCTTCTCCACCAGGCACTGGTACGCGACCGTGAGCGCGCCCGGCGTGGACGTGGTCATCGCCGACCCCGACCGCTCCTACTACGAGGGCTGGGGCACCAGCGCCGCCGCCGCCTTCGTCTCCGGCGCCGTGGCCCTCGTCAAGGCCGCCCACCCCGGCCTGTCCCCGGCGCAGATCAAGAAGCTCCTGGAGGACACCGCCGGCGACCGCCCGGCCGGCGGCCGCGACGACGCCCGGGGCCACGGCACGGTGGACCCCGTCGCCGCCCTCCAGGCCGCCGAGGCGCTGCGCCCCGAGGCCCCCGCACCGGCCGCCGTCGCCGCCGGGCGGCAGTACTTCGGGCCCGGCCCCGCGCCGGCGCCGGCCCCGGGGAAGGACGCCCGCCCGGGCGCCGCCCTGGCCGCCGCCGGGGGAGCGGGCCTGCTGGTGCTGGCCGCCGTACTGGCGCGGCGGCCCCGCGCCGCCCGGCGGGATAGGGTCGGGTAACTGTGGCGACCAAGAACATTCCCGACCCCGGTTTCTCCGACGACGACGGCACCGCCGATCCCCGACTGAGCGCGGCCCTCGCCGCGTGGGCGGCGGACCGGTCGGCCGAACCGCAGGTGCTCGCGGCCCTGAAGGACGCGCGGCTGCTGGTGCCCGTGGTGGCGATGCTCGGCGAGGTCGAGACCGACCCCGAGACGGGCCTCAAGCGCGAGAAGACCAGCGACATGGCGGTGCCCACCCTCACGGCGGGCGACCGGCGGGCGCTGCCCGCGTTCACCTCGATCGCCTCGCTGGCGCTGTGGGACCCGGCGGCCCGCCCGGTGGCCGTCCCGCTGCACCAGGCGCTGGCCGCGGCCGCGCACGAGAAGGCCGACACGATCGTCGTCGACCTGGCCGGACCCGTCCCCTACCAGCTGACCGGTTCCGCCCTGCTGGCCCTCGCGGAGGGGCGTACGGACGCCGACCCGCTGGCCGCGCCGGCCGTGCGGGAGGCCGTACGGGCCGCCGTGGCGGCCGAGCCGGCGGTGTTGCGGGCCCACCTGGTCCCCGGCCGCTCCGGCTCGGGCTCCGACGGCACCCTCGCCGTGGTCCTGGCCCCCGACGCCGAGCCCGCGCCGGCGGCCCGCCGGGTGGCGGGGGCCCTCGCCGCCGACGAGACCCTGCGCGCCCGCCTCGTCCGGGGCCTGGACCTGGCCCTGCTCCCGGCCGACTCCCCGGCCCCGCCGGGGGAGGCCCTCTTCACGCGCTGAGCGCGGACGCCGAAGCGGACGCGGACGAGAACGCGGACGGGGGCCGCGGGGTGCTCGACCCCGCGGCCCCCGTCGGGTCCGCCGCAGTTGCCCGCGCGTCACGCGTAGACGGGACCCGTGAACTTCTCGCCCGGGCCCTGGCCCGGCTCGTCCTGGACGAGGGAGGCCTCGCGGAAGGCGAGCTGGAGGGACTTCAGGCCGTCGCGCAGCGGCGCGGCGTGGAAGGAGCTGATCTCGGTGGCGCTGGCGGTGACCAGGCCGGCGAGGGCGGTGATCAGCTTGCGGGCCTCGTCGAGGTCCTTGTGTTCGGAGTCCGGCTTGTCCAGGCCGAGGTTGACGGCCGCCGCGCTCAGCAGGTGGACGGCCACCGTGGTGATGACCTCCACGGCCGGCACGTCCGCGATGTCGCGGGTCATGTCGTCGTAGTCGGGGGCGGTGGCGGAGTCGAGAGCGGAATCGGAGGGCGTCGCGTCAGTCATGCGTCCCACGATATGCCGTGCGGCGGGCTTGTTTCGCGGGTGCTAGTATGTACATCGACCGGCCGGACACTGCTGTGCCCGGCCCACAAGTGGAGGCTCCGTTCTCCCACCCGACCACCCTCCGGGGAGGCGGGTCATCCGGTCAGGCGGTATCCATCGTTCCGTACGGACGATGGAAAGCCGCCCGAGTCTGCGCCCCGCGGTTCGCACGCGGCGGTGCTCCGGTTGTTTTGGAGCCCCTGCCTGTGCCCGGCGGGGCTTTTTTCGTTTCCGCCGCGGTAGGTCTGACGACAGAAAGACGTCAGCGGCTGTCTGCCAGACATCCGTGTGGTGCTACCGAGGAGGATCCATCAGCACCGAGCCCCGCATCAACGATCGGATTCGTGTCCCTGAGGTGCGACTCGTCGGTCCCAGCGGCGAACAGGTGGGCATCGTCCCGCTTGCGAAGGCGCTTGAGCTCGCGCAGGAGTACGACCTCGACCTGGTCGAGGTCGCCGCGTCTGCCCGCCCGCCGGTCTGCAAGCTCATGGACTACGGCAAGTTCAAGTACGAGTCGGCCATGAAGGCCCGTGAGGCGCGCAAGAACCAGGCGCACACGGTCATCAAGGAAATGAAGCTCCGGCCGAAGATCGACCCGCACGACTATGACACCAAGAAGGGTCACGTCGTTCGGTTCCTCAAGCAGGGCGACAAGGTCAAGATCACGATCATGTTCCGTGGTCGCGAGCAGTCCCGGCCGGAACTCGGCTACCGACTGCTGCAGCGTCTCGCTTCGGACGTCGAGGAGCTCGGCTTCATCGAGTCGAACCCGAAGCAGGACGGCCGAAACATGATCATGGTTCTCGGTCCGCACAAGAAGAAGACCGAGGCGATGGCCGAAGCCCGCGAGGCGCAGGCCGCCCGCAAGGCCGAGCGCCAGGGTGTCGCGGCCACCGGCGAGGAGGCTCCCGCCCAGGAGGCCGCCCCGGTCGAGGCCGAGGCCACCGAGGAGGTCTCCCCGGAGGCTCCCTCCACCGAGGCGAACACCGAGGCCTGATCCCGAGGCAGCCCGTCTCGGATCACCTACACAACATGACGCTCCCGCCGTCCGGTCCTTCCCCGGACCGGGTGGGAGCGCCACCGACGAGGAGATAACGGCGCCATGCCGAAGAACAAGACGCACAGCGGTACCAAGAAGCGCTTCAAGGTCACCGGCTCCGGCAAGGTGCTCCGCGAGCGCGCCGGCAAGCGCCACCTGCTCGAGCACAAGTCGTCCCGTGTCACCCGCCGCCTCACCGGCACCGCGGAGATGGCCCCCGGCGACGCCGCGAAGATCAAGAAGCTTCTCGGCATCTGATCCGCTTCCGCTCCGCCCGTCGGAGCGGACGGTTCAAGACCGGGACCCCATCGAATTCGGGCCGTGTGAAGACAACCGCGGCCCCGCTACAAGGAGTAAAAAGTGGCACGCGTCAAGCGGGCGGTAAACGCCCACAAGAAGCGCCGGGCGATCCTCGAGGCTGCCTCCGGCTACCGTGGTCAGCGTTCGCGCCTGTACCGCAAGGCCAAGGAGCAGGTCACCCACTCGCTGGTCTACAACTTCAACGACCGCAAGAAGCGCAAGGGCGACTTCCGTCAGCTGTGGATCCAGCGCATCAACGCCGCTGCCCGCCAGAACGGCATGACGTACAACCGCCTCATCCAGGGTCTGAAGGCCGCCAACATCGAGGTGGACCGCAAGATCCTCGCGGAGCTGGCCGTCAACGACGCCAACGCCTTCGCCGCGCTCGTCGAGGTCGCCCAGAAGGCGCTTCCGGCCGACGTCAACGCCCCCAAGGCCGCTGCCTAAGGGCTAGCCGGCCCGCTCCACGCGGCCGGCCCCCACGGACCCGCAGGCGATTCGCCTGCGGGTCCGTGTGCTTTGCGCCCCACCCCCGGTGTGCTTCACGCCCCACGCCCGGCCCCACCCGGCCCCGCCGCGCCCCCGGGCCCCGGAACCTTCGAAAGAGAACCGCAGACACATGGGTTACGCCGACGAGCTGATCTCCCCCCGGTCCCCGCGGGTGGCCGCCGCCAGGCGCCTCGCGCGGCGCAACTTCCGCACCAAGGAGCGGCGGTTCATCGCCGAGGGCCCGCAGGCCGTCCGGGAGGCCGTCGAGCACCGCGGGGCGCAGGGCGCGACCCTGATCGAGCTGTTCGCCACCGTCGAGGCCGCCGAGCGCTACGCCGACATCGTCGAGGCCGCGCTGCTGGCCGGCGCCCGCGTCCACCACGCCTCCGACGAGGTCCTCGCCGAGGTCTCGCAGACCGTGACCCCCCAGGGCCTGGTCGGCGTCTGCCACTTCCTGGACTCGCCGTTCGAGGAGATCCTCAAGGCCGGCCCGAAGCTGGTGGCCGTCCTCGCGCACGTCCGCGACCCCGGCAACGCCGGCACGGTCCTGCGCTGCGCGGACGCCGCCGGCGCCGACGCGGTCGTGCTCACCGACGCCTCCGTCGACCTGTACAACCCCAAGTCGGTGCGCGCCTCCGTCGGTTCCCTCTTCCACCTCCCGGTGGCCGTCGGCGTCCCGGTCGAGCAGGCCGTGGCGGGGCTGCGGGCGGCGGGCGTGCGCATCCTCGCCGCCGACGGGGCCGGCACGGACGACCTCGACGCCGAGCTGGACGCGGGCACGATGGGCGGCCCCTCGGCCTGGGTCTTCGGCAACGAGGCCTGGGGCCTGCCCGAGGAGACCCGGGCGCTCGCCGACGCCGTCGTGCGCGTCCCGATCCACGGCAAGGCGGAGAGCCTGAACCTCGCGACGGCCGCCGCCGTGTGCCTCTACGCGTCCGCCCGTGCACAGCGGGCGCCCGGAGGGTGCCGCTCCGTGACCCCCAGCTAGTAGGGTGTCCGCCCGGGAGCCACTGCGCTCCTCGGAGATGTGGGGTACGGGGACATGACCGTCGGTACGAACAGCTCGCCGGGGGCCGCGGGAGCCGCGGACGCGGCCGGGGAAGGACTCCGGGACACCCCCGGGCCCCTCGACGCAGGGCTGCCCGTGCCGCCCGCACCGGACCCGGCCACCGTTCCCGACGCCCTGCGCGGTGTCCCGCCGCAGGCCCCGGCCGCGGCCCGGCGCGCCCCGGGCGGCGAGGGGGCCCCGCGCGGGCGCGGCGCGGGCGCGCGGACCCGTACGGCCGCCGCGGAGGAAGCGTCCGCTGGTACGTCGCCGGCCGACCTCGGGCTGATCGACCCCGACGACCTGCCCGACGGGCTCGTCATCGCAGACCACGACGGCCGGGTCATCTGCTTCAACCGGGCCGCCGCCCGGATGACCGCCACCGACCCCGCGCGGGCCCTCGGCGCCCGCATCGACCGGGCCCTGCCGCTGGAGGACCTCGAAGGCCGCCGCTGGTGGGCGCTGACGGACCCCTACGGGGGGCTCGCCACCCGACGCGGCCAGCCCGAGCGCAACCTGCTGCTCCCCGGGGGCCGCGAGGTCCTGGTCTCCGCCCGGTACGTGCGCGCCCACCCCACCGGCCCGGTGCGCCGCCTCGTGGTCACCCTGCGCGGCACCGAGGCCCGCCGCCGCACCGAGCGCAGCCACGCCGAACTGATCGCGACGGTCGCCCACGAGCTGCGCTCGCCGCTGACCTCCGTGAAGGGGTTCACCGCGACCCTCCTCGCGAAGTGGGAGCGGTTCACCGACGACCAGAAACGGCTGATGCTGGAGACCGTCGACGCCGACGCCAACCGCGTCACGCGGCTGATCGCCGAACTCCTCGACATCTCCCGCATCGACTCCGGTCGCCTGGAGGTACGCCGGCAGCCGGTGGACCTCGCCGCGGCCGTGGGCCGGCACGTCCAGGCGCTCACCGCCAACGGCCAGGCCCCCGAGCGGTTCCTCGTACGGGTCAGCAGGCCGCTGCCGGACTGCTGGGCCGACCCGGACAAGATCGACCAGATCCTGGGCAACCTGCTCGAAAATGCGGTGCGCCACGGGGACGGAACGGTCACCATCGACGTGTCGCCGCACGAGAAGGGAACCGCCGTCACCGTGACCGACGAAGGCCCCGGGATCCCCGAGGAGTCGATGGCCCGCGTCTTCACCCGCTTCTGGCGGGGGAGCAAGCGCGGCGGCACCGGCCTGGGCCTGTACATCGTCAAGGGCATCGTGGAGGCCCACGGCGGCACCATCACCGTCGGCCGGGGCCCCGGAGGCGGCGCCGAATTCCGATTTATCCTGCCCGTGAGCGCGCCGGCCTACCTCACCCAGTAACCCTGCGGAGAGTCTCGCCAGGCGGCCCACGGGCTCCTCCACCCCCGTCGACCTTTAGACTCGTCCTTTGGCACCTTTGTGTCCGCGTGCCGAGTCGTACGGGGACCCACCAGCCAGCCATCGGAAGTACGGGAAGAGATGTCGGCACCGAACAAGTCGTACGACCCTGTCGAGGTCGAGGCACTGAAACCGGAAGAGATCGAGCGCATGCGGGACGAGGCGCTCGCCGCCTTCGCCTCCGCGGGTGACCTCGACGAGCTCCGCGAGGCGAAGACCGCGCACATGGGCGACCGCTCGCCCCTGGCGCTCGCCAACCGCGAGATCGGCGCCCTGCCGCCCCAGGCCAAGGCCGAGGCGGGCAAGCGCGTCGGACAGGCCCGCGGCGCCGTGAACAAGGCCTTCGGGGCCCGCACGGTCGAGCTGGAGGCCGAGCGCGACGAGCGGGTGCTGGTCGAGGAGGCCGTGGACGTCACGCTGCCCCACGACCGCGTGCCCGCCGGCGCCCGCCACCCCCTGACCACGCTGATGGACCGCATCGCGGACATCTTCGTGGCCATGGGCTACGAGGTCGCGGAAGGCCCCGAGGTCGAGGCGGAGTGGTTCAACTTCGACGCCCTCAACTTCACGCCCGACCACCCGGCGCGCCAGATGCAGGACACGTTCTTCGTCAAGGGCCCCGAGGGCACCGCGGGCGACGAGTCCGGCGTCGTGCTGCGCACCCACACCTCCCCGGTGCAGGCGCGCTCGCTGCTGGAGCGCAAGCCCCCCGTGTACATCGTCTGCCCCGGCCGCGTGTACCGCACGGACGAGCTCGACGCGACGCACACGCCCGTCTTCCACCAGGTCGAGCTGCTCGCCGTGGACGAGGGCCTGACCATGGCGGACCTCAAGGGCACCATGGACCACATGGTCCAGGAGCTGTTCGGCGAGGGCACCACCACGCGCCTGCGCCCGCACTTCTTCCCCTTCACCGAGCCGTCCGCCGAGATGGACATGCAGTGCTACGTCTGTCGCGGCGCCTCGGTGGGCAACCCCGACCGCCCCTGCCGCACCTGCTCCAGCGAGGGCTGGATCGAGCTCGGCGGCTGCGGCATCGTCAACCCGAAGGTGCTCGTCGCCTGCGGCGTCGACCCGGAGAAGTACAGCGGCTTCGCCTTCGGCTTCGGCATCGAGCGGATGCTGATGTTCCGTCACAACGTTGAAGACATGCGAGACATGGTCGAGGGTGACGTGCGTTTCACCCGGCCGTTCGGGAGTGAGATCTGATGCGCGTCCCGCTTTCCTGGCTGCGGGAGTACGTCGACCTGCCCGCGGGTGAGACCGGCCGCGACGTGGCCGCCAAGCTGGTCGACGCCGGCCTGGAGGTCGAGACCGTCGAGACGCTCGGCGCCGGCCTGAAGGGCCCCCTCGTCGTCGGCCAGGTGCTGACCATCGAGGAGCTCGAGGGCTTCCGCAAGCCGATCCGTTTCTGCACCGTCGACGTCGGCGGGGCCAACGGCACCGGCGAGCCGCAGGAGATCGTCTGCGGCGCCCGGAACTTCGCCGTCGGCGACAAGGTCGTCGTGGTCCTGCCCGGCGCCGTCCTGCCCGGAGACTTCGCGATCGCCTCGCGCAAGACCTACGGCAAGACCTCGCACGGCATGATCTGCTCCGGCGAGGAGCTGGGCATGGGCGACGACGGCACGCACGGCATCATCGTGCTGCCGCCGGAGTACGAGGTCGGCACCGACGCGATCGAGCTGCTCCAGCTCGTCGACGAGGTCCTCGACATCGACATCACCCCGGACCGCGGCTACTGCATGTCCCTGCGCGGTGTGGCCCGCGAGGCCGCCACCGCCTACGGCCTGCCGCTGCGCGACCCGGCGCTGATCGACGTCCCGGCGCCCAACTCCTACGGCTACCTCGTCAAGGTCGACGACCCGGCCGGTTGCGACCGCTTCACCGCCCGCACCGTGACCGGTCTCGACCCCGAGGCGCGCTCCCCGATCTGGCTCACGCGCCGCCTCCAGAAGGCGGGCATGCGCCCGATCTCGCTGGCCGTCGACGTCACCAACTACGTGATGCTGGAGCTCGGCCAGCCGCTGCACGCCTACGACCGCTCCCGCCTCGACGGCGCGATCGGCGTCCGGCGCGCGGAGCAGGGCGAGAAGTTCACCACCCTCGACGGGGTCAAGCGCACGCTCGACGCCGAGGACCTGGTGATCACCGACAACAGCGGCCCGATCGGGCTCGCCGGTGTCATGGGCGGCGCGAACACCGAGATCGCCGACTCCGTGACCGACCCCGAGACCGGTCTGGTCACGGGCACCACGGACGTCGTCATCGAGGCCGCGCACTTCGACTCCGTGTCGATCTCGCGCACCGCCCGTCGCCTGAAGCTCTCCTCCGAGGCCTCCAAGCGCTTCGAGCGGGGCGTCGACCCGCAGGCCGCGGCCGCCGCCGCGCAGCGCACCGTCGACCTCCTCGTGCTCCTCGCCGGCGGTACCGCCGAGGCGGGCGTCACCGAGCTGATCGCCCCGGGCGCCCCGCGCAGCATCGCCATGCGCGCGGACCACCCGGACCGCGTCGCGGGCATGGAGTACGGCCGCGAGACCGTCGTGCGCCGTCTCCAGGAGATCGGCTGCGACGTCTACGGCCAGGACGAGCTCGTCGTCACCGTCCCCTCGTGGCGGCCCGACCTCGCCGAGCCCAACGACCTCGCCGAGGAGGTCATCCGCCTGGAGGGCTACGGGAACCTCCCGTCCACCCTTCCGCAGGTGCCCTCCGGTCGCGGTCTGACCGCCCGCCAGCAGCTGCACCGCCGGGTCGGCCGCGCGCTCGCCGGCGCCGGCTACGTCGAGGCGCTCAGCTACCCCTTCATCGGGGAGGGCGTCTTCGACCAGCTCCAGCTGCCCGCCGACGACGCCGCCCGCCGGGTCGTGCGCCTCGTCAACCCGCTCTCCGACGAGGAGCCGGCGCTGCGCACCACGCTGCTGCCGGGTCTGCTCGGCGCGCTGCGCCGCAACGACAGCCGGGGCAGCCACGACCTCGCGCTCTTCGAGACCGGTTCGGTCTTCCGGGCCGCCGGGCAGCCGGGCGTCGCCGTACGCCTGCCCGTCGACCGGCGTCCCACGGACGAGGAGATCGCCGGCCTGGACGCGGCCCTGCCCGCGCAGCCGCGGTACGCCGCGGTCGTGCTGGCCGGCGCCCGCGAGCAGGCCGGTTGGTGGGGCAAGGGCCGCCCGGCCGACTGGGCCGACGCGATCCAGGCCGCCCGCGACCTGGCCGCCGAGGCCGGCGCCGAACTGGTCGTGCGCCAGGGGCAGTACGGTCCCTGGCACCCGGGCCGGTGCGCCGAGCTCGTCGTCACCCTGGACGGGGCGGAAACGGTCGTCGGCCACGCCGGCGAGCTGCACCCCCGCGTGGTCAAGGCCCTCGGCCTGCCCGCGCGGACCAGCGCCATGGAGCTCGACCTCGACCTCCTCGCGGCGGCCGGCGGCGAGGCCCTTCGGGCGCCCCGGATCTCCTCCTTCCCGGTGGCGACCCAGGACGTCGCGCTGATCGTCGACGCCTCCGTCCCGGCGGCCTCCGTCGAGGCCGCGCTGCGCGCCGGCGCGGGCGAACTGCTGGAGTCCCTGCGGCTGTTCGACGTGTTCACCGGCGAGCAGGTCGGCGAGGGCAAGAAGTCCCTGGCCTACGCGCTGCGCTTCCGGGCGCCCGACCGCACGCTGACGGCCGAGGAGTCCACGGCCGCCCGCGACGCGGCGGTGGCCCTGGCCGGCGAGCGGACCGGGGCGGTGCTGCGGGGCGCGTGAGCGCCCGGCGGCGGGCCGTGAGGATCCCGCCGTAGAGCCCTGACGAGGGGGCACGCTCGGACCACCGGGCGTGCCCCCTCACTCGTTCGGGTGAGAACGCCGGCGACCCGTGTCCGGTACGTCGTGAGGTCGACACAATCGTTCCGGCCGTACGGCCGGAAGGGGAGTGTCCTACGGATGATCACGCGCGGGCGGAGGCACCGGCTGCGCCGGGTGTGCGTCCTCGCCTGGGGCGGCGCCGCGGTGTCCTGGGAGCTGTCCTCCTCCGGATCGCTGGGATCCGGCCTGGCCACCTGCGCGGCGTTCCTGCTGTTCGCCACGGGGTGCGCCCTGCACGTCCGTCGGGGCCTGGCCGTCGAACTGCGGCGCTCGCGGGAGATCGCCGGAGCCACCCAACGGGTGCTGCTGCGGCCGTTGCCCGCCCGGATCGAGGGCCTCACCGTCTCCGCCGCCCAGCTGTCGGCGAGCCGGGGCGCCTCGGTCGGCGGGGACCTGTACGAGGCCGTGTCGACGGCGTACGGGGTGCGGGTGCTCATCGGCGACGTGCGGGGCCACGGGTTGCCCGCGCTGGGGGCCGCCGCGGCCGTCCTCGGATCCTTCCGCGAGGCGGCGTACGACGAACCCTCGCCGGCCGGGGTGCTGCGCCGCATGGAGCGCTCCCTCCAGCGGTACCTGCGCGAGCGGGCCCGTGCCGAGCAGCCGGCGCTCCGGCCCGGCGAGCCGGAGCCCCCGGCGGGCGAGGAGTTCGTGACGCTGCTGCTCCAGATCGGCGCGGACGGCTCCGTGTCCGCCCTCAACTGCGGCCACCCCTGGCCGTACCGGATCGGCCCGCGCCCGCCCCACGCGCCGGCGCCGGCCTCCCCGCCACCGGCCCCGCTGCCGCACCGCGAGCCCTGCGGGGCCGGGGCCGGGGCCGCGCGCCTGGCGGGGCCCTGGAGCGGGTGGCGCGCCCCGGTCGGCGAACCGTACGGGGCTCCGGGGCCCGGCGGGTCCGCGGCCCCGGGCGCCGGCGAGCCGGTGGGGGTGAGCCGGCTGGTGGGCGGGGAGGTGTTGCCGCCGCTGGGGGTGCTGCCCCTGCCGCACGACCTGCGACCGCGGCCCTGCGGGGAACTCGCCGCGGGCGAGGTGCTGGTGCTGCACACCGACGGGGCGGAGGACGCCCGCGACCGCCACGGGCGGTTCTTCCCGCTGGGCCGGGTCCTGGCCCGGACGCCGGCGTCCACGCCCGCCCGGCTGGTGGCGGGCGTGCACGCCGCGCTGCTGCGCCACACGGGGGGCAGGATCACCGACGACGTCGCCCTGCTCGTGCTGCGCAACGACCGCCCCTGACCGTCCGCTCCGGTGGGGATCCGGTGCGGGGGCCCGGTACGGCCGCGCCGGCCCTGAACCGGTCCGGCCGTACCCGCCCGGTCCGGCGGGTGCCGGTCCGCACCGGGCCGGTGGACGGACCCGGTGCGGACGTGGCCCGGCTCCGGTCGGGTCCCGGCGACCAACCGGGGCCCGAGGGAGCCGCTGCGCGCGCCGCCCGCCTGCCATGGAGTGTCGGGCAGACAGCAAGGCGGGCGGCGCGGTGTGCCGGGTCGTCGCACTGTACGAGGGGGAGCCGACGACCCGAGCGGCCTCATTGGCGAGGCTCTTCAGTGAACCGCCGCAAGGCCCTTCCCGGGCAGGGTGCGGATCGCATTTATGCGCGTACTGCATTCACACCCCGTGTGAAGCGCGCACCCACTAGCCTGATTCCGACGAGCCCTTGGAGGGGCCCATGCAGCCCAACGCCCTGCTCGACGCCCTCCTCGCCGAGGCGGGCATGTCCCACGCCGGACTCGCCGCGCACGTGAACCAGGCGGGCCGCACCCGCGGACTGGCACTGCGCTACGAACACACCGCGGTGTCACGCTGGTTGAAGGGCCAACGCCCGCGCGGCCAGGTCCCCGACCTGATCTGCGAGGTGCTGGGCGGACGCCTGCGCCGGACCGTCGCCCTCGACGACATCGGGCTCGGGATCCCCGGCCAGACGGGCGCGCACGCCAACCGGATCGGCGGCTTCGTCGACCGGGCGACCGCCCTGTGGCGCTCCGACGAACTCGGCCGCTCCGACCGGATCACCGCCGAGGCGGTCACGGGCACCCCGGCCGTGATCCCCGTGTGGGAGTGGGAGAACCCGCCCGAGGACGCCGACGTGTCCCGCGCCGGCCCGCTGCGCGTCGGCCCCGAGCACATCGAGATCCTGCGCGCCGCCCGGGCCCACTACGAGCTGATGTACCGCCGCACCGGCGGCGTGGCCACCCGTGCCCGCATCGTGCGCTTCCTCGGCAGCGAGACCGCCCCGCTGCTGCGCGGCAGCTACCCCGACGACCTCGGCCGGCTGCTGCACCGGGCCACCGGCTCCCTGGTGGCCGTCGCGGGGATCTGCGCCTACGACTCCGACGCCCACGGCCTCGCCCAGCGCTACTTCCACCAGGCCCTGCGCCTGGCCAAGGCCAGCGGGGACCGGGGCCTCGGCGCCTACGTGATCGCCCTGTTGGTCAACCAGTCCCTGCACCTGCGGGAGTTCCGCCAGGCCGTCGCCTTCGCCGAGGCCGCGCTGCGGACCGCCGGCCGGCACACCACCCCGGCGCTGGCCGCGGACCTGTACGCGATGCAGGCCAAGGCGTACGCCCGACTCGGCGACACCGCGGCCGCGTTGGCCTGCATCCGCAGCGCCGAGGCCGCCGCCGCGCGGATCCGGCCCGGCGCCGAGCCCGATGAGACGGGCTACGTACAACCCGGGCTGGTCAACGTCCAGGTGGCCGAGGCGCTGCTCAGCCTCGGCGAGTTGGACGCCGCGCACGCGCAGGCCACCGAGGCGGCCTCGGCCCCGGCGCACGACCGGGGCCGGGTGCACCGGCTGGCGATGCTCTGCGAGATCCAGCTGCGCCAGGGCGAGGCGGACCGGGCGGCGGTGTCGGCGGCGGAGATGGCGGAACGGGCCAAGGGGATGGAGTCGCTGCGCCTGCGCGACCGGCTCCGGACGGTCCGCGAACAGGTGCTGACCAGCGGTCGGGCGGGCGCGGAGGAGACCGCGCGGCTCATCGACGAGGCGCTGCGCGTTCCCCTCTGAGGGCTCGGACTGCTGCCATGTTGCCACCAACGGATGCGGAAGGTGGCACGACCGTGCAGTGGATGAACCTGAGTGAGCAGACCGTGTACAAGAACCGCTGGTTCGACGTGAACCTGGCGGACGTGGAGCTTCCCGACGGGCGGCACCTGGACCACTTCGTGATCCGGCTGCGGCCGGTCGCCGTCGCCACGGCCGTCAACGACGCCGACGAGGTGCTGCTGCTGTGGCGCCACCGGTTCATCACCGACAGCTGGGGCTGGGAGTTGCCCGCCGGCGTGGTCGAGGACGGCGAGTCCGTCGAGGCGGCGGCGGCCCGGGAGATGGAGGAGGAGTCGGGCTGGCGGCCGGGCCCGCTGCGCCGGCTGATGACGGTGGAACCCTCGAACGGGTTGACCGACGCCCGCCACCACCTCTACTGGTCCGAGGAGGCGACGTACGTCGGCCCGCCCGAGGACGCGTTCGAGTCCTCGCGCCGGGCGTGGGTGCCGCTCAAGTCGGTGCCCGACCTGATCGCGCGCGGGGAGGTCCCGGCCGCCAACATGGCGGCCGGGCTGCTCCTGCTGCGTCACCTGCGGCTCGGCTAGGCCCGTGGCCCGGAGCGGGCCCGGGCCCGGGCTCCGGGGGTGTCAGCCGTACGGGTAGAAGCCCGAGCCCGTCTTGCGGCCCAGGCGGCCGGCGTCGACCATGCGCTGGAGCAGCGGGGGAGCGGCGTACAGCGGCTCCTTGTACTCGGCGTACATGGAGTCGGCGATCGAGACGATGGTGTCCAGTCCGATCAGGTCCGACAGCTTGAGCGGTCCCATCGGGTGGGCGCAGCCCAGCTCCATGCCGTTGTCGATGTCCTCGCGGCTCGCGATGCCGGACTCGAACATCCGGATCGCGGACAGCAGGTACGGGACCAGGAGCGCGTTGACGACGAACCCGGACCGGTCCTGGGCGCGGACGGCGTGCTTGCCCAGCACGTCCCGCACCAGGGCCTCGGCCCGCTTGACGGTCTCCTCGCCGGTGGTCAGCGCCGGGATCAGCTCGACGAGCTTCTGCACCGGGGCCGGGTTGAAGAAGTGGATGCCGATGACCTGGTCCGGCCGCGAGGTCGCGACGGCCAGCTTGACCAGCGGGATCGAGGAGGTGTTGGAGGCGAGGATCGCGTCCGGGCGGGTGATCACCTGGTCGAGGACCTGGAAGATCTCCGTCTTGACCTGTTCGTTCTCGACGACCGCCTCGATGACGAGGTCACGGTCGGCGAACTCGCCGAGGTCGGTGGTGAAGGTGAGGCGGGCCAGGGTGGCGTCCCGCTCCTCTTCGGTGATCTTGCCGCGTTCGGCGGCCTTGGTCAGCGAGTTGTGCAGGCGGGTGCGCCCGATCTCCAGCGCCTCGCCGGTGGTCTCGGCGACCTTCACCTCCAGACCGCTGCGGGCGCACACCTCGGCGATGCCCGCGCCCATCTGGCCGCAGCCCACCACGCCGACCCGTGCGATGTCGGTCGGGAGGGTAGAGAGGTCCGTCACGTCGTGCCTTTCGCAGCTCATCCATCGCGGGTCCCCCGTGCTGTGCAGTGGTAACTGCGTTCCGGCGCCCGCCACGCCCCCCGACGTTACCCCCGTCCTTCGCGTGTCGGGCGGGCCGGGGCGGGCATGCTGGGCCCACGCGAGGCATTGTCACGGAGCGGAGTTGATTCGTCACATGACGTACATCGGACGGCGTGGGCTGCTGGCCGGAGCGGCGGGAGCGTTGGCGGCGACGGCGGTCGCGGGGCTCGGCGGGGAGGCCTCCGCGACGGAGGGTCCGGCCGCGGCCCCGGAACGGGCGGGTCCGGCCGGGGCGACGACGCCGGAATTCAGGGCGATGTGGATCGCCACCGTACAGAACGTGGACTGGCCCTCCCAGGTCGGACGTTCCGCGCGGCAGCAGCGCGACGAGCTGACGGCCTTCCTCGACGCCGCTGTGGAGCGCCGGCTCAACGCGGTGATCCTCCAGGTGCGCCCGGCGGCCGACGCGCTGTGGCCCTCCCCGCACGAGCCCTGGTCGCAGTGGCTCAGCGGGACGCAGGGCCGCGACCCGGGCTGGGATCCGCTGGGCGTGGCGGTCGAGGAGGCGCACCGCCGGGGTCTGGAGCTGCACGCCTGGTTCAACCCGTACCGCGTGGCCAACCACACCGATCCCGGACGGCTGGTCGCCTCGCACCCGGCGCGCAG
Source organism: Streptomyces sp. NPDC048606 (assembly GCF_040650855.1). Lineage (NCBI taxonomy): Bacteria > Bacillati > Actinomycetota > Actinomycetes > Kitasatosporales > Streptomycetaceae > Streptomyces > Streptomyces sp. NPDC048606. The sequence goes on along the minus strand of NZ_JBEZIB010000035.1, from coordinate 48,443 downwards.
GAACCGCGACTGGATCGTGCCCTACGGCGGCAAGCTCTACTACAACCCCGGACTGCCGGAGGTCCGGGCCTTCGTGCAGCGCGCGATGCTCGACGCGGTCTCCCGCTACCCGATCGACGGGGCCCACCTGGACGACTACTTCTACCCGTACCCGGTCAGCGGCGAGCGCTTCGACGACGACGCGGCGTACGCGCGTCACGGCGGCGGCCACGCCTCCCGGGCGCACTGGCGGCGCGCCAACATCGACGCGCTCGTGCGGGAGATGTCCGCCGAGGTCCGTCGCATCCGGCCGACGGCCCGGTTCGGCGTCAGTCCCTTCGCGGTGTGGCGGGGCGACGACGTGGACCCGAACGGATCCCCGACCCGGGCGGGCGTGTCCACGTACGACGACCTCTACGCGGACACCCGCAAGTGGGTCAAGGAGGGCTGGGTCGACTACATCGCCCCCCAGGCGTACTGGCACATCGGTCACCCGACCGCCGACTACGCGGCGATCGTGCCGTGGTGGGCGAAGACGGTGCGCGGCACGGGCGTCGACCTCTACGTGGGGGAGGCCCTGTACCGCTGCGACGCGCAGAGCCCGACGGCCGCCTGGCGCGACCCGGCGGAGCTGTCCCGGCACCTGACCTTCGCCAAGCGGTATCCGGAGGTCCGCGGGCACTCCTACTTCTCGGCGTCGCACCTGGCGACGGACCGCAACGGCGCGATGGACCGGGTGGTCGCCGACCACTACCGGGCGACGGCCCCGCCGCGCTGAAGGCCCGTCACGCCGCAGGCCCCGTCAGGCCGGGGGCGCGGCATCGAGTCGAGGGGCGCGGCGTCGAGGGCTGCGGCGTCGGCGGGTGCGGCGCGCGGTCCCCGGCCCGGGGAAGGGTCGGGGACCGGCGTCCGGTGCCGGGGTCCGGGCGTTCAGTGCCGGGGCTCGGAGGGGTGCCGGACCACGCAGTCGGGTCCGGGCGCCATCAGGGCTTCGTGGCCGTCCTCGAAGCGGACCCGGTACGGGGGTGTTCCGTTCTCGCCCAGCACCTGGGTGATCTCGCCCACCTTGTCGTGTTGGCCGACGATCCGGCCGTGCTGCACCAGCTGGTCGCCCTCGGTCGCGCGCATGACTGGCCTCCTCGGTGACGGTCCGATCCGGTCCGATCCGGTGATAGCAGTTTAGGGCCGTTCGCCCTTATTTGACCCGCTGGGTCACGGCGATGCACACGAGGACCGCGCAGGCGGCGGCCGGGGCCGCCGGGGTCAGGTGCTCGCCGAGCAGCGCCACCGACCAGACCAGGGTCAGCAGGGGCTGGGCCAGCTGGAGCTGGCTGGCGCGCGGGGCCCCGATGGCGGCCATCCCGCGGTACCAGACGTAGAGCCCGAGGAAGGTGGACCCGGCCGCCGCCCACACCAGGCCGATCACCCCGTGGGCGGTCAGGTGCACCGGCTCGTACGCGAGCCCGAGCGCGGAGCCGGCCACCGTCAGCGGCAGGCACCCCACCAGGGCCCAGCCGATCACCTGCCAGCCCGGCATCTCCCGGGCCAGCCGGGCGCCCTCGGTGTAGCCGGCCGCGCACACCAGGAGCGCGCCGAGGAGGTAGAGGTCGCCCGTCGACGGGGCGCCGCCGCTCTGGTGGAGCGCGAAGGCCAGCACGACCACCGCCCCGGCGACGGCCGCCGCCCAGAAGCGGCCCGACGGGCGCACGCCGGTGCGCAGGGCGGAGAGCGCGGCGGTGGTGAGCGGCAACAGGCCGACGACGACGGCCGCGTGCGAGGTCGTCGAGGTGCGCAGGGCGAGCGTGGTCAGCAGGGGGAAGCCGACCACCACCCCGCCGGCGACGACGGCCAGCCCCAGGCGGTGCTCGCGGCGCGGCGGAGCCACCCGCGCGGCGAGCAGGAACCCGGCCGCGATGACGGCGGCGAGCACGCTGCGCAGGGAGACCAGCGACCAGGGGCCGAAGCTCTCCAGGCCCCAGGCGGTGGCGGGGAAGGTCAGCGAGAAGGCGACGACGCCGAGCGCGGCGAGGAGGGTGCCGCCGCGGGCGCCGGCCCCGGCGGCGTCGGAGCCCATGGCGGCGGCCCGTACGGCGTCGGCCGTGGTCCCGTCGAGCGGGAGGGCGGTCGCGGACCGTCCTCGCACCGCTATCGTGCCGGAGGGAGTAGCGCTATTCTGTGCTGTCATGTACGAGCGTAGCAGTGTGGCGGAGCTGGCAGAATCCCTGCGGTCCGAACTGGACCGCTATCCGGTGGATGGAAAGCTCCCCTCCAGTCGGGCCCTGGTGGAGCGCTACCGGGTGAGCCCGGTGACCGTCTCGCGGGCCCTCGCGCAGCTCGCCGCCGAGGGTCTGGTCGTCACCCGGCCCGGCGCCGGCGTCTACCGGACCCGGCCGCGCACGGCGGATCCCGACCGCGGGGACACGTCCTGGCAGGAGGTCGCCCTCAGCGCCGAGGGCGTCGGAGAGGTCGTCCCGCGCTCCGTGGACGCCACCGGCGTCCTCGCCTCGCTGGCCGCGCCGCCCCCCGGGGTGATCGAGCTCAACGGCGGCTACCTGCACCCCTCCCTCCAGCCCGAGCGGGCGATGGCCGCCGCCCTGGCCCGGGCCGGCCGCCGTCCCGGGGCCTGGGGGCGGCCGCCCATGGAGGGGCTGACGGAGCTGCGGGACTGGTTCGCCCGGGAGATCGGCGGACCCTCGGGTTCCCTGGGGGCCGCCGACGTCCTCATCGCCGCGGGCGGCCAGAGCGCCCTCACCACCGCCGTACGGGCGCTGGCCCCGCCGGGGGCCCCGATCCTGGTCGAGTCCCCCACGTACCCCGGACTGCTCTCCATCGCCCGCGCCTCCGGCTGTCGCCCGGTCCCGGTGCCGGTGGACTCCGAGGGGGTCCGGCCGGAACTGCTGGCCGCCGCCTTCGAGGCCACGGGGGCGCGGGTCTTCGTGTGCCAGCCGCTGTTCCAGAACCCGACCGGCGCGGTGCTCTCCGCCGCGCGCCGGACCGAGGTGCTGAGGATCGCCCGCGCCGCCGGGGCCTTCGTCGTCGAGGACGACTACGCGCGCTCCCTGGCCCACGAGGACGCGGGACCGCTGCCCGCCACCCTCGCCGCCGAGGACACCGACGGCGTCGTCGTGCACGTCCGCTCGCTCACCAAGGCCACCTCGCCCAGCCTGCGGGTCGGAGCCCTGGCCGCCCGGGGTCCGGTGCTGGACCGGCTGCGCGCCATCCAGGTCGTCGACTTCTTCTTCGTGCCCCGACCCCTCCAGGAGGCCGCCCTCGAACTGGTGGGAAGTCCCGCCTGGCCGCGCCACCTGCGGGCCGTGGCCGCCGAACTGCGTCACCGCCGCGACGTGCTGGCGGGGGCCCTGCGCCGGGAACTGCCCGGGGTGGAGCTGCCCCACCTGCCCTTGGGCGGCTACCAGTTGTGGGTCAGGCCGCGCGGTGGCGGGGACGACGCGACCTTCGCCGCGGCCGCCCTGCGCGCCGGCGTCGCGGTCACGCCCGGCCGCCCCTACTTCTGCGCGGAGCCGCCCGCCCCCCACGTGCGGCTGAGCTTCGCCGGGGTGGCCGGCCCGGCCGACCTGGTGGAGGCCGTCCAGCGGCTGCGCGCCACGGCGGAGGCCTGAGCCGGACGCCTGAGCAGGACGCCGGACGCCGGACGCCGGACGCGGACCCGGGTGTCGGGGCCCGCGCGTCGGGCCCGGCCGGCCGTCGACGCGGGGGCCCGTAAACCCGGTTGAGGCCGTCGAGGGGCGCCGGCTAGCCTGCGGCCATGATCATGCCGACCGTCCCCACCACCCCGAGCGCCGCCGCCGACCCGGTGATCACCACCCTCGCCGACCGCCCCGAACTGGCCTCCCGGATCTGGGACATGCGGGACTCCTGGCCGGCGTTCTCCGGCGAGGACGCGCTCGCCTGGCTGCTCTACCCCCGCATCGTCGCCGAGTTCCCGGAGTACGTCTGGATCGCGACCGACGGGGACGCGGTCGTGGCCCGGGGCTTCGCCCTGCCCTTCGCCCTGCACACCGAGGAGCGGGGCGGGACGCTGCCGGCGAACGGCTGGGACGCGGTCTTGATGTGGGCGTTCTCCGACCGGCGGCGCGGGGTGCTGCCCGACACGGTCAGCGCCATCGAGATCAGCGTCGCCACCGACCGGCAGGGCCGGGGGCTCTCGGGGCGGATGCTCGCGGCCATGCGCGAGAGCGTCCGCGCCGCCGGGTTCGCGGAGCTGGTCGCCCCGGTCCGGCCCAACGGCAAGCCCGCCGAGCCGGACGCGCCGATGGAGGAGTACGCGTACCGCACCCGCGGGGACGGCCTTCCCCACGACCCGTGGCTACGGGTCCACGTGCGCGCCGGGGGCGTCATCGACTCGGTGGCCCCGGTGTCGATGACGGTCAGCGGCTCGCTCGCGCAGTGGCGGGAATGGACCGGACTGCCCTTCGACGCGGCGGGACCGGTCCGCGTGCCGGGGGCGCTCGTGCCGGTGCACTGCGAACCGGAGCGCGGCTACGCGGTCTACGTGGAGCCGAACGTATGGGTCCGCCACCGCCTGAGGTAGGTTGAACGCGTTCAATCGGGAGTGGTGGAGGGGGCGGCCATGGAATCCGTCGTGTCGATCGGCGCGCGCCGACGGTCGAGCGCGGGACGCGGCGCGCGCGTGTGGCCCCGCGGCCGGGCCCACCCCTGGCAGCTCGCCCTGGTGGTCGCCGCCGTCCTGGCTCCGCTGCCGCCCGCGATCGGCTTCGCCCGGTTCGTGGACGGCCGCGGGTACGGGGTGCTGATCGCGTGCACCGCGGCCGTCGTGGCGCTGCCGCTGTTCCTCCACCGCCGCCGGGCGACGTTCGTGGGGGCCGCCGCGGTCGCGGGCGCCGCGCTCGTGCCGTGGATCCTCGTCGGGAGCCTGATCGGCCTGTGGACCTTCGCCCCGTCGGTGCCCCTGCTGTGGGCCGCGGCCTGCGCCGATCCGCGCCGACGTCCGGCGGCGGCCCCGATGGTCTTCGGGGCGGGGGTCCTGCTGACGGCGGCGATCGTGGCCCTGCCCGGCTTCTGGTGGTGGCGCTGAGCGGGGATCGGCTCACGCCGCGGTCGGGGCCGGGCGCGGCGCCCCGGTGCGCGCGCCGACCACGGGTCCGACGAGGAGGAGGTGCGCGGCGGCCAGGGCCAGGCACAGCAGGGCCGTGACGCCCCACAGGGGAGCGACGCCCGCGCGTTCCAGGAGCTGCGTCGCGGTGACGGGGGCGGCCACGGTGGCGACGCCCCAGGTGACGCCGTACGCGGCGAGGTAGCGGTCGGTGCCCCCGGGCGGCGCCAGATCGGCCACCACGCCGAGGACGCGGCCCATGACGAGCACGTCGCCCAGGCTCCAGACGGCGGTGGCGATCACGAACACCGGCAGGGTGCGCGCGGCGGCGTAGCCGGCCAGGCCGATCGCGATCAGCGCGTGCCCGAGGGCGAGGGCGGCGGGGGTGCCCAGCGCGGCGACGCGGCGCAGGCGCAGGGCCGGTTGGGCCGCGACGATGGTCAGGGCCGAGGCGGTGAACAGCAGCCCGGCGTCCGCGGGCGCCAGGCCGCGGCGGTCGAGGGTGAGCGGAAGCGCCATCACGATCTGCATCGCGACGAGGGCGAAGACGGTGCCCGAGAGGAACATGGCCCACAGGGCGCGGTCCCGCCACGGGCGGACGGGTCCGGCGTCAGCGCCGCGTCGGTCGACCGGGCGGCGGGCGTGGTCGGCGGGCAGCGCGAGGCGGACCACCAGCGCGCAGAGCAGGCAGGTCAGCGCGTCGACGACGAACAGCCACCGCAGGTCCCACCGGCCCACGCCCGCCGCGATCAGTCCGGCTCCCGTTCCGCCGACGGCGAGCGCGGCGTTGAGGAGGCCGTACGCCCGCACCCGCTCCTCGGGGGCGACGGTGTCGGCGATGATCGCCTGGCTCGGCGGCTCGTACAGCTCGAAGGCCAGGCCGAGCAGGACCGCGTACGCCGCCACGGCGGCCAGGGAGTCGGCGGAGGCGATGCCCAGCTGCGCGAGGCCGCACCCCGCGAGACCGAGCGCGATCGTGCGGCGGCGCCCGAGCCGGGCGGCGAGGCGACCGCCGAGGAGCCGGGAGGGGATCGTCGCGAGCCCGAAGGCCGCGGAGAGCGCCCCGGCGGTCGTGGCGCTCGCCCCGTGCTCCGTGGTGATCAGGACGGTCAGGAAGGACAGGGAGAAGGCGCCGAGCCGGTTGATCGCCCGCGCCACCACCAGCAGCCATACGGTCCGCGGCATGCCCGCCACCTCTCCCGTAACTGTCGAATCGGCTAATGTCAGGTACGGAAACTATTCTTCGAAGGGGTGACTGGTCAAGTGATGTTCGACAGTCACGTGGCGGTGTTGTTGGACCATGCCGTCGCGCTCGTGAACGCGCTCACCGACGGTGAGGCCCGGGGGCGCGACTACCTCGCGCCGCGCGGGCCCGAGCGGGTGGCCGCCGTCGACGCGGCCGTGCCGCACACCGGCACGGCCGCCCTGGCGCGCGCCATCGACACCGAACAGGCCGACCGCCTGGCGGTGACGGCGCGGAGCATGCGCGAGGTCTTCCGGGCCGTGCAGGAGGGGCGGGTGGACGCCGCCGCCGAGGTGGTCAACGACCTGCTGCGCGACACGGCGGCCCGGCCGAGGCTCGACCGCGCCGGGGGTGAGGACTGGAACCTGCACTTCCACGGACCCGACGACTCCTTCGCGGCGGGGGTCGGCGCCGGCTGCGCCACCGCGCTGGCCCTGGCGGTGGGCGGGGGCCTCGCGAGCCGGCTCGGCGTCTGCCAGGCCCACCGGTGCGATCGCGTCTACGTCGACAACTCCCGCAACGCCGCGCGCCAGTTCTGCTCCACGGCCTGTCAGAATCGCACCAAGGCCGCGACCTTCCGCGCCCGCAGGAACGCCGCCGGCTGACGCCGTCGAGCGGAGCCGCCGGCGGGTGTGCCCGAGGGGTTCCCGAGGAGCAGGGCTTTGCATAAAAGTGCAGAGATACGTATAGTCATGCCATCGAGGAGGAGGTCCGATGGTGGTACGTGTAGCGGTGGCCGGAGCGAGCGGATACGCGGGCGGTGAGGTCCTGCGCCTGCTGCTCTCGCACCCCGAGGTGGAGATCGGCGCGCTCACCGGCCACTCCAACGCGGGCCAGCCCTTCGGCGAACTCCAGCCGCACCTGGTCCCCCTCGCGGACCGCACGCTGGAGGCGACCACCCCCGAGGTCCTCGCCGGACACGACGTCGTCTTCCTCGCACTGCCCCACGGGCAGTCCGCGGCCGTCGCGGCCGAGCTCGGCGACGAGGTCCTCGTCATCGACATGGGCGCCGACCACCGGCTGAAGGACTCCGCCGACTGGGACGCATTCTACGGCGCCCCGCACGCCGGAACCTGGCCCTACGGCCTGCCCGAGCTGCCCGGCGGGCGCGCCGCGCTGGAGGGCTCCAGGCGCGTCGCCGTACCCGGCTGCTTCCCGACCGCCGTCTCCCTGGCGCTCTACCCCGCCTACCAGGCCGGCCTCGCCGAACCCGAGGCCGTCATCGTCGCGGCCACCGGCACCTCCGGCGCGGGCAAGTCCCTCAAGCCGCACCTGCTCGGCTCCGAGGTCATGGGCACCGTCACCCCGTACGGCGTCGGCGGCGTCCACCGCCACACCCCGGAGATGGTGCAGAACCTCTCCCCGCTCGCCGGGGAGCGGGTCGCCGTCTCCTTCACCGCGAACCTCGTGCCCATGCCGCGCGGCATCCTCGCCACCTGCTCGGCCAAGGCCCGCCCCGGCACCACCGCCGAATCGCTGCGCGCCGCGTACGAGAAGGCGTACGCCGACGAGCCGTTCGTCCGGCTGCTGCCGGCGGGCACGTGGCCCACCACCAAGGCCGTGTACGGCTCGAACGCCGTGCACCTCCAGGTCGCCCACGACGAGTCCGTCGGGCGGATCATCGCCATCAGCGCGATCGACAACCTCACCAAGGGCACCGCGGGCGGCGCGGTGCAGAGCATGAACATCGCCCTCGGGCTGCCCGAGGCGCTGGGTCTCTCCTCGATCGGAGTGGCCCCGTGAGCGTCGCACGCGCGGCCACCGGGCCGCGGACGACGATGAGGACCGCACCGGCGCGCCGCGCGGGCGGAGAAGCGAACAAGGAGTCGTCGTGAGCGTCACGGCAGCACAGGGATTCACGGCGGCGGGCATCGCCGCCGGGATCAAGGCGAACGGCAACCCGGACCTGGCCCTCGTGGTCAACCACGGCCCGCGACTGGCCGCCGCGGGCGTCTTCACCTCCAACCGCGTCAAGGCCGCTCCCGTCCACTGGTCCGAGCAGGTCCTGCGCGGCGGAACCGTCAGCGCGGTCGTCCTCAACTCCGGCGGCGCCAACGCCTGCACCGGTCCCAAGGGCTTCCAGGACACCCACGCCACGGCCGAGAAGGTCGCCGAGGTCCTGAGCGGTCGGGGCGACGGCGCCGAGCACAACGCCGGCGAGATCGCGGTGGCCTCCACCGGGCTGATCGGCGTCCTGCTCCCCATGGACAAGTTGCTGCCCGGCGTCGAGACGGCCGCCGCGGCCCTGAGCGCCGACGGCGGCGAGGCCGCGGCCATCGCCATCAAGACCACCGACACCGTCCACAAGACCGCCACCGTCTCGCGCGGCGGCTGGACGGTCGGCGGCATGGCCAAGGGCGCGGGCATGCTCGCCCCGGGCCTGGCCACCATGCTGGTCGTGCTCACCACGGACGCGGACCTGGACGCGGCCGACCTCGACAAGGCCCTGCGCGACGCCACCCGCACCACCTTCGACCGGGTCGACTCCGACGGCTGCATGTCCACCAACGACACCGTGCTGCTGCTCGCCTCCGGCGCCTCCGGCCACGTACCGGTGTACGAGGAGTTCGCGGAGGCCGTCCGGACCGTCTGCGACGACCTCGCCCGTCAGCTCATCGGCGACGCCGAGGGGGCGAGCAAGGACATCCGCATCGAGGTGATCGGCGCGGCGAGCGAGGAGGACGCCGTCGAGGTCGGTCGCTCCATCGCCCGCAACAACCTGCTCAAGTGCGCCATCCACGGCGAGGACCCCAACTGGGGCCGCGTGCTCTCGGCGATCGGCACCACCCGGGCCGCCTTCGACCCGGACCGGCTGAACGTCGCCATCAACGACGTGTGGGTCTGCCGCAACGGCTCGGTCGGCGAGGACCGCGACCTCGTCTCGATGAAGGACCGCGAGGTGCGCATCACCGCCGACCTGTCGACCGGCTCCGCGTCCGCCGTGATCTGGGCGAACGACCTGACCGCCGAGTACGTCCACGAGAACAGCGCGTACAGCTCGTGACCGCCGCGAGGAAGCACACCGCGCTGCCCAAGGCCGAGATCCTCATCGAGGCGCTGCCCTGGCTCACCCGGCACAACGGTAAGATCGTCGTCATCAAGTTCGGCGGCAACGCCATGATCGACGAGGACCTGAAGGCGGCCTTCGCCCAGGACGTGGTCTTCCTGCGGCAGGCCGGCCTGCGGCCCGTCGTGGTCCACGGCGGCGGCCCGCAGATCAACGCCCAGCTCGACAAGCAGGGCCTGGTCAGCGAGTTCAAGGCCGGTCTGCGGGTCACCACCCCGGAGGCCATGGACGTCGTACGGATGGTCCTGGCGGGGCAGGTCCAGCGCGAGCTGGTCGGCCTGCTCAACCAGCACGGCCCCCTCGCGGTCGGCCTGACCGGCGAGGACGCCCACACCATCACCGCGACCAAGCACACCCCGGAGATCGAGGGCGAGCGCGTCGACATCGGCCGGGTCGGCGAGATCACCGCCATCGACACCGGCGCGATCGAGGCCCTCCTCGCGGACGGCCGCATCCCGGTCATCTCCTCGATCGCCCGCAGCGCGGACGACGGCCACGTCTACAACGTGAACGCCGACACCGCCGCCGCGGCGCTCGCCGCCGCGCTCGGCGCCGAGACGCTGATGGTCCTCACCGACGTCGAGGGCCTCTACGCGGACTGGCCCGACAGCGACGAGGTCATCAGCCGGCTCACCGTGAGCGAGCTGGAGAAGCTGCTGCCCGAGCTGTCCAGCGGCATGGTCCCCAAGATGGAGGGCTGCCTGCACGCCGTGCGCGGCGGCGTCGGCACCGCCCGCGTCATCGACGGCCGGGTGCAGCACTCGATCCTGCTGGAGATCTTCACCGACGAGGGCATCGGCACCATGGTCGTGCCCGACGACCAGGGCCCGACCACGCAGGGCCCGACCGCACAGGACCCGACCGCACAGGACCCGAACGCACAGGGAGGCGACGGAGCATGACCGGAAACCAGGACTACGCCGCCCGCTGGCGCGGCGCGCTCACCGACAACTACGGCACCCCGGCCCTGGCCCTCGTCCGCGGCGCGGGCGCCCAGGTCTGGGACGCGGACGGCAGGCAGTACACCGACTACGTCGGCGGCATCGCGGTCAACGCCCTCGGCCACGCCCACCCGGCGATCGTCGAGGCCGTCTCCGCGCAGGTCGCCACCCTCGGCCACGTCTCCAACCTCTACGCCTCCGAGCCCGTCCTCGCCCTCGGCGAGCGGCTGCTCGAACTCTTCGGCCGCGAGGGCCGGGTGTTCTTCTGCAACTCCGGCGCGGAGGCCGTCGAGGCCGCCTTCAAGATCGGCAGGCTGACGGGGCGGACCCACATGGTCGCCACGCAGGGGGGCTTCCACGGCCGGACCATGGGCGCCCTCGCGCTCACCGGCCAGCCGGCCAAGCAGACCCCCTTCCTGCCGCTGCCCGGTGACGTCACCCACGTCCCGTACGGCGACGTGGAGGCCCTGCGGGCCGCCGTCACCGAGGAGACGGCCCTCGTCCTCATCGAGCCGATCCAGGGCGAGAACGGCGTCGTCGTCCCGCCCGCCGGCTACCTGGAGGCCGCCCGCGAGATCACCCGGGCCACCGGGACCCTGCTGGCCCTCGACGAGGTGCAGACCGGCATCGGCCGCTGCGGCCAGTGGTTCGAGCACCAGGCCCACGAGGGCGTCGAGCCCGATCTCGTCACCCTCGCCAAGGGCCTCGGCGGCGGCCTGCCGATCGGCGCCGTGGTCGCCTTCGGCCCGACCGCCGACCTGCTGCGGCCCGGCCAGCACGGCACCACCTTCGGCGGGAACCCGGTCGCCTGCGCCGCCGGCCTCGCCGTGATCGACACCATCGAGGCCGACGGCCTGCTGGAGCGGGTCAAGGCGCGCGGCGAACGGCTGCGCTCCGGAATCGAGGGCTCCGGTCATCCGCTGGTCTCCCACGTCCGCGGTTCCGGACTGCTGCTGGGTATCGTGCTGACGGAGCCGCTCGCGCCGAAGGCGCAGTCGGCGGCTCAGGAAGCCGGATTCCTGGTCAACGCGCCCGCCCCCGACGTCCTGCGGCTGATGCCCCCGTTCGTCATCACCGAGGCCGAGGTCGACGCGTTCGTCGGGGCGCTGCCCGGCATCCTCGACGCAGCGGGACGATCCGGAGAATGAGACGACGATGAGTCAGGCGCAGGAACACGAGCAGAACGGGCCGTCCGTTCCGCAGACCCGCACCGCCCGCCACCGCCGGATCGTGGACATCCTCAACCGGCAGCCGGTCCGCTCCCAGAGCCAGCTGGCCAAGCTCCTCGCCGACGACGGGTTGAGCGTCACCCAGGCGACGCTCTCGCGCGACCTCGACGAGCTGGGGGCGGTGAAGATCCGCAACACCGGCGGCGAGCTGATCTACGCGGTGCCCAGCGAGGGCGGGTTCCGCACCCCGCAGGCCCCGCTCGGGGAGTCGGCGAAGGAGGAGCGCATGCGGCGCCTCTCCGGGGAGCTGCTGATCTCCGCCGAGGCCTCCGCGAACCTCGTGGTCCTGCGCACCCCTCCGGGGGCGGCCCAGTTCCTCGCCTCCGCGATCGACCAGGCCGAACTCCGCGAGATCCTCGGCACGATCGCCGGCGACGACACGCTGATGCTGATCAGCCGTGACCCGGCCGGCGGTCAGGCCCTGGCCGACCACCTGCTGAGGCTGGCGCAGAAGGAGGGCTGACGCGGCGGCACGCCGCCCGGACGCCCGGGACACGACGAAGGGCCCGCTCCGATCGGAGCGGGCCCTTCGCGCGTGGCGCGCCGGTCTCAGTAGCGGGTCACGGCCAACGGCCCGTCCTCGGTGCCGATCGCCAGGTGGGGGCGGCGGCGCGGGTCGGCCCAGCGCAGCAGGGCGCGCATCGCCCGTTCGGGGACGGAGACGCAACCGGCCGTCGCCCCCTTGCCGTCGACGTGCAGGAAGATGCCCGCGCCCCGGCCGCGTACGGGCCGGTCGTAGTTGAAGGCGACGACCAGCGCGTGCGCGTACTGCCGGCGGTAGGTCACCAGGTGCTCGGCCTCGCCGGGCGCGCAGTCGGAGGGCAGCGGTTCCACCCAGCGGTTGTAGCTCGCGGAGGCGTTGTCCTGGCACCACCAGGAGTCCCGGGTCACCCGCCGGTAGGCGTACCGCGTGCCGGCCGGCGCCGGAGCGATGCCGAAGGCGTACGGCAGCGCGTACAGGCCCGTCGGGGTGGTGCTCGTCCCCTGCACCCGGCCCGTCCCCTCGGCCAGCCCCTTCGCGCCGAAGCGGGCGGGCGCGCCGCCGGCCTCGTACCAGCGGCCGGCGCGGCGGTCCCACCAGGTGAGCCGGCCCGTCGTGGCCCCGGGCGAGGGCGCGACGGCGGTGATCAGCTGGCTGCCGCCGCCGGTGTCGGCGAGGCGGTGCGGCAACGGCGGCGGGCCGAGGGGGAAGGGGTCGAAGGCGGCGGGGCCGGAGGGGAGCAGGGCGGCGAGGACCAGCGAGCCGGTCAGCAGGGCGGTACGCAGCACATGTCAGACGGTACGGGGCGGGAGGGGCAGCGGCAGCGCAGGCAGGCCGTCGAGGCTGCTGCCGATGTGTTCCTTGCGCTCGCAGTACTCGGCGAACTCCTCGTCGCTCTTGCGGCCGAAGTGCTCCGCGTGGAGGGTGCGTTCGCCCTGGTACTCCATGAAGGGGACGGCGTACCCGCACACGTCGGCGATCCGGCGGGTGCGGACCACGATCACGGCGCGGGCGCCCGGCCCGTCGGCCTCCCCGAACAGGCCGATCAGGTCCGCCCAGCGCGGGTCGTCGCGGAAGACCGCCTCGCCCTCGCCGTGCACGCGCACGATGTGGGGCGGGCCGGAGAAGGCGCACCACATGAGCGTGATACGGCCGTTCTCACGGACGTACGCGATGGTCTCGGCGCCGCTGCCCCCGAAGTCCAGGTACGCCAGGGTGTGCTCGTCGACGACGACGAGCGTGCCCGCGCGGCCCTTGGGGGAGAGGTTGACGTGACCGTCCCCGGAGAGCGGGGCGGTCGCGGTGAAGAAGATCGGCTGCTCCTCGATGAAGGCGCGCAGCCGGCCGTCGATACGGTCGTGGAGTTTTCCCATGGTCGGATTATCCGTTCGACGGTCGGGTCGGGGGAGTGCGGTTCCACTCCCCGAGCCCCAACCGGCCCAGCCGCAGGGCCAGTCGGTACGGGTCGAGCACGTGCGCGGAGCGCAACAGGAGGCCGCCCAGCACCTCGCGGGGCGCCGCGGCCGTGAAGTGCGTCGGCTCCCACGACCGCACGGTCGCCTCGGCGAGACCGCGCAGGTCCGGGTCCCCGTCGTCCAGGAGGTCTACGGCCGTCCGGATCCCGTCGAGGCCGCCCCGCGCGAGCAGCAGCCGGAACGCCGCCCGGCGGGTGGCCGCCGGCCGGTCCGGGCCCGTCCGCACCACGAGCGCGGTGGCGTCCAGGCGCGGGGCGTCGGGGTTCAGGGCGCGTGCGACCCGGCGGACCACGGCCGCCGACGGGTCGTCGAGCAGCGGGAACAGCAGCGCGGGCTCGACCGCCTCCAGACCGGCGAGCCCGGCGACCGCCGCCGCCCGCACCCCCGCCACGGGGTGGTCGAGCAGCTCCCGCAGGACGGGCGCGGCGTCGTCCCGCCGGGCGCACTCGACGAACCCGCCGACCTCGCCCGGGGTGACCCGCCCCCGATCCGCGACCCGCCCGCGCAGGAAGACCAGCGGGTCCGCGCCGGCCTGCCGCGACGCCCACCGGGCGCAGGCCCGGACCATCGCGGAGCGGTCGCCGAGGTACGCCGACGCCTCCGCGGCCCGCTCGGCGCCGCGCAGCGCCGTCACCCCCGAGGCCCGGACCAACGCCACGCGCCCGCCGAGCAGCAGGTCGACGGCGCCCTCGTCGGGCGCCCCCGGGGCGGCGGCCCGGGCGGCCAGCGCCGCGTCGGCCCACAGGGCGGCGGTGAGCGGATCCCGTTCGGCGGCGGCCTCGCGCGCGAGGTCCCGTACGCCGAACCGGCCCGCGGCGATCTCCGCGCGCACGGCGAACCGGCGGGTCGAGTGGTCCGCCGAGGCCCGCACCGCGGCCGACGCCGCCGGACCCGCCATCCGCAGCGCCTCCTCGAAGCGGAGGACCGCCCAGCGGCCGTGTTCGCGCAGCCCGAGCCGCAGCACGAGCGGGGTCAGGGCCACGAGGGTGGCGACCGGGTCCCGCTCCAGGAACTCCTCCAGCACCCGTCGGGCCCGTTCCCGTACCGGCGGGGCCCAGTCGGCGCACCGGATCGCCACCGGTTCCGGCGTGGCGTGCGCGAGGCCGAGGGAGGCCTCGCGGACCCGCCCGTCGGGGTGGCACAGGAGCACCTCCAGGGGGGCGCCGACGGGGACGGGGGCGTACCGCCAGGCGGCGCGCACGGCCTGGTCGAACTCGATCCACGCGTGGGGCCCGTCGAGGGCGGCCAGGTGCTCCCGCACCGCCTCGCCCCGCTCCGCGGCCAGTGCCGCCGCCCGCCCCATCCGTACCTGGTCCCGCCTCGTCGCGGCCATCCTTTGCCCCTCCCCGTGTCCGTCGGTCGAGCGTAGGCGGCGGGAGAGCGCCGGCGCCTCCGGTTATCCGCGCAGGTCAGGGGTGGGGTCGACACGGCCCGGAGGCTCGATTGACGAAACATACGGAGTAGTGCATAGTTATGCCTGTCGTTGAATGCACCGTAAGGAGAAACCCGTGACCGAGCGCGTCGTACTCGCCTACTCGGGCGGCCTGGACACCTCCGTCGCCATCGGCTGGATCGCCGAGGAGACGGGCGCCGAGGTCATCGCCGTCGCCGTGGACGTCGGCCAGGGCGGCGAGGACCTGGACGTCATCCGCAAGCGCGCGCTCGCCTGCGGTGCCGTGGAAGCCGAGGTCGCGGACGCCAAGGACGAGTTCGCCAACGAGTACTGCCTCCCGGCGATCAAGGCGAACGCCCTCTACATGGACCGCTACCCGCTGGTCTCCGCCCTCTCCCGGCCGACGATCGTCAAGCACCTCGTCGCCGCCGCGAAGAAGCACGGCGCCGGCATCGTCGCCCACGGCTGCACCGGCAAGGGCAACGACCAGGTCCGCTTCGAGGCGGGCATCCAGGCCCTCGGCCCGGACCTCAAGTGCATCGCCCCGGTCCGTGACTACGCGATGACCCGCGACAAGGCCATCGCCTTCGCGGAGCGGGCCGAGCTCCCCATCGCCACCACCAAGAAGTCCCCGTACTCCATCGACCAGAACGTCTTCGGTCGCGCCGTCGAGACGGGCTTCCTGGAGGACATCTGGAACGCCCCGATCGAGGACATCTACGAGTACACCTCGAACCCGGCGACCCCCCGCGAGGCCGACGAGGTCGTCATCTCCTTCAAGGAGGGCGTCCCGGTCGCCATCGACGGCAAGCCCGTCACCGTCCTCCAGGCCATCCAGCAGCTCAACGAGCGCGCCGGCGCCCAGGGCATCGGCCGGATCGACATGGTCGAGGACCGTCTCGTCGGCATCAAGTCCCGCGAGGTGTACGAGGCCCCGGGCGCGATCGCGCTGATCACCGCCCACCAGGAGCTGGAGAACGTCACCGTCGAGCGCGAGCTGGCCCGCTACAAGCGGCAGGTCGAGCAGCGCTGGGGCGAGATGGTCTACGACGGCCTGTGGTTCTCCCCGCTCAAGCGGGCCCTGGACGGCTTCATCAACGAGGCCAACCAGCACGTCACCGGTGACATCCGGATGACCCTGCACGGCGGTCGCGCCGTCGTCACCGGCCGGAAGTCGGACGAGTCCCTCTACGACTTCAACCTGGCCACCTACGACTCGGGCGACACCTTCGACCAGTCCAAGGCCCAGGGCTTCATCGACATCTTCGCCCTCTCCGCGAAGATCGCCGCGCGCCGCGACCTCGCCTGACCCCCGGTCGTTACGCAGGAGCGCGCCACGCGCAGTACGGCAGTACCGAGACGGCCTCCCCGTTACCTCCGCGGCGGGGAGGCCGTCGCACACCCACCCTCATGAGGAGCAGTAGCTGTGAGCAGCAACAACGGTGACGTCCGGCTCTGGGGCGGCCGGTTCGCCGACGGGCCTTCGGAGGCCCTCGCGAAGCTGTCCGCGTCGGTCCACTTCGACTGGCGCCTGGCGCCGTACGACATCGCCGGCTCGCGCGCCCACGCCCGCGTGCTGCACAAGGCGGGCCTGCTCACGGCCGAGGAACTCGACCGCATGATCGACGGCCTCGACCGGCTCGAAGCCGACGTGGCCGACGGCTCCTTCGTCGGCACCATCGCCGACGAGGACGTCCACACCGCCCTGGAGCGGGGCCTGCTGGAGCGCCTGGGCGCCGACCTCGGCGGCAAGCTGCGGGCCGGCCGTTCGCGCAACGACCAGGTGGCCACCCTCTTCCGGATGTACCTGCGCGACCACGCGCGGACCATCGGCGGTCTGATCGCCGACCTCCAGGACGCCCTGGTCGGCCTCGCGGAGGCGCACCCGGACGTGGCCATGCCCGGCCGGACCCACCTCCAGCACGCGCAGCCCGTCCTGTTCGCCCACCACGTGCTGGCCCACGTGCAGTCCCTGTCCAGGGACGCCGAGCGGCTGCGGCAGTGGGACACCCGCACGGCGGTCTCCCCGTACGGTTCGGGCGCGCTCGCCGGTTCCTCCCTCGGCCTGGACCCGGAGGCGGTCGCCGCCGACCTGGGCTTCGAGCGGGGTTCGGTCGGCAACTCCATCGACGGCACGGCCTCGCGGGACTTCGTCGCCGAGTTCGCCTTCGTCACCGCGATGATCGGGATCAACCTGTCCCGGATCGCGGAGGAGATCATCCTGTGGAACACGAAGGAGTTCTCCTTCGTCACCCTCCACGACGCCTTCTCCACCGGCTCCTCGATCATGCCGCAGAAGAAGAACCCCGACATCGCGGAGCTGGCGCGCGGCAAGTCGGGCCGGCTCATCGGCAACCTGACCGGCCTGCTGGCCACCCTCAAGGCGCTGCCGCTGGCCTACAACCGGGACCTCCAGGAGGACAAGGAGCCGGTCTTCGACTCCTGCGACACCCTCGAAGTCCTGCTGCCGGCCTTCACCGGCATGATGGCCACCCTCACGATCAACGCGGAGCGGATGCGGGAGCTGGCCCCGGCGGGCTTCTCGCTGGCCACCGACATCGCGGAGTGGCTGGTCAAGCAGGGCGTGCCGTTCCGGGTGGCGCACGAGGTGGCCGGCGAGTGCGTCAAGGTCTGCGAGGCCGAGGGCATCGAGCTGGACCAGCTCACCGACGAGCAGTTCGTGAAGATCTCGGAGCACCTGACCCCCGAGGTCCGCACCGTCCTCAACGTCGAAGGCGCCCTGGCGTCCCGCGACGGCCGGGGCGGCACGGCCCCCTCGGCGGTCGCCGTCCAGCTCACCGAGCTGAAGGCCGACCTGGTCATCCAGCACGCCTGGGCGATCCACAAGCAGTAGTCGACGGGACGGGAGGGGCGGCGGGAACCCTGGGGTTCCCGCCGCCCCTTCGTCACGGGCAGACCACGGTGATCGAGAACGGTCGGTCGCTGTCCACGGCGGCGCTGCCGCCGGCGGACGGCGTCGCGGTCCGGATGAACAGCGTGTTCCCGTTCACCTGGCCGACCAGGATGGACGAGCTGCCGGGGCCGGGGTCGTTGCCCCCGTTGGTGTTGATGGTGCCGAGGAGGGCGCACCCGTTGAGGCCCGCGGCCGTGGTGATGTTGTAGCGGCCGATGCCGAACTTGTTGATCCCGGTGATGCCCTGGCCGCCGAGGACCTGGCCGTTGGCGGCGATCTTGGCCCAGGCCGTGGTGGTGGTCATGGCGGTGCGGGACGTGACCGTCGGTTCGGCGGAGGCGGAGGACACCGCGACCGCGCCGCCGACCGTGAGGGCGAGCGCGGCCGCCGCGAAGGTGAGCTTCCTGGATCCGTTCATGGTTCTCTCCCTGCGTGTGATGGATCGGTGCAGGTGGCCCACCCCGGGCAAGGGCTCACCGGGGAGGACTCTCCTCCCCCCGGACCCGCCGGCAGAAGGGGTGACGGCGATGCTCACCCCAAATGATCAAACCCCCCTCGAATGCGCACATTCGCTCGACGGTGGAATGCGCTCCGGCGCCCGTTGACGGTCGCGCATGATCGTCCGCGCCCTGGGTAAGGGGCCCCGAATGCCCGGCCGCCGGGTCCGCGCCCGTGGCCCCGCCGGCGCCCCGGCAGCCCCTACCGTCCCTACGCCGCCCAGTCCGCCAGCGCGTCGAAGTCCGGCCGGATCAGCCCGATCCGTTCGTCCACCCGCATCAGCAGCGTCCGCGCCGGGTACGTCCGGTCGACGTACTCGTGGTCCATGGTCGTGATGTCGTCGTCGATCCAGGCGAAGGGTCGGCCGGCCGCGTACGGGAGGATGTACTGCGTCTTCCAGAACGTGCCGCGCGGGGAGCGGCCGTGCATCACCGGCCAGTCGATGAAGGGCAGCCGCGGCAGGCCCAGGCGCGGGCCTATCCAGTCGTTCGCCTCGTCCTTCCAGGTGGTGGCCCACACGAGGTCGTAGAGGTCCGCGAGGGCGAGCAGCTCGGCGCCGTGGTCGGGGTTGAGCCAGACCCGCAGCGGTCGGCCCTCCGTGAAGCCCGTCGGGCGCATCCGGTGGGTGCCGTAGCCCTCGGGTCGGCGCTGGGCCTTGGCCGCGTAGGGGTTCAGCGGTCCGTCGACGTCGATCAGCAGCAGTGGCTTCATGTGATCAGCCTTTCTCTCGGCGGCCTCTCCGGCAGCCTGTTTTTCTTCGAATGAGACATCGACGTCTCATTTGGGGTACGCTCGTCTCATGGCCATGGATCGTGACCAGGTGCTCCGCGACGCGGCGGCCCTGCTCTCCCGCAAATCGACCGCCACGATGGACGAGGTGGCACGCGCCGCCGGCATCGGCAGGGCGACCCTCCACCGACACTTCGCCGGGCGCGACGCCCTCGTGCGGGCCCTGGAGGACCTCGGGATCCGGGCCTTCGAGCAGGCCTTCGACGCCGCCCGCCTCGACGAGGACACGGCGGTGGAGGCGCTGAGGCGGCTCATCGCCGAGGCGGAGCCCAACGCCGAACTGCTGGCCTTCCTCGTCACCGAGAACCAGCTCTTCGAGGGCGACCAGGTCAACGAGGGCTGGGCCCGCCTCGACGCCCGCGTCCTCGCGCTCTTCAAGCGGGGCCAGAACGAGGGCGACATCCGCATCGACCTGAGCCCCGCATGGCTCACCGAGGCCCTCTACGGCCTCATCGGCAGCTGCGCCTGGGCCGTGATGGACGGGCGGGTCGCCGCCAAGGACTTCCAGTACATGATCACCGAGTTGCTGCTCGGTGGAGCACGACGGAGTGTGGAGTGATGAGCCGTACCGAACAGCTGAACCGGCGCACCGGGGCGGAGGGGACCGGTCGAGGACGCTGGCTGGCGCTCTCCGTGCTGGTCCTGGCCGTCCTGCTGGTCGCGGTCGACGCCACCGTACTCGGCCTCGCCACCCCCGCCCTCAGTGAGGACCTCAAGCCGTCCGGCACCCAACTGCTGTGGATCGGCGACATCTACTCGTTCGTCATCGCCGGCCTGCTCGTCTCCATGGGCTCCCTCGGCGACCGAATAGGCCGCAAGAAGCTCCTCCTCGTCGGCGCCACCGCCTTCGGCGCCGTCTCGGTCCTCAACGCCTACGCGACCAGCCCCGAGATGATGATCGTCGCCCGGGCCCTGCTCGGCGTGGCCGGCGCCACCCTGATGCCCTCCACCCTCGCGCTGATCCGCAACATCTTCTCCGACCCGCGCGAACGCAGCCTCGCCATCGGCATCTGGGGCGCCACCGCCTCGGCCGGCGCGGCCGTCGGGCCCGTCGTCGGCGGAGCCCTGCTCCAGCACTTCTGGTGGGGGTCGGTCTTCCTCATCAACCTGCCCGTGATGATCGCCCTGGTCCTCGTCGGCATCCGGCTGCTCCCCGAGTCCAAGAACCCGGTCGCCGGACCCTGGGACCTCGTCAGCGTCGGCCTGTCCCTCGTCGGCGTCATCAGCGTCGTGTACGCCATCAAGGAGGTGGCCACCCACGGCCCCACCCCGGCCGTCTGGCTGTCCGCCGTCCTCGGCGCCGCCTGCCTGTACGCCTTCGTGCGCCGCCAGTTCGCCCTCACCTCCCCGCTGCTCGACATGCGCCTCTTCCGCCACCGCGGCTTCTCCGGCGCGGTCCTCGCCGACCTCCTGACCGTCTTCGGCCTCTCCGGCCTGGTCTTCTTCCTCTCCCAGTTCTTCCAGCTCGTCCAGGGCCGCGACCCGCTGGAGGCCGGCCTCGCCGAACTGCCCGCCGCCATCGGCGCGGTGGCCACCGGCCTGGTCGCGGGCCGGTACGCCCGCAGGTACTCGGTGCGCGTCATCGTCTCCGGCGGCCTCGCCGCCATCGGCCTGGCGCTCGGCGTGCTCACCGTGATCCACCGCGAGACGGGCTACCCGCTGCTCGGCGCCGCCCTCCTCGTCGTCGGACTCGGCGCCGGCTTCTCCTTCACCGTCACCGCCGACGTGATCCTCTCCAGCGTCCCCAAGGAACAGGCCGGCTCGGCCTCCGCCGTCTCCGAGACCGCGTACGAACTCGGCGCCGCCCTCGGCATCGCCCTGCTCGGCTCGGTCGTCACCGGCGTCTACCAGAGCTTCACCGCCCCCGCCTCGGTCCCCGCCCCGGTGGCCGACGCCGCCCACGAGTCCCTCGGCGGCGCGGTGGAGGCCGCCCGGGCCCTGGACCCGCAGACCGCCCACACCATGGTCACCGCCGCCCAGGACGCCTTCGTGGACGGCCTGCGGCTCGCCTCCGGGGTCGGCGCCGCCGTCCTGATCGCCACCGCGGTCGCGGCCTGGTTCCTGCTCAAGGGGCAGGAGCTCCAGGAGGGCGTCGAGCACTGACGTCCCGACAGCCGGATTCACCCCGGCCGGAGTTGACAGTGCGTTCGACGCCGGGACACCATCCCGGCGATGGAGATCACCGACCTCACCCCGGCCGAACGCCGCGTCGTCGACGCCTTCCCGCGCGGGGAGGGCGTCGACTTCCGCGCGGGCCCCGGGGAGACCTCCCACGACGGAGCCTCCTGGGGGCCCGAGCGCACCCTGCGCGCGGAGGTGCTGCGCTCCCTGCTCATCGGCGGCTCCGCCGAAGCGGGCCGGGTCGCCGGGCTCAAGGTCTACGGGGCGCGCATCGTCGGCAAGCTCGACCTCAAGTACGCGGTCGTCGACCACCCGATCCGGCTGCGGGGCTGCTGGTTCGAACGCAAACCCATGATGTACGGCGCCCAACTGCGCGCCGTCGTGCTCGGCGACTCCACCCTGCCGGGCCTGACCGCCGCGACCGTCCGCGTCGAGGTGGTGCTCCGGCTCTCCGGCTGCCGTATCGAGGGGCCCGTCCGGCTCGCGGGAGCGCGGATCGACGGCGGGCTCTTCCTCCAGGGGGCCACCGTCACGCCCGGCGACCAGGCCGACGAGGTCGACGAGCCGCCGCTCCAGCTCAACCACGCCGAGATAGGCACGGACATCATCGCCGACGGCCTCGCCGTGCACGGCGAGTTCCGCCTCAACGGCTCCACCGTCACCGGTCAGGTCAACCTCGACGGCGCCCGCCTGATCAACCCCGGCGGCATCGCCCTGCACGCCGAGACCCTGACCGTCGGCAGCGACCTGCGCGGTCACCGGCTACACGCCGAGGGCATGGTCAACCTCACCGGCGCCCGGATCCCCGGCCAGCTCGTCCTGCGCCGGGCGCGCCTGTCGAACCCCGGCGACGTGGCCCTGCGCGCCAGCTCCTCCGTCATCGGCGAGTTCTGGCTGCGCAAGTGCCCCACCATCGACGGGATCGTCAACCTGCGCCGCGCCCAGTTCGACATGCTGTGGATCGAGCCGAGCGTCTGGCCGTCCGCGGTCCGCATGGACGGGCTCACCTACCGGCTGCTGCAACCCCACCTGCCGGCCGAGGAACGGGTGCCGCTGCTGGAGCGCGAGGAGGACGGCTACCTGCCGTACGCCTACGAGCAGTTGGCCGCCGCGTACCGCACCGTCGGGGACGAGACCTCCGCCCGGACCGTCCAGCTCGCCAAACTGCGCCGCCACCGTCGCACCCGACCCCGGCACAGCCGGGTCTGGGGCCTGCTCCAGGACACCACGGTCGGCTACGGGTTCCGCCCGATGCGGGCCGCGGGCTGGCTGCTGGCGCTGCTGGTCACCGGCACGATCGCCTACGGGCTGCGGCCGCCGCGCGCGATGAAGGCCGGGGAGGCCCCCGACTTCAACCCGGTCTTCTACACCATCGACCTGCTGGTGCCCATCGTCGGCTTCGGGCAGGAGACCGCCTTCGCGCCGAGCGGCTGGTACCAGTGGCTGTCGTACCTGCTGATCGTGACCGGCTGGATCCTCGCCACCACGACGGCGGCGGGGATCAGCCGGTCACTGAGCCGACAGTGAGGCGGTGACGCCCGCTCAGGCCGCCTTGGCCTTGGTCGCGTACATGTCCACGTACTCCTGGCCCGAGAGCCGCATGACCTCCGCCATCACCGAGTCGGTGACGGCCCGCAGCACGTAGCGGTCGCGGTCCATGCCCTCGTAGCGGGAGAACTCCATCGGCTCGCCGAAGCGGACGGTGACCCGGCCCGGGCGCGGCATGCCGGCGCCGCCGGGCTGGAGCTTGTCGGTGCCGATCATCGCGAACGGCACCACGGGGGCGCCGGTCATCAGGGTGAGGCGGGCGATGCCGGTGCGACCCCGGTAGAGGCGGCCGTCGGGGGAGCGGGTGCCCTCGGGGTAGATCCCGAAGATCTTGCCCTCCTCCAGGATCCGTCGGCCCGTCATCAGCGCGGCGACCCCGCCGTTGGCCCCGTCGCGGTCCACGGGGATCATGCCGGCGCCGGTGAAGAACCACGCCATCAGGCGGCCCTTGAGGCCCTTGCCCGTCACGTACTCGTCCTTGCCGATGAAGTGGACCGTGCGGTCGCAGACCAGGGGCAGGATCATCGAGTCGATGAAGGTGAGGTGGTTGCCCGCGAGGATCACCGGACCGGTGCCCGGGATGTTCTCGATGCCCTCCACCCGGGTACGGAACATCATGCGCATGACCGGTCCGACAGTGGCTTTGATGAGCGCGGTACGGAACAACGTGAGCCCTCCGGCATCGAAAAGCGGCTTTCGCACCACACGGTGGTAGTGCAGGTGAGGACGATACTCGCGGGTCACCACTGATCGCACATCGGGTTCACGCACTGGATACGCAGTGTTGACGCGTGTTTCCGCCATGTTCCGTCGCAGCCCGCCCCCGGGTCACCTCCCGCTGCCTACGATCGCACCCCGATCCGGGCCGGACGGTGGCCGGAGATCCCGGGACCGGGGCCCTCGCGAACAAGGAGTGGCACTCATGACACAGGGTGGGGCAGCACGGCGCACGGTGCTGGGGGCGGCCGTCCTGGCCGCCGGGGCCGGCATGACCGCGATGACGGCCACGAGCGCCTCCGCGCGCGGCGTGGACGCGGACGGGGCGGCCGACGCGCCCGACGCCCGCGCGGTCGGGCGCGAGGGCGGCTACCGGGACCTGCCCTCCCCGACGGTCATCGGCCACCGGGGCGCGAGCGGCTACCGCCCCGAGCACACCCTCGGCTCGTACCAGCTCGCCCTCGACCTCGGCGCCGACGTGATCGAGCAGGACCTCGTCCCCACCAAGGACGGGCACCTGGTCTGCCGGCACGAGAACGAGATCGGCGGCACCACCGACGTCGCCGACCACCCCGCCTTCGCCTCCCGCCGCACCACCAAGACCATCGACGGGGTCGCGGTCACCGGCTGGTTCACCGAGGACTTCACCCTCGCCGAGCTGAAGACCCTGCGCGCCAAGGAGCGCATCCCCGCCGTCCGCCAGCGCAACACGCTCTACGACGGCCGCTGGGCCGTCCCCACCTTCGAGGAGGTGCTGCGCTGGGCCGAACGCGAGGGCCGCCGGCGCGACCGGCGCGTCTGGCTGCACGTCGAGACCAAGCACCCCACCTACTTCCGGGGCCTCGGACTCGGCCTGGAGGAGCCCCTGGCCAAGCTCCTGCGCCGGTTCCGCCGTGACGGCCGCGACGCCGCCGTCTTCCTCCAGTCCTTCGAGCCCTCCAGCATCCAGCGGCTGTCCCGCCTGGTGTCCGCGCCGCGCGTGGTGCTGCTCTCGGCCGCGCACACCCGGCCCTGGGACTTCGAGGTGGCCAAGGACCCGCGCACGGTCGCCGACCTGGTCAGGCCCGAGGGCCTGAAGTGGATCGCCGGCTTCGCCCAGGGCATCGGCCCCACCCTCGACCTCGTCGTCCCCCGCGACGCCTCCGGCGCCCTCGGCACCCCCACCACCCTGGTGCGCGACGCCCACGCCCGGGGCCTGGTCCTGCACCCCTACACGGCGCGCAACGAGAACAGCTTCCTGCCCGCCGAGTACCGCAAGGGCGCCGATCCGGCCGCGTACGGGGACTCCCTCGGCGCCCTGCGCCGGTACTTCGAGCTGGGCATCGACGGCATCTTCACCGACAACCCGGACACGGGCCTGCTCGCCGCCGAGGACTTCCGCCCCGGTCGCCGCGTCAACGGCTAGGCACGCGTCCCCGTACGGGTGGGCCGGGCGCGGCGGGGAAACCGCCCGGCCCGGGGCCCGCGTCCCGCCCGGCATGGACCTGCTGAAGGTGAAGGCCGAACTCGTCGACGAGCTGGGCCCGCTGCTGTCCGCCGAGGCGGCGGCCGAGGCGCCGGCCGCCGGGGTGGACCCCGCCGACCTGGAACAAGCCGTCTGGGTCAGGCTGCTGGAGCGCGACCCGCGCGAGGCCGACCCCACGGGCCGCGCCCGGTGGATACGGCGCGCGGTGCGCGCGGAGGCCCGGCTCGCCCGGCGGCGGGCGCGACGCGAGATCCCCTACGGAGCCACCCCGGGGGACGCGGCGGACGCGCCGGAGGGCCGGCCCGAGGGGGCGCTGCTGCACGGGGAGGACAACCGTGCCCTCCGATCGGCGGTCGCCCGATTGCCGGGGCGTTGCCCGGAACTGATAGGGGCACTTCTTTCGCCCAGGGACCTCACCTACCGTGAAATCGCAGGAGAGTTGGGTATCTCACAAGGAAGTTTGGGGCCCGTCCGTTCCCGTTGCCTGGGATGTCTGCGCAGAATGCTGGCTGCAGAGGTTGCGGCTCCTGGCCTGCGGGGAAGGGAGCGGTAGACCACAGGGGTTCCGGGTGAGCGGGAGGCATGCGCACATGGGTACGAGCGTGACCATTTCGGCGGCGACCGCCGAGGACGCCGAGCAGATCTTCAAGCTCCAGTATCTGGCGTTCCAGCGGGAGGCCGAGATCTACGGCAACTACCTCATCCAGCCGCTCACCCAGTCCCTGGACTCCCTGAAGGCGGAGCTGGCCGAGGACACCGTCCTGGTCGCCCGGCTCGGCGACGAGGTGGTCGGGGCGGTGCGCGGGAGCACCGGCGAGGACGGCACGGCGAGCATCGCCAAGCTGTGCGTGCACCCGCGCCTGCAGGGGCACGGCCTCGGGGCCCGACTGCTGCGCGCGGTGGAGGGTTCGCTGGCCGGCCACGCCGGGACCACCCGCTTCCGCCTGCACACCGGCGTCAAGAGCGAGGCCAACCTGCGGATGTACCGCAAGGCCGGCTACCTGGCCGTCGGCAACCGCACCGCCTCGGACGGCGTGCGCCTGGTCATCCTGGAGAAGGAGGCCAAGGACGCGACCGACTTCGCGGTCAGCGCCTGACGGTCGGGACCTGACGTTCGGCGCCTGACGTCCGGCATCTGACGTCCGGCATCTGACGTCCGGCATCTGACGTTCGGCGCCGGAACGCCGGCGCCCGACGGTCAGCGCCGGGCGCGCAGCCAGAGCATCCCGGTGATCGGCAGGATCACCGGGATGAACAGGTAGCCCATCCCGAAGTCGGACCACACGGTCGCGTCGGGGAAGGCCTCGGGGCGCACCAGCGTCCAGGTGCCGACGGCCAGTACGCCGGCCAGCTCGACACCGCAGCACAGCAGCGCGATCCTGCGGGCCTTCTCCCCGCCGCGCACCAGCGAGTAGGTGATGAAGGCGTAGGCCAGGGCCGCCGCGGCGGACAGCGTGTACGCCAGCGGGGCCCGGTCGAACTCGGTGGAGATCTGGTAGGCCGAGCGCGAGACGGCGCCGACCACCATCACGCCGTAGACCCACACCAGCAGCAGCCCCGGTCCGGAGACCAGGCGCCTGCGTCCCTCGGGCTCGGCGGTCGTCGTGTCAGGCACCGGTGTTTCCCCAGATGTCGTAGAGGCGTACTTCGAGGACCGCGAGGACGACCGCGCCGGCGGCCACCGTCACCGATCCCCACTTGGTCCGCTCGCTCAGCGAGAGGAGGCCGGCGGCCGGGACCGCCGCGAACGCGCCCAGCAGGTACGCCACGAAGATCACCGTGCCCTGCGCGGGCTTCTCGCCGCGGGCCAGCTGGACCAGGCCGACCACCAGCTGGGCCAGGACCAGGACGGTCACCACGGCCATGCCGATGAAGTGCCAGTCCTTGGTCGGCTGGTCCCGCCAGGCGGCGTGACCGCACCAGGCGGCGAGGGCGAGGGCGGCCGCGCCGATGGCGACCGTCAGGGCGTCGAGCATGCAGCGAGGGTATTACGGGCCGAAAGACCCGATGCGCTCACCCCTCGGCGCGGGCTTTCCTGGAGGGCATGAAGCTGCACGCCGAAGCCCTGCTGTTCGACAACGACGGCACCCTCGTCTCGTCCATGGAATCGGTGCACCGCTGCTGGACCCGCTGGGCCCGGGAGTACGGGATCACCGAGGAGGCCTTCGCGCGGGTGGAGCTGCACGGCCGCCCCGCCGCCGAGATCATCGCCGACCTGTTGCCCGAACCCGTACGGGCGGGCGC
The DNA here is from genome assembly GCF_040650855.1 of Streptomyces sp. NPDC048606. NCBI lineage: Bacteria > Bacillati > Actinomycetota > Actinomycetes > Kitasatosporales > Streptomycetaceae > Streptomyces > Streptomyces sp. NPDC048606. The sequence continues at coordinate 21,265 of NZ_JBEZIB010000035.1, read as the reverse complement.
GCGGGACCGCATCGAAGCCCTGGAGCTGGCGGACGTGCCCGGGGGAGTGGTCCTGCTGCCCGGCGCCAAGGAGCTGCTCGGCGCCCTCCCGGCGGGCCGCTGGGCGGTGGTCACCTCCGCGGGCCGCCGGCTGGCCGAGGCCCGGCTGCGCGAGGCCGGCATCGACTTCCCCGAGCTGGTCGCCGCCGACGACGTCAGGCGCGGCAAGCCGGACCCCGAGCCGTTCCTCCTCGCCGCCCGCCGCCTGGGGGTGGACCCGGCCCGCTGCGTGGTGTTCGAGGACGCTCCCGCGGGCCTCGCCGCGGGGCGCGCGGCCGGCATGCGGACCGTGGCCTTGGCCACAACACACCCCGCCGAGGAGCTGGACGCGGACGTGGTCCTGAAGGACCTCTCGGCCGTGTCCGCGCTGGTCGAAGGCGCCGGAGTGACCCTCCGGACGCACGGTCGGGAGTGACCCGCCCTGTCCGGAATGCGGCCGTAATCCGTCCGCTATTCGGACGACGTTGATCGGTGAGTCGTACTGTCTGCTTTACTGGGCCCATGACCACGACGAGCAGCCGCACCCTTGCGACCGAGGCGACGATGACGCCCGGTGCTCGTTGTATGTGTCGAATGTGCGCCTTCTGAGGGCCCTCTCCCCGCTATCTCGCGCCCCGAAGCGAGACCGGCCCGAGCCCGTCCGCGCAACCCGGACCGCTCCTGCCCCGCGCATGTGTCGATGCCATCTTTTTGTGACGGTTCGACCCGTATCGCGTCCCAGATGTATGCCCCGTGCCCGGCACCCGCTGCGCCGTGCACTCGACAGCGACGGAATTCCCTGTGATCACCACATCGGGCCTCACGAAGGTCTACCAGTCCCGTGGCCGTGAGGTCACCGCCCTGGACGGCGTCGACCTGCACGTCCGGGAGGGCGAGGTCTACGGCGTCATCGGCCAGAGCGGCGCCGGCAAGTCCTCCCTCATCCGCTGCGTGAACCTGCTGGAGCGCCCCACCACCGGCACCGTGACCGTCGACGGCGTCGACCTCACCGCGCTCGCCGGTCGGGGCCGCCGCGCCGGCAAGGAACTCCGCGAGGCCCGCAGCCGCATCGGCATGGTCTTCCAGCACTTCAACCTGCTGTCGTCGCGTACCGTCCAGGCCAACATCGAGCTGCCCCTGGAGATCCTCGGCGTCTCCGGCCGCGAGCGCTCCCGCAAGGCCCTGGAACTCCTCGACCTCGTCGGCCTCGCCGACAAGGCCAAGGCCTACCCCACCCAGCTCTCCGGCGGCCAGAAGCAGCGCGTCGGCATCGCCCGCGCCCTGGCCGGCGACCCCAAGGTGCTGCTCTCCGACGAGGCCACCAGCGCCCTCGACCCCGAGACCACCCGCTCGATCCTCCAGCTGCTGCGCGACCTCAACCGACAGCTCGGCCTGACCGTCCTGCTCATCACGCACGAGATGGACGTCGTCAAGTCCGTCTGCGACTCCGCCGCGCTGATGAAGCGGGGCCGGATCGTCGAGTCCGGGACCGTCGCCGAACTGCTCGCCACCCCCGGCTCCGAGCTGGCCGGCGAACTCTTCCCGGTCAGCGGGACCGCCACCGGCCCCGACCGCACCGTCGTCGACGTCACCTTCCACGGCGAGGCCGCGACGCGCCCCGTCATCTCGCAGCTGTCGCGCACCTACAACGTCGACATCTCGATCCTGGGCGCCGCGATGGACACCGTCGCCGGCCGCCAGATCGGCCGCATGCGCATCGAGCTCCCCGGCCGCTACGAGGACAACGTCGTGCCCGTCGGCTTCCTGCGCGAGCAGGGCCTCCAGGTGGACGTGGTCGACGAGGCCGACGCCGACGACGCGATCGACAACGAACTGGCCGCACTGGTCAAGGATGGTGCCAAGTGACCTGGTCCGAGATGCAGCCCCTGCTCACCCAGGGCACCTACGACACCCTCTACATGGTGCTGTGGTCCACCCTGGTGACGGTCCTCGGCGGACTGCCCATCGGCATCCTGCTCGTCCTCACCGACAAGGGCGGACTCCTGCGGAACCGGCCGCTGAACAAGGTTCTCGGCGTGATCGTGAACGTCGGCCGCTCGTTGCCGTTCATCATCCTGCTGATCGCCCTCATCCCGGTCACCACGGCCGTCGTCGGCACCTTCATCGGCCCCACCGCCATGATCGTCCCGCTGGCCATCGGCGCCATCCCCTTCTTCGCCCGCCTCGTCGAGACGGCCGTCCGCGAGGTGGACCACGGTCTCATCGAAGCGGTCGAGTCCATGGGCGGCGGCATTCCCACCCTCGTCGGCAAGGTGCTCCTCCCGCAGGCCCTGCCCTCGCTGGTCGCCGCCGTCACCACGACCGTCATCACCCTGGTCGGCTACTCCGCCATGGCCGGCGCGGTCGGCGGAGAGGGCCTCGGCTCCAAGGCCATCACCTACGGCTTCCAGCGCTTCGAGACCGGCTTCATGGTCGCCACCGTCATCGTGCTGATCGCCCTCGTCACGGTGATCCAGCTGATCGGCGACGGCGTGGTACGCGTCCTCGCCCGCCGCGGCCGGACAGCCTGAGCCGAACCGGCCGGGGCCCCCTGAACCCCCCCTGAACCCCCCCTGAACCACCCCCCGAACCGCCACCGCGGTTCACCCCCCCCCGAGAGCCCGCACTTGTCGTGCTTGGGCCACCACCAACGGGTCCCACGAGGACCCGGACCGCAAGAAAGGCACTCTTCGTGCGCAAGAACATCAAGCTCACCGCTTTCGCCGCCGCCTCCGCCGCGCTCGCCCTCGGCCTCACCGCCTGCGGCAGCTCCTCGGACCCGTCCTCCTCCGCCAAGACCGACGGCGGCAAGGTCGACGAGAGCAAGCCGCTGGTCATCGCGGCCTCCCCGAGCCCGCACGCCGACATCCTGAACTTCGTCAAGGACAAGCTCGCGGCGAAGGACGGCCTCAAGCTGGAGGTGAAGGAGTTCACGGACTACGTCCTGCCCAACACCGCCACCGAGCAGGGCCAGGTCGACGGCAACTACTTCCAGCACAAGCCGTACCTCGACGACTTCAACAAGAAGAACGGCACCCACATCGTGCCCGTCGTGAACGTGCACCTGGAGCCGCTCGGCCTCTACTCCAAGAAGGTCAAGGCCATCGGCGACATCAAGCCCGGCCAGACCATCGCGGTCCCCAACGACACCACCAACGAGGGCCGCGCGCTCCAGCTGCTCGCCGCGAACAACCTCATCACCCTCAAGGACGGCGTCGGCACCGGCGCGAAGCTCTCCGACATCACCGACAAGAAGGGCCTGGAGTTCAAGGAGCTGGAGGCCGCCACGGTCCCCCGCGCCCTGAACGACGTGGACGCCGCGATCATCAACGGCAACTACGCCCTGGAGGCCAACCTCTCGCCCGCGAAGGACGCGCTCGTCCTGGAGAAGGCCGAGGGCAACCCGTACGCCAACTTCCTCGCGGTCAAGGAGGGCAAGCAGAACGACCCCCGCGTCCAGAAGCTCGCCAAGCTCCTGAACTCCGACGAGGTCAAGAAGTTCATCGAGGAGAAGTACCAGGGCTCGGTCATCCCCGCCTTCGGTGCCCCGGCCGCCTCCTGAACCACCCGCGAGCACGCATGACGGACCACCACCGGCGGACCTCCCTGACGGACCGTCCGACGGACCCGACGGAACTGACGGTTCGCCAACAGGCCGAAACGGCCTGGTAGGACGCCGGATCGCAGGCCCCGCGCACCCATTCGGGCGTGCGGGGCCGCGGTCCGCCCGCCTTCGGTCGGCCCGGCCCTGCACATCGCCCGGCCGATGCTGCATGCTGTGGCCTACGACCCGCACAGACGGTCCCGCACCACGGTCGCACCACGGTCTCAGGCATGGAGCTGCGCATGACTACCACCTTCCCGGACGTCACCATCAGCACGGACCGGCTGGTGCTGCGCCCGTTCGAGGAAGAGGACGTCACCGCGCTCGCCGAGATGATGAACGACGAGCAGGTCACCGCCTGGACCACCGTCCCGCACCCCTACACCCTCGCCGACGCCCACGCCTGGGCCACCCGGCTCTCCCACACGGAGCGCACCGAGGGCCGCGGGATCGTTTTCGCGGTGACCGAGTTCCTCACGCACCGCCTCGTCGGACTCGTCCACCTCCACCACACCGACTGGCGCACCCGCGCCACCGAGGCCCGGTACGTCACCGCGCCCTGGGCCCGCGGCGAGGGCTACGCCAGTGAGTCGGTGCGCGCCGTCGCGCGGTGGCTCTTCGGCGAACAGCGCTTCGAGCGCCTCGAACTGCGCACCGCCGCCGACAACACCGCCTCCCAGCAGGTGGCGCAGAAGATCGGTTGCATCAGTGAAGGCGTCCTGCGCAACGCGTGGATAGTGCGCGTCCAGGCGGCCGACGGCGACTGGACGCAGAACCGCACCGACGTCATCGTCTGGAGCCTGCTCCCCGAGGACCTCGACGAGGACGCCGACGCCTTCGGCGAGTACGAGTACGAGTACGGCCCCCGCGACGAGTACGGCCCCCGCGACGAGTACCGAGACCACGCGGACCCCCACGACCCCCGGCACCCCTCGGCCCCGGGGGACCACACCGGCCGCACCGGCCCCGCCGGCCACGAGGCCCGCCCGCCCCACCCGGACCACGACGGCCCGCGCCCCTACGGCCGGCGGGCCGACGCGGGCGCCTCCCGCGCCGTCGGCGCCGACCGGTACTGAGCCGATGACCAGGTAGTCTCACCGTGCCCGACCCTCCCGACGAAACCGTGCCTGCCCCCACCCCAGGAGACTGACGACGATGGCCGACCGGGTCACGGTGATCGGCTGGGACGGCTCTCCGCTGACCGCGGCCGCCCGGTCCGCGCTCTCCGCCGCCACCCTCGTGGCCGGAGCCGCCCACCACCTCGCCCTCCCCGAGGTCCCGCCCGGAGCCGAACGCGTCCGCCTCGGCAGCCTCGGCCTCGCCGCACGCCGCATCGCCGGCCACCGCGGCACCGCCGTGGTCCTCGCCGACGGCGACCCCGGTTTCTTCGGCGTCGTACGGACCCTGCGCGCCCCCGAACACGGCCTGGAGGTCGAGGTCGTCCCCGCCGTCTCGGCCGTGGCCGCGGCCTTCGCGCGCGCCGGGATGCCCTGGGACGACGCCCAGGTCGTCGTCGCCCACCCCCGGACCCTGCGCCGCGCCGTCAACGTCTGCCGCGCCCACCCCAAGGTCGCCGTCCTCACCTCGCCCGGCGCCGGCCCCGCCGAACTCGCCCTGCTGCTCGACCGGGTCCACCGCACGTTCGTCATCTGCGAGGAACTCGGCACCGACCGCGAACGCGTCACCGTCCTCACCTCCGACAAGGCCGCCGACCACAGCTGGCGCGATCCCAACGTGGTCATCGTCATCGGCGGCGCAGGGCAGTCCGCCGCCGGCGCCGACCCCGCCTGGCGGCTCGGCCAGGGCCAGGGCCCCGCGGTCGACCGCGGCTGGGCCCGGCCGCACACCGACCCCGCCGCACCGCCCACCGGGGAAGGGGAGTCCGCCACGCTGCGCGCCGCCCAACTCGCCCGCCTCGGCCCGCGCCCCGGCGACCTCGTCTGGGACATCGGCGCCGGCTCCGGAGCCCTCGCGGTGGACGCCGCCGCCTTCGGCGCCGCCGTCATCGCCGTCGATGCCGACCCGCGCGCCTGCGAACGCGTAACGGCCGCCGCCCGCGCGCGCGGTGTGCAGATCCAGGTCGTCGCAGGCCGGGCGCCGCACGTCCTGGAGAACCTGCCCGAGCCCGACGTCGTCCGCGTCGGCGGCGGCGGCGCCCCCGTCGTCGCGGCCGTGGCCGACCGGCGTCCCGAACGGATCGTCAGCCACGCCTCCACCCGCGACGAGGCCGAGGCCATCGGACGCACCCTCACCGAACACGGGTACGCGGTCGAATGCGCGCTCCTCCAGTCGGTCGGCCTCGACACCCGCAGCTGGGCGGAACAGGACCGTTCCGTGGTGTTCCTCCTGGCAGCCGAACGCCCCGTGAACCGCTGACGCGGAGCCCGGGGTAGGCTGGCCGATCGTCGTACCGCCCCGGCCGACGCGCGACGTGGCGCAGTCCACAGGGGGCCGTGCCGGTTTATGGCCGACACCGCGACCGACGAGCGCGACAATGCTCAGGAGTTGTTGTGCGGGGGCACGCGAGGCGTGACGCCGCACGACGACCCCGCACGGCACACTCCGCCCGGCGGCCCAGTGGGCGACCGGGCGACCGAAGAGGCAACACCGATGGGCGAGGGGTACGCATGACTGACACCGGCCAGGTCCCGGGCGAGGGTCACCCGGACAACACGGGCATGGTGGACCAGCACGGCATTCCCGCGCCGATCCCGCCCCTCCCGCCGCTGCCGCCCGTGCCGCCGCAGGTTCCGGCCGGCTACGCCTTCCAGGACCTCGTCGACGACCCGGCCGAGGCCGAGGACGAGGAACTGCTGCTGATGCCGAGCGGGCAGGGCTCCTGGAGCGACCCGCAGGTGGTCCCCCCGGTCCCGACCTACCCGACGGACTTCCCGGCCGAGCCCGGCTACACCGAGTACCCCCAGCACCAGGTCGGCTACACCGACACCGGTCACCTCGCCTTCCCCGACCCCGGCTACGCGGCGCCCGGTTTCCCCGAGGCCCCCTACGCCGAGCAGCCCCTGGCCCCCGAGGCCTTCGACCCGGCCGCCTACAGCGCCGGGGCCCACGAGACCGGCGGCCGCGACTCCGGCGCGCTCGACCTCGGCGGGCTCGTCGTCCCGCAGCAGGCCGCGCCCGTGGCGCAGCCGGCTCCGGCGCGCAGGCCGCTGCACATGGGTCCGCCCGTGCCCGACGCCACCGGGGGAGTCGTACGTTCCCTCGCGGACCGCGGCCCGGCCGCCGCGCCCGCCGCCGCCCCGGCGCCCGTGGCGGCCCCCGTCATGGCCCCGGCGCCGCCCGCGCCCGCCCCGGCCGCCGAGCCCGTGGCCGTGCCCGTACAGGCCGCCGCGGCCGTCCCCGTCCCGGGCGTCGAGCCCGGCCAGGTCCCCGCGGCCGAGGCCGCGCCCGAGGCGGTCGCCGCGCCGGCGCCGTCGCCGGAGCCCGCCCCGGAGGTCGCGCCGCAGCCGGTGCCCCTCGTCCCGGAGGCCGCGCAGGGCCTGCCCGGCACGCCCGCGGAGCCGGTCCCCGCGGCAGCCCCGCAGCAGGCGCCGGTCACGCCCGAGCCCGAGTACCTCGACTTCCCGCCGGCCGGGGCCCCCGTGGCCGTCCAGGCCCCGCAGCCCGGTGAGACCCCGCAGCTCGGGGCCCCCTGGCCGGCGGAGCCGGTGCAGGCCGACCCGGCCGCCCCCGCCGACCCGGCCGCCCCCGCCGACCCGGCCGCCCCGGCCGAAGCCGGCGCCCCGGCCGAGGCCGTCGCCCCCGCTGCCCCCGCCGAGGCCGTCGCCGAGCCCGTCGTGGCGCCCGCGCCCGAGCCGGAGCCGGAGGCCGCGCCGGAGCCCGTCGAGGTGGCCCCGGCCGCCGAAGAGCCGCAGCCGGAGCCCGTGCCCGCGCCCGAGGGCCTGCCGGTCGCCCCGGCCGTGGACGCCGCCCCTGCCGCCGAGGCCGCCCCGGCGACCCCCGCCCCGGAGCCGGTCGTGGAGGCCGCCCCCGAGGCCGTCCCCGCAGAAACGGTGGTGCAGGCCGCCGGGGAACCGGTCGCGGAGCCCGCCGGGGAGAGCGCCCCCGAGCCGCTGCCCGAGGCCGCCGAAGCCCCCGCGGCCGAGCCGGCGACGGACGCCGCCGAGACCGTCGTCGCCGCCGAGGCGCCGGAAGCCCCGGTCCCCGCGGCGGAGCCGGCCCCGGAGGCCGCCGACGAGCCGGTCGTCGAGGCCCTCGACGAAGCGCCCGTCGAGCCCGTCGAGCCCGCCGAGCCGGCCGCCGAGGTCGTCGACCCCGCCCCGGAGGCCGCCGAGGACGCCGAGGACGCCGAGTCCGCCCCGGCCGACGAGCCCGTGGAGTTCGTCTCCCCGGGCGAGCCCGCCCCCGGCTACGCCGACGCCGAGCGCGAGGCCGTCCTGCGCGTCATGCGCGAGCGCCGCGACATCCGCAACGGCTTCCGCACCGACCCGATCCCGCACGAGGTGCTGCTGCGCGTCCTGGAGGCCGCGCACCACGCCCCCAGCGTCGGCCACTCCCAGCCCTGGGACTTCGTCGTCATCCGCTCGGCCGAGACCCGCCGCACGATGCACGAGCTCGCCCAGCGCCAGCGCGAGGCCTACGCGAAGTCGCTGCCCAAGGGCCGGGCGAAGCAGTTCAAGGAACTGAAGATCGAGGCCATCCTCGACACCCCGGTGAACATCGTCGTCACCGCCGACCCCACGCGCGGCGGACGCCACACCCTCGGCCGGCACACCCAGCCGCAGATGGCCCCGTACTCCTCCGCCCTGGCCGTCGAGAACCTCTGGCTCGCCGCCCGCGCCGAAGGCCTCGGCGTCGGCTGGGTCAGCTTCTTCGACGAGCGCGAGATGGTCCGCGAGCTGGGCCTGCCCGAGCACCTGGAGGTCGTCGCCTACCTGTGCGTCGGCTACGTCGACGAGTTCCCCGAGGAGCCGGAGCTGGCGCAGGCCGGCTGGTCCCAGCGCCGCCCGCTGGCCTGGGTGGTCCACGAGGAGACGTACGGGCGCCGCGCGCTGCCCGGCGAGGAGCCGCACGACCTGCTCTCCGAGACCGTCGCCGGCATCCGCCCGCTGGACGCGAAGGCCCTCGGCGAGGCCTGGGAGCGGCAGAAGCGCATGACCAAGCCCGCAGGGGCCCTGGGCATGCTGGAGATCATCTCCGCGCAGCTCGCCGGACTCTCCCGGGTCTGCCCGCCGCCGATCCCCGAGCCCGCCGCCGTCGCGATCTTCGCCGGTGACCACGGGGTGCACGCCCAGGGCGTCACGCCGTGGCCGCAGGAGGTCACCACGCAGATGGTGGCCAACTTCCTGGGCGGCGGCGCGGTCTGCAACGCCTTCGCCAACCAGGTCGGCGCCGAGGTCTGCGTCATCGACGTCGGCGTCGCGGGCGACCTCCCGGCCACCCCGGGCCTGCTCCCGCGCAAGGTCCGTCCGGGCACCGCCGACCTCTCCGTCGGCCCCGCCATGACCCGCGAGGAAGCGATCGCGGCCATCGAGGTCGGCATCGAGACGGCCCGCGACCTGGTCGCCGCCGGCAACAAGGCGCTCCTCACGGGCGAGATGGGCATCGCCAACACCACCGTCTCCGCCGCCCTGATCTCGGTGTTCACCGGGGTCGACCCGGCGGAGGTCACCGGCCGCGGCACCGGCATCAACGACGAGACGCACGCCCGCAAGGTGGACGTCGTACGCCGCGCCCTGGAGCTGCACCGGCCCGACCCGGCCGACCCGATCGGCGTCCTCGCGGCCATCGGCGGCCTGGAGCACGCGGCGATCGTCGGCCTGCTCCTCGGCGGGGCCTCCCTGCGCACCCCGGTCATCCTCGACGGGGTGAGCGCCGGAGCCGCCGCCCTGGTGGCCCGGGCCATCGCCCCCGAGGCCCTGTCGGCCTGCATCGCCGGCCACCGCAGCGCGGAACCGGGCCACGTCGCCGCCCTCAACAAGCTCGGCCTGCGCCCGCTGGTCGACCTGGACCTCCGCCTCGGCGAGGGCACGGGCGCCCTCCTGGCCCTCCCCCTGGTGCAGAGCGCGGCCCGCGCGATGCACGAGGTGGCCACCTTCGACGCCGCGGGCGTCACCGAGAAGTAGCGGCACCCCGGCCGGCCCCGTACGACCCCGGGCCGGCCGGCCGGGCCCCGCCCTCCGGCCCCGTCCCGCCCCGATGGGCGGCGCGGGGCCGGACCGGCATGCGGGGACGATCGGCCACGGCCCGGACGGCCGGGGCGCCGCCCGGACGGTCCCGCCCCCGCGGGGGTCCGGGGTCGGCCGCGGGCCCCGGGTCGTATCGTGGACCCGAACAGGGAAACCGCACGTCACCCCCCGACACAGCCGCTCCAGCGCAGCAGCGGCCCGTAGACACCGCCGCATCAGGAGCCGCAACCGCCATGGCACACCCGGCACACCCCGCCTACCCCGTAGGACTCCGCCTCACCGGTCGCCGCGTCGTCGTCATCGGCGGCGGCCAGGTCGCCCAGCGCCGCCTCCCCGCCCTCGTCGCGGCCGGCGCCGACGTCCTGCTGGTCTCCCCCTCCGCGACCCCCTCCGTGGACGCCATGGCCGAGACCGGCGAGATCCGCTGGGAGCGCCGGCACTACCGGGACGGCGACCTGGACGGCGCCTGGTACGCCCTGATCGCCACCCGCGACCGCGCCGCGAACGACGCCGCCTCCGCCGAGGCCGAGGCCCGCCGGGTGTGGTGCGTGCGCGCCGACGACGCCGAGGCGGCCACCGCCTGGACCCCGGCCACCGGCCGCGTCGAGGGCGTCACCGTCGCCGTCCTGAGCGGCAACGACCCCCGGCGTTCCGCGGCCGTCCGCGACGCCGTCGTCGAGGGGCTGCGCGACGGCTCCCTGACGGCCGCCCGCCCCCGCACCCCCGGCGTCGCCCTCGTCGGCGGCGGCCCCGGCGACCCGGACCTGATCACCGTCCGCGGCCGGCGCCTGCTGGCCGAGGCCGACGTGGTCATCGCCGACCGGCTGGGCCCCCGCGACCTCCTCGACGAACTCCCGCCGCACGTCGAGGTCATCGACGCCGCGAAGATCCCGTACGGCCGTTTCATGGCCCAGGAGGCCATCAACAACGCGCTGATCGAGCACGCCAAGGCCGGCAAGGCCGTCGTCCGCCTCAAGGGCGGCGACCCGTACGTCTTCGGCCGCGGCATGGAGGAGCTCCAGGCCCTCGCCGAGCACGGCATCCCCTGCACGGTCGTCCCCGGCATCTCCAGCTCCATCTCGGTGCCCGGCGCCGCCGGCATCCCCGTCACCCACCGCGGGGTGGCGCACGAGTTCACCGTCGTCAGCGGCCACGTCGGCCCCGACGACCCGCGCTCCCTCGTGGACTGGGCCTCCCTCGCCAAGCTCACCGGCACCCTGGTCATCCTCATGGGCGTCGACAAGATCGGCCTGATCGCCGAGGCCCTGGTCGGCCACGGCCGCTCCGCCGACACCCCCGTCGCCGTGATCCAGGAGGGCACCACCGCCGCCCAGCGCCGCGTGGACGCCACCCTGGCCACGGTCGGCGAGACCGTCCGCGACCGGGAGGTCCGCCCGCCCGCCGTCATCGTGATCGGCGAGGTCGTCCGCGTGAACCCCCCGAGCGCCCTTCCCACCGCCGGCGCCTGACAGGCCGTTGGCACCACACCCCGGACAAGGCAGTATCACCCTGTGGCTGATCTCATCACCGTCGACGACCCCGACGACCCGCGCCTGCGCGACTACACGGGCCTGACCGACGTCGAACTGCGGCGCCGCCGCGAACCCGCCGAGGGCCTCTTCATCGCCGAGGGCGAGAAGGTCATCAGACGGGCCAAGGACGCCGGGTACGAGATGCGCTCGATGCTGCTCTCCGCCAAGTGGGTCGACGTCATGCGCGACGTGATCGACGAGCTCCCGGCCCCGGTCTACGCCGTCACCCCGGAGCTCGCCGAACGCGTCACCGGCTACCACGTCCACCGCGGCGCCCTCGCCTCCATGCAGCGCAAGCCGCTGCCCGACGCGCGGGAACTGCTGGCCTCGGCCCGCCGGGTGGCCGTCATGGAGGCGGTCAACGACCACACCAACATCGGCGCCATCTTCCGCAGCGCCGCCGCCCTCGGCATGGACGCGGTCCTGCTGTCGCCGGACTGCGCCGACCCCCTCTACCGCCGGTCGGTGAAGGTCTCCATGGGCGCCGTGTTCTCGGTCCCCTACGCCCGCCTCGACGCCTGGCCCAAGAGCCTCGACACGGTCCGGGAGGCGGGCTTCAGGCTCCTCGCCCTGACCCCGCACGAGAAGGCCTCCCCGATCGAGGTGGCCGCACCGCGGAGCCTGGAGCGCGTCGCCCTGATGCTCGGCGCCGAGGGGGACGGCCTGTCCACCCAGGCGCTCGTCGCCGCCGACGAGTGGGTCCGCATCCCGATGGCCCACGGCGTGGACTCCCTGAACGTCGGCGCGGCCGCCGCCGTCGCCTTCTACGCGGTGGCCGGCGGCGCCGGCTGAGACCGCCGCGGAGCCCCGTACCCCGGTACGGGGCTCAGAGTCGCTGCGCCAGCGCGATGCCCAGGGCCACCAGCAGCGTGACCACCACGAACACGATCAGCCGCTGGCGCATCAGCCTCGGGTCCGGCCGGGAGGGCCGACGCCCCGCCCCGGTCGTGCGCGGGGCCTGACGGCCGCCCGTACGGCCCGCCGTGGACCCGGGGTTGCGGGCCCCTGACGGCCGCGCGTGGGGGCCGCTGTGCGCCGCCTGGGCCCGCGGGGTCGGCGCGGCCCCCGGGGGCCTGCGCCGCTCCGTGCGCTGGTCGGCGTACGCCTCCGCCCGCTCGGCGGGCCGCTCCGTCCGCGCCCGCTGCGCCGGCGGCCGCCCGTCGCCCAGCCCCTGCGCCTCGCGCGCGGCGATCTCCTTGAGCCGCATCGACAGCTGGAGGGTGGTGGGCCGCTCCTCGGGGTCCTTCTCCAGACAGGCCCGCACCAGCGGCGCGAGGGCGTCGGGAACCCCGACGAGGTGCGGCTCCTCGTGGACGACGCGGTACAGCATCACCTCGGAACTGCCGTGCCCGAAGGGCGAATCGGCGGTCGCCGCGTAGGCGAGGGTCGCGCCGAGCGCGAAGACGTCCGTGGCCGGGGTGACGGCGGCCCCGCGCACCTGCTCGGGCGCCAGGAAGCCGGGGGAGCCCACGGCCGTACCCACATGGGTGAGGGTGCTCGCCCCGGTGGCCCAGGCGATCCCGAAGTCGATGATCCGGGGGCCCTTGGGGGAGAGCAGGATGTTCGAGGGCTTGAGGTCGCGGTGGACCACCCCGGCCTCGTGCACGGCGACCAGGCCCTCGGACAGCGCCGCCCCGATGGCGGCGATCTGCGCGGCCGTCAGCGGGCCCTCCTCGGCGACCTTGTCGTGCAGCGAGGGTCCGGGGACGTACTGCGTGGCGAACCACGGACGCTCGGCGTCCAGATCGGCGGCCACGAGCCGCGCGGTGCAGCCGCCGCGGATCCGTCGCGCGGCCGACACCTCGCGGGCGAAACGGGAGCGGAACTCCTGGTCCTCGGCCAGGTCGGGCCGGATCACCTTGAGCGCCACGCGCTGCCCGCGCCGGTCGGAGCCCAGGTAGACGACGCCCATGCCGCCCGCGCCGAGCCGCCGGTGCAGCCTGAACGAGCCGACGACACGCGGGTCCTCGCGCCGGAGCCGCATCATCGCCATGTCCACCCCGCTGCCCGGTCGTCCTGCTGACCTGGCACAGCTTACGGACGATCCGGCACGCGCGCTCAGAGGCCGCGCCCTCGTCCGGGGAATCGATTGTCAGTGCGGGGCAGGCCACTTGGGGGTTTCGCGGCCTGTGACCCGGTCCGCACCCCCGGCGCCCCTCGCGCCCAAAGGCCTTTGTGATCAAGGTGATTGGGCCCGTCGGGGCCCCGCGCGCGCCCCGGAGCGCGCCTGCGGCCGGCGGTCGCCCGCAGGGGCGCTCCGTCCTCCGCGTCAACGCCGGTACCGGGACACGCGTGTGCGGGGAGTGACGGAAGTGAGGGAAGTCACTACCCTCCGGTCATCCCCTCCGGGAAGACCCCCATCCCGGGGGAGGGATCTCCACCCAGGGGAGTACTCCGGGGGTGGCCTCCTCATCCTCCCGTAGGCCCGGCAATGGGTACGAGGGCATGAGGCCGGCGGCCCCCCGGCGGCCTAGTGTTGAAGACAAGCGGCGGGTGGCGCACTCGTCCCCCGAGGTCACGAGCCCGCCGCTGCCAGACGACAGGGAGAGGACCATGGCGGACATCGCACGGCACGGACGCAAGGCATTCGCGTTCCACGGCCATGAGTCCGGCACGCGTCACCCGCTGGTGGCCGCGGCCATGGTGCTCCCCCTGGCCGCCCTCCTGCTCTTCCTCTTCGGAGGATTCGATCAGGTGGCGGCACAGGCGTCGTCCGTGGGCGTGATGCTGGGGCGCTGAGCGGCGCCCCGGGTCCGGGAGAGCGGCCCGGACCGGGACACATCGGCCTGCCACACCCCGTGGGGACGGGGGAGTGGCGGACGGACGGCAGGTGAAGGGTGTTGCCCGTACGGCTGGGGAGTCGGACGGGCAACACCCTTTTCGTACGCCCGCGCACCACACCTCGGTTCGACCCGAGAGGCCCGAGGGTCTCGACGGGCCCCGGCAACGCGAAAGCCCCGGCCGTCGAGACGGCCGGGGCTTTCGGACTGTGCGCGATACTGGGATTGAACCAGTGACCTCTTCCGTGTCAGGGAAGCGCTCTCCCGCTGAGCTAATCGCGCGGGACCACGGTGCGAAACCGCAGGTGGTACGGGGTGCAACTGTAGTGCGTGCGCGATACTGGGATTGAACCAGTGACCTCTTCCGTGTCAGGGAAGCGCTCTCCCGCTGAGCTAATCGCGCGGGGATCCTTGCGGACCAGTGGACGATACTGGGATTGAACCAGTGACCTCTTCCGTGTCAGGGAAGCGCTCTCCCGCTGAGCTAATCGTCCTTGGAGGTGGAGACGGGATTTGAACCCGTGTAGACGGCTTTGCAGGCCGTTGCCTCGCCTCTCGGCCACTCCACCATGGAGCTGCGGGGGGTTCCCGGGAAGAAATCCCCCACTTCGAGCGGACGACGAGACTCGAACTCGCGACATCCACCTTGGCAAGGTGGTGCTCTACCAACTGAGCTACGTCCGCAGTGTCACCGTGTTCGCTCCGGGGTTTTTCCCCTTCGCTCCCTGGCGACGTGTTGAACTCTAGCGGATTCCCGGGCCAGCTCAAAAACGCGTTTCCGCAGCGTGCTGCCACCCGATCACCGGAGGTCACCCGACCGTCACCTCACCGGCGCCGACGCGCCACCGGTCATAGACTCGCAGCCGTGCACGACCTGCCTCCCCTGGCCCGCTTCGGCGGCCTTCTCGCGACCGACCTCCGAGATGTCACCAGTGACCCCTCCGCCCTCGACTCCACCGGGTTCTGGGCGGTGAGCGCGGACTTCGAAGGCCGACTGGTCTGCGC
Source organism: Streptomyces sp. NPDC048606 (assembly GCF_040650855.1). Classification (NCBI taxonomy): domain Bacteria; kingdom Bacillati; phylum Actinomycetota; class Actinomycetes; order Kitasatosporales; family Streptomycetaceae; genus Streptomyces; species Streptomyces sp. NPDC048606. Next base: position 6,180 of record NZ_JBEZIB010000035.1, on the reverse strand, counting down.
GCGCTTCGGGGACATACGCCCGGACCCCGTCCCGGCACCCGTCCCCGGAGCCTGGCGCGGCCCGGCCGCCGACCGGTGGTCCACCTCCCTCGACCGCGCCGCCTACGAGGACGGCGTACGCCGCATCCGGGCGTACATCGCGGCCGGCGAGGTCTACCAGGCCAACCTCTGCCGCGTGGTGTCCGCACCCCTGCCCGATCCGGACGGGGCCGACGTCGACGCCCTGACCGCGCTGCTCGCGCGCGGCAACCCGGCCCCCTACGCAGGAACGATTCGGCTTCCCGCCCACGGCGTCGAGATCGCCACCGCCTCCCCCGAGCTGTTCCTCAGCCGCGACGGCCGGCACGTCGAGTCCGGGCCCATCAAGGGCACCGGCCGCACCGCGGCCGACCTGCTGCCCAAGGACCACGCCGAGAACGTGATGATCGTGGACCTCGTCCGCAACGACCTCGGCCGCGTCTGCGCCACCGGCTCCGTCACGGTCCCCGAACTGTGCGCCCTCGAAGAGCACCCCGGGCTGGTCCACCTCGTCTCCACCGTCAGCGGGGAGCTGGCCGACGGCGCCGGCTGGCCCGAGCTGCTGGAGGCCACCTTCCCGCCGGGCTCCGTCACCGGCGCCCCCAAGTCCTCCGCCCTGCGGATCATCGAGGAGCTGGAGGTCGGCCCGCGCGGCCCCTACTGCGGGGGCGTGGGCTGGGTCGACGCCGACCGGGGCACCGCCGCGCTCGCCGTGGGGATCCGCACCTTCTGGATCGACCGGGAGGCCCCCGGCGGCCCCCGGCTGTGCTTCGGCACCGGCGCCGGCATCACCTGGGGCTCCGACCCCGAGCGGGAATGGGCGGAAACCGAGCTGAAGGCCTCCCGGCTGCTGGCCCTGGCATCCGGTATACGTGAGCCGGGCCCGAACGGGGCCCGCGACCTGAGTGGAGGAACCGTACGGTGAGGATCTGGCTCGACGGAACACTGCGCGACGCCGCGGACGCGAAGGTCTCGGTCCTGGACCACGGGCTCACCGTGGGCGACGGGGTCTTCGAGACGCTCAAGGCCCGGGACGGGGCCGCCTTCGCCCTCACCCGCCACCTGGACCGCCTCACCCGCTCCGCGCGGGGCCTCGGCCTGCCCGACCCGGACCTCGACGAGGTGCGCCGCGCCTGCGCGGCCGTCCTGGAGGCCAACCCGATGCCGCTCGGTCGGCTGCGGATCACCTACACGGGCGGCACCTCCCCCCTCGGCTCCGACCGCGGCGACACCGGCCCCACGCTCGTCGTCGCCGTCGGCGAGACCACCCGGCGACCCGACTCCACCGCCGTGATCACCGTCCCCTGGGTGCGCAACGAGCGCTCGCCGCTGACGGGCCTGAAGACCACCTCCTACGCCGAGAACGTGGTCGCCCTGGACCGCGCGAACCGGGCCGGGGCCTCGGAGGCGCTGTTCGCCAACACCCTCGGCAGGCTCTGCGAGGGCACGGGCTCCAACGTCTTCGTCGTCCTCGACGGAGAACTCCACACCCCGCCCGTCGCCTCCGGCTGCCTCGCCGGCATCACCCGGGCCCTCGCCGTCGAATGGACCGGGGCCAAGGAGACCGACCTGCCCTTCGACGCCCTCCTGCGGGCCGAGGAGGTCTTCCTGACCTCCACGCTGCGCGACGTCCAGGCCGTGCACCGGGTCGACGGGCGGGACCTGGACGCCGCCCCCGGTCCCGTCACCGCCAAGGCGATGCGGGTCTTCGACGAGCGCGCGGGCTCCGACCTCGACCCGTGAGCGCCCGCACCGTGGTCAGGAGGCCCCCGGGCGGGTAGAAATCGACGGATGACCACCACCCTGCGGCCCAGCGGGCCGCTTCAGCAGAGCGAGGGCGGCGCGCGTTCACGCCCCTACGAGGTGCGCGTCAACAGCCGCCGCGTCGGAGGGCTGCTGATCGCCTCCGACACGCCCTTCGGCCCCACCGTCGGGGAGATCCGCGAGCTGGCCGTGGACGAGGGGGACCGGCGCCGCGGCCGGGCCACGGTCGCCGCGCTGGCCGCCGAGGAGGTGCTGCGCGGCTGGGGCTGTCGCCGGGTACGGATCTCCGTACCGGCCGACTCGCCGGGCGGGCTGCGGCTGGCGACCGCCCTGGGGTACGTCGAACAGAGCCGCAACCTCGCCAAGGACCTCGCGGGGGAGCCGCCGGCGCCCGCCGCCGGTTCGCGGGGGCGCCCGATGACCCCGGCCGAGTACGCGGCGTGGGAGGCGCGCTCCCGGGAGGAGTACGCGGACAGCTGGATCGCCCGCGGGATGGACCCCGGGGCCGCCCGCGTCAAGGCCGCCGCGGACCACCTCGAACAGCTCGCGCACGGCCTGGACACCCCCGGGACGGCCTTCACCGTCCTGGAGGTGTCCGGGGTGCCCGTCGGCCACGTCTGGACCGGGCCGCGGGGGGAGGACGCGTACGTCTACGACGTGGCGGTCGCCGAGGAGCACCGGGGACGGGGGCACGGCCGCGCCCTGATGCTCCTCGCGGAAGGGGTCGCCCTGGCCGCGGGTCGGCGCCGCCTCGGCCTGCACGTCTTCGCCGGCAACACCCCGGCCCTGCGCCTGTACGAAGCGCTGGGCTACCGCCCGACCGGCTTCAACTACGCCAAGGAACTCATCTGACGGCCGCCCCGCCCGGGACCCGGCGGGCGGCGTGCGAGGGGCGCTAACCCGCGAGGAGGCGGTCGGCGATCTCCTCGACGCGGGCGCGCAGGCCCTCCTGGCTCTTGCCGCCGTCCAGGCGCTCGCCGTCGATCACGTAGGTCGGGGTGCCGGTCACCCCGATGGCCTTGCCCTCGGCCTGGTCGGCGTCCACGATCAGGATGTGCCGGCCGTCGATCAGGGCGGTGTCGAACTCCTCGACGTCCAGGCCGAGTTCACGGGCGACGTCCAGCAGGACGGCCTCGCCCCGCTCGCCGAGTTCGGCCGTCCTGGCCAGGACGGCCTCCGCGTAGGGCCAGCCCTGCCCCTGCTCCAGCGCCTCCTCGGCGGCCTGCGCGGCGGCGAAGGCGTGCTTGTGCTTCTCCAGCGGGAAGTGGCGCAGCCGGATGTCCAGCCGGTCGCCGTAGCGGGCCCGCAGGGCGCGTACGTCGTCCAGGGCGCTGTGGCAGTCCGGGCACTGGAGTTCGCACCAGACGTCGAGGATCAGGGAATCGGTCATGCGGACAGTCTCCCAGGGCCCGGGTCGGCGCACCGACCGGGACCTGGGGAGGAGGCCCGACCCCGAGATGTCCCGGAGATCCGCTCCGGGACGCTCCCGGGCATGGCCGCGGCGGGTGCGACCGGTGCAGGATGGATGGGGACAGATCGACCACCCGCCGCCCAGCCCCGGAGGACCGCATGCTCGCCGAGACCATATGTTCCGCGGTGTCCGCGGCGGGCCTGGGCATCGCCGCCGTGACCGCGTACCGCAGGCGGTTCCTCGCCGCGACGCGGATCGCCGCCTACTCGCTCGTCCCCGTCGCCCTGGTGCTGACGGGCCTGGTGGAGTGGGTCTCCGGGATCGTCTTCAAGCCGACCGTGTGGATCGGCTTCGGCCTGCTGGGCGTGGCCTGGCTCCTGTTCACGGGTGCCCGGACCATCGAGCGCCGCGCTCTGGGCAGGGCGCCGAAGGAGGCCCCGGCGGCCGGGGCGGCCCGGCGCGGGCGGGGTCGCGAGGCCGTGGCTCCCGCCGCCTCCGCCCCCTCCCTCGGGGGTCGGCCGGCCGCCGCCCCGACGGCCCCGGCGGACGACTTCTCCGACATCGAGGCCATCCTCAAGAAGCACGGCATCTGAGGCCGGGAGCCGCTGCCATAGCCGACCCGGGCGCCGCCCGGGAAGGGAAGCCGCGCGAAACCACCCGAACCGACGAGAGAGGGCGAACTGCCGCCCCGTAAATGGCGTGTTGGGGCGAGATCGGGCACGGGCTGCGCGATCATCGCCCCGACATGCTCGACACATCGCAGGGTGAGCCGCCGGCCCCCGCTCCCGCTTCCGTACCCGTCGCCGAGACCCCTCTGGCCCACGAAGGGCGGGGCTGTCTCTTCGCGCTCTCCCAGCCGCCCCTGATGATCTTCCTAGGGGTGATCGGGATCCTGCTGCTGCTCGCCGCCGTGCACGACCTGTACCTGCTCTGAGCCCTCCGCGGGCACGTCCGCCTCGTGGGCGTCGGCCTCCTTGCGGCGCGCCCGGTACGCCGCCACGTGCAGCCGGTTCCCGCAGGTGCGGCTGTCGCAGTAGCGCCGCGAACGGTTGCGCGACAGGTCCACGAAGGCCCGCCGGCAGTCGGGGGCCTCGCAGCGGCGGAGCCGTTCCTGTTCGCCGGAGACCACGATGAAGGCCAGGGCCATCCCGCCGTCCGCGGCGAGGTGGTCGCCCACCGAGGCGCCCGGCGCGAAGTAGTGGACGTGCCAGTCGTAGCCGTCGTGGTCGGTCAGCTGGGGGGTGGTGCCGGCCGTGGCGACCAGCTCGTTGATCAGCGAGGCGGCGGCGCGCGACGTGGGCGCCGCGAAGACCTGGGCGAACTTCCCGCGGACCGCGCGCACCCCGGCGAGGTCGCGGGCGCCCAGTTCGCCGACGTCGCTGATGGCGTGTTCCTGGACGAACCCGCGCAGCGCGCCGATGTCGGACAGTCCGTCGGGCTGGTCCGGCTCGGCGGCCGTGTTCACCAGCGCGACGACGACGTCGAGCGCGCGACGGGTGTCGTGGGGGATCTGCACTAGTCGCTCCCTGGAGGCCGGACCTGCGGCGGCGTGTCGCCGCCACCGGTTGCCCGACTCTAGCGCCTGCCGCCGCGGGGGGAGCCGAGCGCACCGGCGCCGCCCTCGCGGGTGGCTCCCGTGAGGACAGCGCCGGCACAGCCGTATGTGGTTGTCCGCGTCGCACCGTCGCCCCGAGTCGGACGGTGTCGAGCGGTCAGGCACTCGTGGGGGCCGGCTCAGCTTTCGGCCAGGATGTGGGAGAGCTCCTTGTCCAGGTCGAAGTGCCGGTGCTCGGTCCCGGGTGGGACCGCCGCGTCCGTCCGCTTGAGGAACGATTCGAGTGCTCGGGCGGGTGCTTCGAGCAGCGCTTCTCCCTCCGGTGAGCTCAGGGCGATGCAGACGACGCCCTGACCGTGGCTGCGGGACGGCCAGACGCGGACGTCGCCGGTACCGGTGGGCCGGTGGAGACCCTCCGCGAGGAGGTCGCGGGCGAATACCCACTCGACCGTCTCCTCGGCGCCGGTGTGGAAGGTGGCGTGCACGGCGTAGGGGTCGGCCGTGTCATACCGCAGGCCCGCCGGAACAGGCAGTGAGGACTCGCTCGACACAACGAGGCGCAGGTGCAGCTCGCAGCTGACCGTGGTGTTCATAAGCGCCAGGGCCTTTCGCTCAGTGTGCGCTCGGGGATTCGCACGTCGGCGAAATCGACATGCCACCTACGGTGCCGTTGTAAACCCCTCTGACCGTTTTGCGGACCTCTGGGTCCCTCGGACGGCGGATCCAAACCGGCATTCACGTGTGCTTCGGGCTCCGGTAGATTCGGCTCCATGAATACGGGGAGTGACCACGGAACCGACGCGTCCGCGACCACCGGACCGGACGCCGAAGAGACGCCGCACGTCTCGAAGGCGCCCGCCTTCATCAAGGCCAACCGCAGCCTGCACCTCAGCTGGCAGGTCGGCGTCTTCATCGTCGGCCTGGCCGTCATCGGCGCCGGCATCGCCATGCTCGTCCTGCCGGGACCGGGCTGGGTGGCGATCTTCGCCGGCCTCGCGATCTGGGCGACCGAGTTCGCCTGGGCCCACCTCGTCCTGCGGTGGACCAAGCGCAAGGTGAGCGAGGCCGCGCAGAAGGCGCTGGACCCCAAGGTCCGCCGCCGCAACATCATCCTGACCAGCGTGGGCCTCGCCATCGCGGCCGCGTTGATCGGCTTCTACCTGTGGAAGTACGGCCTCACACTGCCGTGGGACCTCAAGGACCAGTAGCCCGCCGAGGGTGGTCATGGAGCACCGCTGACATGCGGTAATGTTTGCGGTGCGTCCGGGCGATTAGCTCAGTGGGAGAGCACTTCGTTCACACCGAAGGGGTCACTGGTTCGAACCCAGTATCGCCCACCCGGAGCAAGCTCCCGCGCGGTGGCGTACCCGGCGTCGAACCGCCGCATGAAGCCGAGCTGGAGCGTCCCCCCGACGGCGGCCACCTCGCGCAG
>NZ_JBEZIB010000034.1:0-105394 GCF_040650855.1 Streptomyces sp. NPDC048606 | reverse complement strand
GCCCCGCCCGAGGGCCGCCACCCGCCGCCCCGCCTGAGGGCCCGCCGCCGCCCCGCCCGGCCTCAGACCCGGAACGGGCCGGTGACCTCGTAGGTGATGCCCCCGGTGGAGCTGCCGCTCGTACCGCGCTGGCTGCTGAAGTACAGCCGGTTGCCCGCGGGGGAGAACGCCGGACCGCAGATCTCCGAGGAGGACTGCCCCGTGATCCGCAGGAACGGCGCCACCACGTCGTCCGGGGTGATCACGCAGATCTCCATGTTGCCGCCGTCCTCGGCGATGTACAGGTCGCCGTACGAGGACCCGGTCACGTTGTCCACGCCGGTCAGCGGGGCCGCGCCGCCGGGCACGAGGGAGTCGTCGTAGGCCAGCTCGTAGGTGCTGTTCGCGAGGTTCAGCCGCCACACGCGGTTGTCGCCCTTGGTGGTGAACCAGACGGTGTCGTTCGCGTAGTGGCAGCCCTCGCCGCCGTTGAACTTCTTCGCGCCCGACACCTGGCTGCGCGTGGCGGTGGGCGAGCCGTCGCGGTCCGGGACGTTGGCCCAGGTGAAGGAGCCCGAGGTGGCGGTGGAGGCCTTGAGCACCTGGAGCGTGCCCGAGGACAGGTTCCCCCAGGTGGTCGGCACGAAGCGGTAGAAGCAGCCGTCGCTCTCGTCCTCCGTCAGGTAGATCACCTTCCGGACCGGGTCGGCGGCGGCCGCCTCGTGTTTGAACTGGCCCATCGCCGGGCGCTGGACGGAGGCGTTCACCCCGTACGGGTCCGTCTCGTAGACGAAGCCGCGACTGACCTCCTCGCAGGACAGCCAGGTGTTCCACGGGGTCTTGCCGCCCGCGCAGTTGTGCCGCGTGTTCGACAGGATCCGGTAGGCGCCGGTGACGTTCGCGGAGGAGTCGAAGCGGATCGCGCTCGCGCCGCCGCTCGGGTTGATCTCCGAGTTCGACACGTAGATCCAGCCCGAGCCGTCGGCGAAACACGCGCCGCCGTCGGGGGCGCTGTGCCAGGAGTAGGAGGTGCCCGGGACGGTCTGGCCGGAGCGCGCGATCACCCGGCTGGTGAAGCCCGCCGGCAGCATGACGCCGTTCGCGTCCGCCGTGCCCAGCGCCCCGTACGGGCCCGCTCCGGGCTGGGCGGGCGCCGCGTAGGCGGCCCCGTGCATGAGGGTGCCGCCGAAGGCGGCCGCCGAGGAGCCGATCACGGCACCGCGCAGGAAGGTACGACGTTCCACGGTCACTCCTGAGGGAGGGGGAGCCCCGCGTCCGGTCGGGCGCGGGGTCGCACGCGTCGAGGAACCTAGAGGCGTCGAGTTGACGTCACATCAACTCCTCATGACGCGGGAGCGACCGGCGCGGGGTCAATCCCCCCGCGACGACTTCGGCAGGACGCGCGCCCCTCCGCGGCCTGCCGAGGCCCCACCAGCCCCCGACGGCCCCGGCGGCCCCACGGAGCTCCCGGAGCCCTCCGACCACCCCTGTGACCTGCGGTGTCCGACCCTCGGAAAAAACTTCGAAGAAATCTCGCCAACGCCGATGAGTTCTTCCGCGGCGGCCGGTCTACCTCTCGAAAGCGCCCGACACCCGGGTGCACGGAACACCGAGGGAAGAGGGACCGCAATGTCCGCCACCATGATCTTCGTCAACCTGCCCGTCAAGGATCTGGAGGCGACCAAGGCCTTCTGGGGCAAGCTCGGCTACACCTTCAACGCCCAGTTCAGCGACGAGAACTGCGCCTCCATGCCGATCAGCGACACCATCGTCGCGATGTTCCTCACCGAGGCCCGCTACAAGGACTTCACCCACAAGGCCATCGCCGACGCCCGGACCACCTCCCAGGTGCTCCTGTGTCTCAGCGCCGAGAGCCGCGCCGCCGTGGACGTCCTGGTCGACGGCGCCCTGGCCGCCGGGGCCACGGAGCCCCGTCCCGCGCAGGACCACGGCGTCATGTACGGGCGCGCCTTCGACGACCTCGACGGGCACACCTGGGAGATCATGTGGATGGACCCGGCGATGGTCCAGGGCTGACCGGCCCCCGGCCCCTACGAGCCGGCGGCGGTCCGCACCGGATACGTCCGGACCGCCACCTCCTCGTCGTCCAGGCAGCGCCCCGACTCCAGGTCGAAGCGCTGCTTGAGCAGCGGCGAGGCCACGAAGGGCCGACCCTCGGCGCAGCCCACCAGCCCCCGGGAGAGCACGTGCGCCCCGGTGAAGGGGTCCTGGTTGGCGATGGCGTACGGGCGCCCCGCGCGGTCGACGAACACCGCGGCCTGGCTCCCGTCCGGCAGCAGGGCCGCGACCCCGCGCCCGGGCGTGAGGGAGGACAGCGCGCACACGGTCAGCCAGCCCTCGGACAGCTTCAGTTCGACGGTCATCGGACGGTACCTCCCACGGGCAGGACGGTCAGGACGGCCAGGTCGGGCTTGACCTGGTCGCGTTCGGGCACGAACCGCACCGTCGGGTCCGGGGCGCCCGGCGCGTTGACGAAGGACACGAACCGGCTCAGCCGCTCCGGGTCCCGGAGGGTCTCGGCCCACTCGTCGCGGTAGTGGGCGACGTGGTCGGCCATCAGCGCCTCCAGCTCGGAGCACAGCCCCAGCGAGTCGTGCACGACGACGTCCCGCAGGTGGTCGAGGCCGCCCTCCATCCGGTCCAGCCAGGTCGAGGTGCGCTCCAGCCGGTCGGCGGTGCGGATGTAGAACATCAGGAACCGGTCGATGAGCCGGATCAGTTCGGCGTCGGACAGGTCCTGTGCGAGGAGGTCCGCGTGGCGCGGGGTGGCCCCGCCGTTGCCGCCGACGTAGAGGTTCCAGCCGCTCGCCGTCGCGATGACCCCGAAGTCCTTGCTCTGCGCCTCGGCGCATTCGCGGGCGCAGCCGGAGACCGCCGACTTCAGCTTGTGCGGGGCGCGCAGACCCCGGTAGCGCAGCTCCAGGTCGATGGCCATGCGGACGCTGTCCTGGACCCCGTAGCGGCACCAGGTCTGCCCCACGCAGGACTTCACCGTCCGCAGGGCCTTGCCGTAGGCGTGCCCGGACTCGAACCCGGCGTCGACCAGGCGGGCCCAGATCCGGGGGAGCTGGTCGACGCTCGCGCCGAAGAGGTCGATGCGCTGCCCGCCGGTGATCTTCGTGTAGAGGCCGAAGTCGCGGGCCACCTCGCCGATCACGATGAGCTTGTCGGGGGTGATCTCGCCGCCCGGGATCCGCGGGACGACCGAGTAGGAGCCGTTGCGCTGGAGGTTGGCGAGGAAGTGGTCGTTGGTGTCCTGGAGGGCGGCCTGCTCGCCGTCGAGCACGTAGCCGCTGGCGCCCAGGGAGGGGGCGAGCGAGGCGATGACGGAGCCGACGGTCGGTTTGCACACCTCGCAGCCGTCGCCGCCGCGCGCCGCCTCCCGACCGTGGCCGTCGAGGATCTCCCGGTAGGAGGTCAGTCGCCGGGTGCGGACGATCTCGTAGAGCTCGGCACGGGTGTACGGGAAGCAGCCGCACAGCCCCTTGTCCACGGCGGCCGGCAGGAGTTGGCCGATCACCTTGAGGCAGCTGCCGCAACCGGTGCCGGCCTTGGTGCACTTCTTGACCTCGGGCAGCGTCGAGCAGGCGGTGACGGCCTTCTTCGTGACGTTGTGGCAGGAGCAGATCACCGCGCTGTCGGGCAGGGCCGACGGGCCCAGTTGCGCGGCGGGCCCGAGTCCGGCCGGCAGCACCAGCTGTTCGGGGGCGACGGGCGGGACGCTCCCGGTCAGGGGGCGCAGCAGCCCGTAGGAGTCGGCGTCGCCCACGAGCACGCCGCCGAGCAGGACCCCGTCGGGGGAGACGACGAGCTTCTTGTAGACCCCGGAGCGGGAGTCGGACCAGACGACGTCCAGGCTGTCGGGGGCGGCTCCGTGCGCGTCGCCGAAGGAGGCCACGTCCACGCCGAGCAGTTTCAGCTTGGTGGACAGGTCGGCCCCGGTGAACTCCTTGTCGCGGCCGAGCAGGTCCTCGGCGGCGGTCTCGGCCATCTCGTAGCCGGGCGCGACCAGGCCGTAGACCCGGCCGTCGCAGGCCAGCGCGCACTCGCCGATGGCGTAGACGCGCGGGTCGGAGGTCCGGCAGCGGGAGTCGACGCCGATCCCGCCGCGTTCGCCGACCTGAAGCCCGCAGTCGCGGGCCAGCTGGTCGCGGGGGCGGACCCCGGCGGAGAAGACGACGAGGTCGGCCTCCACGGTGGAGCCGTCCGAGAGCCGCATGCCGCTGACGCGGCCGTCCTCGCCGGTGAGGACCTCCTGCGTGCCGACGCCGGTGTGCACGGTCAGGCCCATCGACTCGATCGTGCGCAGCAGGGCCGCGCCACCGCCCTCGTCGACCTGTACGGGCATCAGGCGCGGGGCGAACTCCACGACCCGGGTGGCCAGCCCGAGGCCCTGGAGCGCGCCCGCCGCCTCCAGCCCGAGCAGCCCGCCGCCGACGACCGCGCCGCCGGTGCGGCCCTTCGCGTACTCCTCGATGGCCAGGAGGTCCTCGATGGTGCGGTAGACGAAGCAGCCGGGGGCGTCCTTGCCGGGGACGGGCGGCACGAAGGGGTGGCTGCCGGTCGCCAGGACCAGGACGTCGTACGGGAACACCTGCCCGGAGCGGGAGGTCACGGTGCGGGCGTCGCGGTCGATGCTCTCGGCGGGGTCGCCGAGGCGCAGGTCGATGCCGTTGCGCTCCATGAACCCGTCCGGGGTCAGGGAGAGCTCCTCGGGGCTGCTGCCCGAGAAGTACGAGGTCAGGTGGACGCGGTCGTAGGCCGGGCGGGATTCCTCGCAGAGCACGGTGACGCGGTGCGTGGCGGTGGCCCCGCGCTCGGCGAGCGCCTCCAGGTAGCGCTGGCCGACCATGCCGTGGCCGATCAACACGATCGCGGGCAGGGGCTCGGTCATCTCAGTGGCCTCCGTCGTCGGTGAGCAGGTGGAACAGGTCGTGCGGTGTCTCGTCGCCCTCCCAGGTGCGGGCGAGCGCGCCCACCGTGGAGAGCTCGCCGAGCAGGACCCCGCCGACCAGCCGGTCGCCGCGGACGACGACCTTGCGGTAGGTGCGGCGGGTGGCGTCGGCGAGGCGGACCACGTCGTCGCCGGGGAGCGGCGTCGGTTCGCCGAAGGCGGCGAGGTCGAAGTGGCCGGGGCCGTCGGGGGTGAGGGTGGTGAGGGTGAGGCGGGTGAGGGCGCGGGTGCCGCCGTACGCGGGCCGGTCCGGGCCCGACCGGCCCGGACCGCCGGTGGGGTCGGCGGGATCGGTGGGGTCGGTGGGGTAGGGGGCCGCCGTCAGCAGGGCGGCGAGGGCCTCGGCCTGCTCCAGGGCGGGGCCGGCCAGTCCGTACACCCGGCCCGCGTGCTCGGCGCAGTCGCCGATGGCGTGGACGCGGGGATCGCTGGTGCGCAGCCGGTCGTCGACCACGACGCCCTTGCGGACCTCGATCCCGGCGGCCCGGGCGAGGCCGACGCGGGGGCGCACCCCGCAGGCGAGGACGACCAGGTCGGCGTCGAGCCGGTAGCCGTCGGCCAGTTCCACGCCGGTCACCTCGCGGCGGCCGGGGGCCTCGGCGGCGCGGGCGGGAGTGTGGGTGGGGGTGGTGCGGCCGGTGCGGGCTTCGGTGCCGGCGGTGGCGGCGGTGGTGCGGGGGGCGTCGGCGGTGGTGATCAGGCCGCGGACCCGGCACCGGGTGTGGATCTCCACGCCGAGGCCGCTCAGGTGGGCGTGCAGCAGCGTCGAGGCGTCCTCGTCCAGCTGGCGTTCCATCAGCCGCTCCGCCTGCTGCGCGAGGACGACCTGCGCGCCCCGGGCGGTCAGCGCGCGGGCCGCGGACACCCCCAGGAGCCCGCCGCCGATCACCACCGCGCGCACGCCCGGACGTACGGCCGCCGCCAACGCCAGACAGTCGTCCATGGTGCGGAACGCGTGCACCCCTTCGGGCAGTTCCCGGCCCCGCGGGGTGAACAGGCCGCGCAGCGGAGGGAGCACCGGGTTCGACCCGGTGGCCAGCACCAGGGTGTCGTACCGCTCCACGGAGCCGTCGTCGCAGTGGACCAGCCGCTCCGCGCGGTCGACGCGCACCGCCCGCACACCCCGGCGCAACGTCGGGCCGGGGTGGGGGAGCGCGATCACCTCGGGCGCGTAGCGGCCCGCGAGGACCTCGGCGAGCAGCACCCGGTTGTACGGGGCACGCGTCTCCTCGCCGAGGACGGTCACGTCCGGGGCCGGGGCGCCGGCGGCGTGGCCCGCGCCCGTGTCGGCGCCGGTCAGCCGCGCGGCGAGCCGAAGGCCGGCCAGGCCGCCGCCGATCACCACCACACGCTGGTTCGAGGTCATGGCACGAGCGTGCGGCCCGGCTGTTTCCCCTCGGGATCGCTCCTGTTACCCGGACGGAACGCCGACCTCAGCGCCGTGGTTAAGCGTCCGTGAGGCCATCCTCAAGGCCGCCTTAAGGGCCGCCGGGAGCTGTCCGGGGCCGCTTAGCGTGGGCCCCATGCGAGATGTGGCGGGGCGGGTCGAGGGCGCGACGGCGTGCGGGGCGGGGCTGGTGGTCCTGCTCTGGGCGGCCCAGGTGCGCCCGTCGGCCCGGCTCGACGCGCTCTTCGCCACGGCCGCCCACCTCACCGGCCTCCTCGCCGGCTACGGGATCCTCGTCCTGCTGTTCCTCATGGCCCGGATCCCCGCCGTCGAACACGGGGTGGGCGCCGACCGGCTCGCCCGCCTGCACGCGCGGATCGGCCGGCACGTCCTGACGCTCTGCTTCGCCCACGGCGTCCTCGCCCTGCTCGGTTACGCCGTCCACGCGGGCGTCGACGTGCTCTCGGCCGCCCGGGACCTGCTCGGCTACCCGGCGCTCGCCGCCGCCGCGGCCGCGACGGCCCTGCTGGTCGCGGTCGGCGCGACCTCCGCCCGCGCCGTGCGCCGCCGGATCCCGCACGAGACCTGGCGCGGGGTCCACCTCCTCGTCCACGTCGCCGCCGCCCTCGGCTTCTGGCACCAGCTCGCGGGCCCCGACCTGGCGGTCGTCGCCTGGTTCTGGTCCCTCGCCCACGCCGTCGTGACGGTGCTCCTGATCTGGTACCGCGCCGTGGTCCCCGTACGCCAGGCCCTGCGGCACGGGCTGCGGGTCGCCGAGGTCCGCGGCGAGGGGCCCGGGGTGGTCTCCGTCGTCATCCGCGGCAGGCACCTCGCGGAGCTGCGCGCCGAGCCCGGACAGTTCCTGCGCTGGCGCTTCCTCCAGCGGCGGCTCTGGTACACCGCCCTGCCCTTCTCGCTGTCCGCCCCGGTGGGCGAGGAAGGGCTGAGGATCACCGTCAAGGCGCTCGGCGGCCACTCCCGGCGGATCCGGCGGCTGCGCCCCGGCACGCGGGTCCTGGCCACCGGCCCGTTCGGGGCGCTGACGGCCGCCCGGCGCACCCGCGGCAAGGTGCTGCTGATCGCGGGCGGGGTCGGGATCACCCCGCTGCGGGCCCTGTTCGAGACGCTGCCCGGCGGGCCCGGGGACCTCACCCTGCTCTACCGCGCCGGGGCCGAGGAGCACCTCGTCCTGCGCGCCGAGCTGGAGGCCATCGCCGCCGGGCGGCAGGCCGGCCTGCACTACCTCCTCGGGCCCTCCGACGCCGCCTGGGACCCGCTGGCACCGCGGGCCCTGACGGCGCTGGTGCCGGACCTGGCGGAGCACGACGTGTACCTGTGCGGGCCGCCGGGGATGGCGGAGGCGACCCGAACGGCGCTGCTGCGGGCCGGGGTGCCGGCCGCGCACGTCCACTCCGAGTGCTTCACCGCCTGACCGGAGCCGCACCCACCCGTCTGTGCGCCCGTGCGCACCCCGCGCTCCGCGATCCCCCGGCCGGAGCCGCGCCCTCCCCCCGCCACGCCCTCACGAGAGGCCCCGCGTCCATGCGCCACCCGCTCCACGTCCCCGTGCCCGTGACCCCGACCGGGCCGGCCGGGTCCCGGCACCGCAAGCCCCGTCGGGAGCCCGCCTGGCGGGTCGGGGCCGCCGCGCTGTCGCGCGTACCGCCCGCGCGGCGGCTCGCGGCGGGGCTCGGGCTGGCCAGTGTGGTGGCGGCGAGTGCGTTGACCGCCCTGGTGGAACCGGCCGCTCCGCCGGCCCCGGACCGGATGCCCGCCCGGCAAAGCTCAACCTTTGCGCAAGTTTCCGGAGATTGATGGGCCCTGCATGGATCTTGTCCATAGGGTCGGCCCGTGCCTGACATATCAACGACCATGATCATCGTCCTGTGCGTGGCCGCCGCGGCGGCCGGCTGGATCGACGCGGTGGTGGGCGGCGGCGGCCTGCTGCTCCTGCCCGCCTTGCTGCTCGGCCTGCCGAACGCCCATCCCGCCGCCGTACTGGGGACCAACAAGGCGGTGGCGATCGTCGGAACCACCGGAGCGGCCGTCACCTACGTCCGCAAGGCCCCGGTGAACGTGAAGCTCGCCGTCCGGATCGGCCTGGCCGCGCTCGCCGGCTCGATGGGCGGGGCCGCGCTCGCCGGCGGGATCAGCAAGGACGCCCTGCGCCCGCTGATCATGGCCGTCCTCGTGGTGGTCGGCGCGGTGGTGATCTTCAAGCCCGGATTCGGCACCGCCCCGTCCACCTCGCCCGTCTCCCGACAGCGCGTCGTGCTCGCCATCGCCCTCGCGGGGCTCGGCATCGGCTTCTACGACGGCCTCATCGGCCCCGGCACCGGCACCTTCCTGGTCCTCGCCCTCACCGCCCTGCTCCACCTCGACCTCGTCACCGCCTCCGCGACGGCCAAGATCGTCAACGTGTGCACCAACGCCGGCGCCCTCGCGATGTTCGCCTACCAGGGCATGGTGCTGTGGCAGTTGGCCGCCCTGATGGCGGCCTTCAACCTGGCGGGCGGCATGATCGGCGCCCGGATGGCGCTCAAGAAGGGCAGCGGGTTCGTCCGGGGCGTGCTGCTCACGGTGGTCGGCGCCCTCGTCGTGAAGCTCGGCTTCGAACAGTGGGGGTAGCCGGTGGCGGGCGCCGGCCGCGGGCTCGTCAGTACGTCCCCGTGAGGTGTGCGAAGACCACCACGTTGCCCTGGTAGCCGGTGCGCGGGGAGAAGCCGCCGCCGCAGGTGATCACCCGCAGCTCCGCGCGCGGTGAAGGTCCGTAGACCCGCTCGTCCGGGAAGGCGCGCGCGTCGTGGACCTCGACCGCGTGCACGGTGAACACGGCCGTCCGCCCGTCCTCGCGCGCCACCTCGATCGAGGCCCCGCGCCGCAGCGCCCCCAGGTGGTAGAACACGGCCGGGCCGCCGGCGTCGTCGACGTGGCCCGCCACCACGGCGGTGCCCGACGCGCCCGGCGTGGTGCCGTCGCGGTACCAGCCCGCCAGGTCGGCCCGGGCGGGCGGCGGCACTTCGAGGCTGCCGTCGCGCTCCAGACCCAGCCCGGCCAGCGGCGCGTCGACGCGCAGGGACGGGATCCTGATCCGGACGGGCGGCGAGCCGGGCAGCGGATCGATGCTCGCGGCGTACGAGGCCTGCCCGCTCAGCGCCTCGGCCGGCGAGGGCAGCGGGGGCCGGACGGTCTCGCCCGAGCCGCTGTTGACGAGCCAGACGCCGACGCAGGCGGCGAGGGCGACCAGCCCCGCGCGGCCGGAGGTTGCCATGGGTGCCCCCTCGTCGTGGCGTACGTGGGACTCGGTGCGTGGGACTTCGTGTGGGACGTGGCCGTCGCCCGGCCCCGCGAACGGGGGGGACCTCGCGGGGCGGGCGACGGGGGACGGTACCGGTCGGACCGCGGCTCGGGCCGCGGTGGGCGCCCGTCAGCTCGGCGTGCCGCTCGCCCGGCGACGCATGAGCCAGGTACCGCCCGCGGCGGCGGTGGCCAACAGGGCCACCCCCGCCGCGATCATGGCGGGGTCGGTGGTGGTGGTCGTCCCACCACCCACCCCGGTGCGAACGGGGCCCTGCGGGCCGCGTTCGGTGACGACCAGGTCGCCGGTGGCGAACTTGCCGTTCGCGCAGGTCGCGCCGATGCCGTAGGTGCCGGGCCGGACGTGGTGCGAGACCTGGAACCGCCCCGTCACCTGTTCCTTGTGGGCACCTGGCGTCAGCTTGAACCGGCCGCCGCCCACCGTGGTGGCGTCACCTTCCGCGAGGGAGCCCGATCCGCAGGCGGTGGTGCTCACGGTGACGGTGACCCCGCCGGCGGCGTTCTTCGGCCAGACCTCCAGCTTGGCGAAGTCCCCGGGGGAGAAGCCCGCGGCCATGCCGAGGTCCGCGGCGGCCACCGCTCCGGCGACCGGGCCGGCGAACGCGGCGACGGTCAACGCGGTGGCGGTGAGCACGTGGGCGGTACTGCGGCGCATCAGAACTCCTGGGGACACGGGGTCGTGTTCCGAGGTAAACCGGCGGGCCGCGACTCCGCATGCCGACCGACCGCGGGAACGGGCCCCGCGCCACCCGCCGGGACGACGTCAGCGCACGTCAGAGGCCCGATCCGGCATCCGTGTCCCCCCACCCCGTCCGGGTGAAGCCGCCGCCGCGCGCGGCCCGCGCGGGCTCGACCGCGGGCGCTCCGGTCGACGGCGTCCCGCCCGGGTCCGGGCCCGGACCCGCTCCGCAGGGGCGACCCTCGACCGGGGCCGCCGGGGCCGACTGGGCCCCCGCCGAGGCCGACAGAGCCTCCGTCGAAGCCGTCCCGGCCGACGGGGCACCCGCCGACGGGGTCCCGGCCGAAGCCGTTCCGAGCGACGGGGTCTCCGCCGAGGCCCTCCCGAGCGAGGGGGCACCCGCCGACCCCGTCCCGAGCGACGGGGTCGCGTGCGGGGGTTCCGTCGCCTCGGGGAGCGTCACCGTCGCCGCCGCGCCGCCGTACGCCGCCCGGCCCGCGCCGGCCCCGGCCGTGCCCGGATCCGCCCCGCCCGGGGGCGGCCACGGGGTCGGACCCGGGGCCGGGGCCGACTCCGCCGGCGCGTTCGACAGCCGTACCTCGGCACCGATCACCTGGGCCTGGCCGAAGGCGATGGTCAGCCCGAGCCCCGTGCCCTGGCCCCGCTCCGCCGTACCCGTCACGAACCGCCGGGGTCCGTCGCGCAGCAGGCTCTCCGGGAATCCCGGGCCGTGGTCCCGTACCGTCACCGAGGCTCCCCCGACCTCCACCGACACCCGGCCGCCGCCATGGCGCCGCGCGTTGACCAGCAGGTTCGTCAGGATCCGCTCCAGCCGCCGGACATCCGTACGCACCCACGCCCCGTCCCCGCCGGACACCTCCGCCGTCACCCCCGAACGCCGGACCGCCGACCGCACCAGCGGCCCCAGCCGGTGCGCCTCCAGTCGGGCCTCCTCCCGGTTCGCGTCGAGCCGGGCCACCTCCAACAGGTCCTCCGTCAGCGTCCGCAGCGCGGCCACCCGGTCCCGGACCAGCTCGGTCGGCCGCCCCGCCGGCAGCAGTTCCGCCGCCGTGTGCAGCCCCGTCAGCGGGGTCCGCAACTCGTGCGCCACGTCCGCCGTGAACCGTTGCTCGGCCTCCAACCGCCCCTGGAGACTGGCCGCCATCGTGTCGACCGCCGAGGACAGCGCCGCCACCTCGTCGCGGGTGCCCGGCACCCCGGAGGGCCCGATCCGCGCGTCCAGGTCGCCCGCGCTGATCCGCCGGGCCGTCTCGGCGGCCGTCCGCAGGTCCTTGCTCAGCCGGCCGGCCATCAACGCCCCGCCGACCGCCGCCAGGGCCACCACCGCGGTCCCGAACACCACGAGCCGGCCGTCCAGTTCCGCCAGTTCGGCCTTCTCGGCGGCCAGGGACTGCCGTACCGACAGCACGTGTTCGCCGCCCACCGGCCGCGCCGCCCACACCGTCGGGTGCGGCCCCTCCAGGTCCAGGTACGTGGTGCGACGACCCGCGAGGGCCGCCTCGCGCAGGGGCTCGGGCGTGCCGGGGCAGTCGATGCGGGCGTCGGCCTCCCCGACCTTGTCGGGGTCGAGCCGGCCGGTCAGCTCGTAGACCTGCCGTACGCGCACCAGTTGCTCGATCGCGCCCTTGCGGGCCGCGTCCGCGACCTGGCCCACCCGGGCCTCGTGGATCAGCACGCCGATGGTGACCGCGACCAACGAGCAGCCGACGGCCAGCAGTACGGCGATCTTCCCGCGCAGGCCGAAGCCCCGGAACGGGCCGCGCCGGAGCGCCGGGGGCAGTCTCACCGTTCGCTCTCCGAGGCCGCGCCCGCCCGCGCGCCCGAACTCGCGCCCGGGGCGGGGGACAGGTCCTTGTTCCAGCGCCGTTCGTCGCTGACGACCGTCATCCGTCGCCCGTCCCAGTGGAAGCGGACGGCCTGCTCGGAGCCGTCGTCGGCGGCGGTGCGCACCAGCAGGTCCCGGCCGATGGAGTCGGCGGCCATCCGGCGGCCGAGGGTGAACAGGATCGGCACGACGCGCTCGCCGTCGGCCCGGTACACGCTCAGGGCCGTCCGGCCGGTCTCGGTGTCGGCGGCGACGACCAGCTCCTCGTGTCCGTCGCCGGTCAGGTCGAGGAGGACCGCCGGGCGTACGCCGACCCGGCCCGGCGCGTCGATCGTGCCCTTGCCGAGGTAGGGCCGCATCCGCCGGTCCGCTCGGACGACCGCCAGCGGGTCCACCGCCGCGAGGCCCCCGGGCCCCACGCGGGGGCCGTCCTTCAGGGCCGCCGGGGGTGGTTGCCGGGTCGCGGTCTCGGCGCCGGGCGCGTGGGGGGACTCCTGGGCCCAGGCGGGCCACAGGGCCTCGGGCCGCGGTTGCGCGGACACCGGCGGGGCGGGTTCGCCGGCGGCGAGCCCCCCGGGTGAGGCGCAGCCGGCGACACCGGAGCCGATGGCCAGGGCGAGGGCGCAGAGCGGCGCCGCGGCGGTCGGGAAGCGGGGCGGACGGGTCATGGGGCGGGCAACCGTGGGGTCGGAGACGGCGGTGCGTACCGTGGTGGTGCGCAGGCAGGACGGGCCGCGCGGCCCGACCTGCGACTGTCCAGTCTTCGTCGAGGGAGGGCCCCGTGACATCGGCCGATCGGCCAGGATCCGGCGCGTTCGAGGTGTTGCCGTTCTTCGTCTACGGCACCCTGCGGCCCGGCGAGGTCAACCACGACCTGTTCCTGCGGGGCCGGACGGCCGTCGAGGAACCCGCGCTGCTGCCGGACGCGGTGCTCTACGAGGGCCCCGGTTACCCGTACGCCGTCGAGCGGCCCGGCTCCGCGATAGCCGGGGAGCTGATCACGGCCGCTCCGGGCGCCTACGCGGACCTGCTGGTCGCCCTCGACCTGCTGGAGGAGTACGCGGGTCCGGAACGGTCGGACAACGTCTACGACCGGGTCGCGCGCGAGGCCGTCCGCCCCGACGGCAGTCGGGTGCGGGCCTGGGTCTACGTGGCGGCAGCCCCCGTGGCCCGACGCCTCGCCCGCACGGGCACCGAGATCCCGGGCGGCGACTGGCACCACCGGCCGGGCCCGAATCCCGGGCCCTAGGGCCTGTCGTCAAACTCCCGTCGTCGCCCGGAGGGCGGCCCCGTGGCGTCCGGTGCGTGCTCTCGGCGTGCCGGGCGGAAGCCCGTGTACTGGACGTACTCGGTCTTTCGCCCGGTGCGGCGAGAGCGCGTGCCGGGCGTTGCGGGGCAGACGGGATTTTGACGACAGGCCCTAGAGCCCTTCGGCGCCGCGGTTGCGCAGCCGGCGGCCGTACTGCTGGAGGACCCACAGCTCCTCCTGGACCGCCGCGTGCTGCTCGGGCGGGGCCTGGGGGCCGAGGCGGGACATGGTGCCCTGGATCTCGTGGACGCGGCGGTCGACGGCGCGCAGGCGGACCTGGACGAGCTGGACCCCCGCGTACACCTCGTCCACCGTCTTGGCGTGGATGGCCTCCACCGCCAGCTCCGTGACCAGGGCGCGGACGGTGTCGTTCGGGGCGGCCGCGCGGACGCGGACCAGGTAGTCGTCGGTGTCCTGGGCCGCGCCGCCCGCGTCCTGGATGGCCTGGCGGACCGCCGCGTAGGGCGGGGCGGTGAACTCGTCGATGCCGTACGCGTCGAAGGTCGGGGAGACCAGGGCCGGTCGCTGGAGCGCCAGCTTGAGCAGTTCGCGCTCGGTGCGGTGGGCGGGGCTGCGCAGGTTCAGCGCGGGGCCGCCGGCGGGCGCGGCCGGCGGGGCGGCGGCCGCTTCGGGGGTGCGGGAGGCTCCCCGGCCCTGCTGCTCGGGCTGCCGGCCCCGCTCGCGGGCCCAGCGGGCCAGCTGCGCGACGCGCTTGACGACGAACTGTTCGTCGCGGATGCCGAGCATCCCCGCGAGCTGGACGGCCGACTCGTGCTGGATGGCGATGTTCTTGATGTTCGCGACGACCGGCGCCGCCTCGTCCAGCGCGGCGGCGCGGCCGGCCGGGTTCTCCAGGTTGTGCCGGGCCACGATGTGCCGCAGGGCGAACTCGAACAGCGGGGTGCGCGACTCCACCAGGCCGGACACGGCCGCGTCCCCCTGCGCCAGACGCAGGTCGCACGGGTCCATGCCGCCGGGGGTGATCGCGATGGAGGTCTCCGCCGCGAACTTCTGGTCGTCCTCGAACGCCCGCAGCGCGGCCTTCTGTCCGGCCGCGTCACCGTCGAAGGTGAAGATCACCTCGGCGGTCGCGTTGTCCATCAGCAGCCGGCGGAGGATCTTGATGTGGTCGCCGCCGAAGGCGGTGCCGCAGGTGGCGATGGCGGTGGTGACGCCGGCCAGGTGACAGGCCATGACGTCGGTGTAGCCCTCGACGACCACGGCGCGGGAGGTCTTCGCGATCTCCTTCTTCGCCAGGTCGATGCCGTACAGGACCTGGGACTTCTTGTAGATCGCCGTCTCGGGCGTGTTCAGGTACTTCGGGCCGTTGTCGTCGTCGCGCAGTTTGCGCGCGCCGAAGCCGACGACCTCGCCGCTGATGTCCCGGATCGGCCACATGAGCCGCCCGCGGAAGCGGTCGATGGGCTTGCCGCTGCGGCTGTCCTGGGCCAGGCCGGAGAGGATCAGCTCCTTGTCGGAGAAGCCCTTGCCGCGCAGGAACCGGGTGAGGTGGTCCCAGCCGGCCGGGCTGTAGCCGACCCCGAAGTGGTTGGCCGCGGCCTGGTCGAAGCCGCGTTCGGCCAGGAAGCGGCGGGCGATCTCGGCCTCGGCGCCGCCGAGCTGGTCGGCGTAGAAGAGGGCGGCGGCCTTGTGGGCCTCGACCAGGCGGATCCGCTCGCCGCGGCCGCTGGTGCCGGCGGTGTAGCCGCCCTCCTCGTACCGCAGGGTGATGCCGGCCTGACCGGCCAGGCGCTCGACCGCCTCCGAGAAGGAGAGGTGGTCGATCTTCATGATGAAGTCGAGGGTGTCCCCGCCCGCCTGGCAGCCGAAGCAGTGGTAGAAGCCCTTGCTGGGGCTGACCTGGAAGGACGGGGACTTCTCGTCGTGGAAGGGGCACAGGCCCTTGAGGTTGCCGCCGCCGGCGTTGCGCAGCTGGAGGTACTCCGAGACCACGGCGTCGATCGGGACCGCGTCCCGTACCGCCTTCACGTCGTCGTCGTTGATCCGTCCTGCCACGCGTGAATTCTACGGCCGGGCGCCGACAAACCCGTCAGGCCCCCTCAGCCGGCACCAACGCCGAAAGCGGAACGGAGGGATCCGCCAGCTTTTCCCGGTCCACCGGGGTCTTCGACCTGATCAGGGCCTGGATCTGCTCGGTGACGTCCCACACGTTCACGTTCATTCCCGCCAGGACCCGGCCGTCCGACAGCCAGAAGGCGATGAACTCGCGCTTGGCCACGTCACCCCGGATCAGCACCTGGTCGTAGCCGCCCGCCGGGGCGTGCCCGGAGTACTCCAGGCCCACGTCGTACTGGTCGGAGAAGAAGTACGGGACCCGGTCGTACGAGACCTCCCGCCCCAGCATGGCCCGCGCGGCGGCCGGTCCGCCGTTCAGGGCGTTGGCCCAGTGTTCGACCCGCAGCCGGGTCCCGAGGGTCGGGTGGTGGGCCGCCGCCACGTCCCCGACGGCGAACACGTCCGGGTCGGAGGTGCGCAGCGAGGCGTCCACGGCGATGCCGCCGCCGTGCTCCCGGTCGACCAGGGCCAGCCCGGAGGTCTCGGCGAGGGCGGTGCGCGGGGCCGCCCCGATCGCGGCGAGCACCGCGTGCGCCGGGTGCTCCTCCCCGTCGTCCGTACGGGCCGCCAGCACCATGCCGTCCTGCCCGATGATCTCCGTCAGCCGGGCGCCGAAGTGGAAGCGCACCCCGTGCTCGGTGTGCAGGTCGGTGAAGAGCCGGCCGACCTCCGGGCCGAGCACCGTGTGCAGGGGGCCGGCCTCCGGCTCGACGACGGTGACCTCCGCGCCGTAGCCGCGGGCCGCGGCGGCGACCTCCAGGCCGATCCAGCCGGCTCCCGCGATCAGCAGGTGGCCGTTGTCGCGGCCCAGCGAGGTCAGGGCCTTGCGCAGCAGCTCGGCGTGGGCGAGCCGGCGCAGGTGGTGGACCCCGGCCAGGCCCGTGCCGGGGATGTCCAGCCGGCGCGGTTCGGCGCCGGTGGCCAACAGCAGCTTGTCGTAGTGCAGCAGGGTGCCGTCGCCCAGCCGGACCGTCTTGGCGTCACGGTCCAGGTGGACGGCCGGCTGCCCCAGGTGCAGTTCGATGTCGGCGCTCGCGTACCAGGACGGCTTGTGGACGAAGACGCTGTCCCGGTCCTCCTTGCCCACCAGGTAGCCCTTGGACAGCGGCGGGCGCTCGTACGGATGGTCGCGCTCGTCGCCGATCAGGATGACCCGGCCGGTGAACCCCTCGGACCTCAGGGTTTCGGCTGCCTTCGCCCCGGCCAGCCCCGCGCCGACGATGATGAACGTCTGGTGTGCGTCGACCACCTGATGCCTCCTCATAACCTCTCCGCCACATGCGACCACATGCGAGCGTCCCGCACCCAGCCTGCCGCGTGAAGGGGGAGTGGCCCGATCGGCTCACCCTTCGGCGCGTCGCGGGCGTCGGGTGAGGCGGGCGTGCAGCGAGCGGGCGGAGGCGTCGGTGAGGGAGGCGATCTGGTCGATGACCGCGCGTTTCGCGGCCCGGTCGTCCGGCGCGGCGTCGAAGATCGCCCGGAACTGCGGGTCCAGCCCCTCGGGCGCGCGGGCACTGAGCGCCTCGGCCAATTCGGCCAGGACCACGCGCTGGTCGGCGCGCAACCGCTCCTGCTCGTCGCGCTGCATGACGTACAGGTCGGCGACGGCCTTCAGGACGGCGCACTCGTTGCGGGCCGCGCGCGGGACCACGAGCTCGGCGGTGTACCGGGTGAGGGGGCCAAAACCGAACGCCTCGCGGGTGGCGCTCTCCGCCGCCAGGCAGAACCGGCCGATCAGCTGGCTGGTGGCGTCCTTCAGGCGGGCCTGGGCCACGGCGGAGCCGTCGTAGCCGTGCGGCCACCACTCCTCCTCCATCAGCCGGTCGAGCGCCTCGCGCAGCTCCTCGGGGTCGGTGTCGGCGGGTACGTAGCGGCCGATGGCGACCTGCCAGATGGCGCTGAGCTCCGGCTCGGCGAACAGCAGGTTGGGGTCGATGTGCCCGGCGTGCAGGCCGTCCTCGAAGTCGTGCACGGAGTACGCCACGTCGTCCGACCAGTCCATGACCTGGGCCTCGAAGCACTTGCGGTCGGCGGGCGCCCCCCGCCGCAGCCACTCGAAGACGGGCAGGTCGTCCTCGTAGGCGCCGAACTTGACCGAGCCGGGGTCCGTGGGGTGCCCGCCGCGCGCCCACGGGTACTTGGTGGCGGCGTCCAGACTGGCGCGGGTGAGGTTGAGGCCGACGCTGACCAGGGAGCCGGTCGCCGGGTCCGGGACGAACCGCTTGGGCTCCAGCCGGGTCAGCAGGCGCAGCGACTGGGCGTTGCCCTCGAAGCCGCCGCAGTCGGCGGCGAACTCGTTGAGCGCCTCCTCGCCGTTGTGCCCGAAGGGCGGGTGGCCCATGTCGTGGGAGAGGCAGGCCGCCTCGACCAGGTCGGGATCGCAGCCGAGGGCCGCGCCGAGCTCCCGTCCGACCTGGGCGCACTCCAGGGAGTGCGTCAGTCGGGTGCGGGGGCTCGCGTCCCAGTCGTAGGAGCGGGTGCCCGGGGTGACGACCTGGGTCTTCCCGGAGAGGCGGCGCAGCGCGGCGGAGTGCAGCACGCGGGCGCGGTCCCGCTGGAAGGCGGTGCGGCCGGGCCGTTTGTCGGGCTCGGCGGCGAACCGCTCGGTGGCGGCCGGGTCGTAGGAGTCGTAGGCGGGAGCGTGCGGGGTGCCTTCCATGCTCCGACGGTAACCGCAGCCGCCGACATTCCGGGCGACCGGGAGCTGTCCGGTCGGCTACGCGAGGGCGGCGACGGCCGGTACACGCGGGTTGCGGATCCGGGCCAGGGCCTCGTCGTAGCGGCGCAGGACGAGGCGGGCCAGGGCCGGGTGGGCGCCGAGCGGGGCGGAGGCGGGCCCCGGTGAGGCGGCGGCGCAGGCGGTGGCGAACCGGCCCGGCGCCGTGAAGTACGAGGCCACCGCGACCCGGTGGTGGCCGGCGGCGCGCAGCGCGCGCACCGCCTCCGGTACGCCGGGCGTCGCCGCGGAGGCGTAGCCGGGGAGCACCGCGACCCCGCCGAGGCGTTCGGACAGCAGGGCGGCGGCCTGCCGGGTGTCGGCCGCGGAGTCGGGGTCGCGGGATCCGGCGGCGGCCAGGACAACCGCGGTGCCCGGGGTCCAACCGGCCTCCAGGAGGCGCTCGAAGAGGGCCTCGACGAGCAGCGGGTGGGGGCCGAGGGGGGCCGCGACCCGCGTGCGCAGGCGGGCCGCCCGGGCGGCGCCGGCGGGGAGGTCCCGCTTGACGTGGGTGCCGCGCCCGAGGAGGAGGGGGACGAGCACCGCGTCGGGGGCGCGGTCCGGTCGGCGGCCGGTGCGGGCGTCCGCCTCCGCCTCCGCGGACAGGCCGTCCAGGGTCTCGGCGAGCAGGGGCGCGTTCAGCTCGACGTGTCCGAGGCGGACGTCGAGGCGCGGGCGCAGCTCGCGGACGCGTTCGAGGAGGGCGAGCACGGCGGGGAGGGCGCGCGGGTCGCGGCTGCCGTGTGCCACGGCGACGAGGGTGGGCTGCATGGGTGGGCTCCGTGGTGCCGGGCGCGTGGCGGGCGCAGGCCGCTGAGCTGGGTGCCGAGCTGGTCGGTTATCCGGGTCAGCAGCTCGGCCGCGCTGCCGAAGGGGAGGGCGGGGAAGGCGGGGGAAGGGGCTTCGGGAGGGTGCACCGGCTCCGTCATGGATCGATCCTGAGGGGGCCAGGTTGCGGGGGCGTTGCGGTGGGGTGACGGGTCTTTTCCTCCTGCTCACTCGGTCGTTCGTACGGGTGAAAGGCCGGGGGCGGGGAACTGCGGGTCGGGGCCGGTTCGTCAATCCGTGCGAAGGGCGCGTGTGATGTCGAGGTGTCGGGCGTGCGGGTGTCGCGCGGTGTGCGTGGCGGGGAGCGAGGGGGGACGGGTCATGGGGGAGTCGGAGGGGAAGCGGGGCGGCGCGTGGTGGCGCCCCCGGCTGCCGCGGAGCGTGCGGGCCCGCCGGCGGGCGGTGCGGCTGGTGATGGCGGGGTGCGTGCTGGCGCTGCTGCCCTCGGCCTGGACGCACGCGGTGGCCGCGGACCGGCTGCGCACGACCGCCGACGCGCCGGCGGCGGAGGTCGCGGTGGTCTTCGGGGCGGGGCTGTGGAACGGCCGGCCGACCCCGTACCTGGCCGACCGGCTGGACGCGGCCGTCGAGCTGTACCGCGCGGGCCGGGTGAAGGTCGTCCTCGTCACCGGGGACAACAGCCGCGTCGAGTACGACGAGCCCGACGCGATGCGGACGTACCTCCGGGAGCGGGGGGTGCCGCAGGACCGGATCGTCAGTGACCACGCGGGGTTCGACACCTGGGACTCCTGCGTACGGGCGCGGGAGATCTTCGGGGTGGACCGGGCGATCCTGATCAGCCAGGGCTTCCACATACGCCGGGCCGTCGCGCTGTGCCAGGCGGCGGGCGTGGAGTCGTTCGGGGTTGGTGTCGCCGACGTGCACGACGCGACCTGGTACTACGGCGGCGTCCGCGAGGTCTTCGCGGCGGGCAAGGCGGCGTTGGACGCGGCCTTCGAGCCGAGCCCCCGGTTCCTGGGACCGAAGGAGGAGGGGGTGTCGCGGGTGCTGGCGGCTCTGGCACACTGACGCGCGGCGATCGGCGTATGCCGATTAGTCATATGTCGAAGTGTCTGTGGCAGGGGTGTGGAACCGTGGCTGTGGTGGATCTGAGCGGCAAGGTCGTCGTCGTCACCGGAGGGGCCCGCGGACTGGGCGCGGCGGCCGCGCGGGCCGTCGTCGACGGGGGCGGCCGGGTGCTGATCACCGACGTGCTGGAGGCGGAGGGCGCGAAGACGGCCGCCGAACTCGGGGAAGCGGCCCGCTTCCTGCGACACGACGTGACGAGCGAGGCCGACTGGGACGCCGCCCTCGCCCACGCCGTGGCGGAGTTCGGGCGGATCGACGGCCTCGTGAACAACGCGGGCGTCGCCACCGGCCGGCTGTTGGAGGACGAGAGCGTCGAGCACTTCCGCCGGGTGGTCGAGATCAACCTGGTGGGCGTCTTCATCGGGATCAAGACCGCGATCCCGCTGCTGCGGGCGAACGGCGGCGGGTCGATCGTCAACATCTCCTCCGCCGCCGGTCTCACCGGGCTCGCCCTCACCGCCGGGTACGGCGCCTCCAAGTGGGGGGTGCGCGGGCTGTCGAAGATCGGGGCGGTCGAGCTCGCCGAGGCGGGCATCCGGGTCAACTCGGTCCACCCCGGGATGACACTGACCCCGATGACCGCCCCGGTCGGGATCCGGACCGGCGAGGGCAACTACCCCGGCGCCCCGCTGGGACGCGTCGCGGTGCCCGAGGAGATAGCCGCCGCCGTCGCCTTCCTGCTCTCCGACGCCGCCGGGTACGTGACGGGAGCGGAGCTCGCCGTGGACGGCGGCTGGACGGCGGGCCTGACGGTACGGCACCTCACGGGGCAGTGACCCGCCCCGCGCCACCGGGCCCGAGCCACCGGGCCCGAGCGCCGGGCCGCGCCACCGGGCCGTGCCACCGGGCCCGAGCGCCGGGCCCTCGCCGCCGGGCCGAGCCACCGCCCCCGCGCCACCGCGGCGCCGGCGCATGGTCTCGCGCATGGCGTCGGCCGAGGTCGGCCCCGGGCAGCGGGCGCCGCGCCCCCGGACCGGGGCCGGCGCCACCCTCGGCGACGGCCGGACGCGGCCGCTCCGCGGGGGTGCCCCGCCCGACGGGCGGGCCGGGCCGGCGCGGCGCGGGGTGGGGTGGGGTGGGGCCTCACCGGGCGGGGGTGGGCGTGCTGAGGTCGCGCACCCCTGGCCGTAACGCGCCGGCGCGGCCCGCGTAACACCCGCGTCGCACGCTGGACGCATGCCCACCCCGCACTCCGCCCCCGCCCCCGGCGTCACCGCCACGCACTGCCCGTACTGCGCGCTCCAGTGCGGGATGAACCTGCGCCCCGCGCCGGACGGTACGGGCGTCACGGTCGAGGAGCGGACGGAGTTCCCCGTCAACCGGGGCGCGCTGTGCGGCAAGGGACGCACCGCGCCCGCCGTGCTCTCCTCCCGCGTGCGCCTGACCGAGCCGCTCGTGCGCACCCACGCCGGCGGGCCGCTCGTAGCGGCCGGCTGGGAGGAGGCCCTCGACGCCGTGGCCGCCGGCCTCGCCCGCACCGCCCGCGTCCACGGGCCCGACGCCGTCGGCGTGTTCGGCGGCGGCGGACTGACCAACGAGAAGGCGTACGCCCTCGGCAAGTTCGCCCGGGTCGCCCTGCGCACCTCGCAGATCGACTACAACGGCCGCTTCTGCATGTCCTCGGCCGCCGCCGCGCACCAACGGGCCTTCGGCCTCGACCGCGGCCTGCCCTTCCCCCTGGAGGACGTCCCGCGCACCGGCTGCGTGATCCTCGTCGGCTCCAACCTGGCCGAAACGATGCCCCCCGCCCTGCGCTTCCTCACCGAGCTCAAGGCGAACGGCGGCACCCTGATCGTCGTCGACCCCCGCCGCACCCGCACCGCCGAACAGGCCGACCTGCACCTGGCCCCCCGCCCCGGCACCGACCTGGCCCTCGCCCTCGGCCTGCTGCACCTCGTGGTCGCCGAGGGCCGCACCGACACGGAGTTCATCGCCACCCGCACCACCGGCTGGGAGGAAGCCCGCGCGGCCGCCATGGCCCACTGGCCCGAGCTGGTGGAGCGCCTGACCGGCGTCCCGGTACCCCGGCTGCGCCGCGCCGTGGAGCTGTTCTGCGCCCCCGAGTCCGCGATGGTCCTCACCGCGCGCGGCCCCGAGCAGCAGTCCAAGGGCACCGACACCGTCGGCGCGTGGATCAACCTGTGCCTCGCCACCGGCCGCGCCGGACGCCCCCTCTCCGGCTACGGCTGCCTCACCGGCCAGGGCAACGGCCAGGGCGGCCGCGAACACGGCCAGAAGGCCGACCAGCTCCCCGGCTACCGCAAGCTCACCGACCCCGCCGCCCGCGCCCACGTCGCCGGCGTCTGGGGCGTCGACCCCGCCGGCCTGCCCGGACCCGGCCGCAGCGCCTACGAACTCCTCGACGCCCTGGGCACCGACGTACGGGCCCTGCTCCTCATGGGCTCCAACCCGGTGGTCTCCGCCCCCCGCGCCGCCCACGTCGAGGAACGCGTCCGCTCCCTGGACTTCCTCGCCGTCGCCGACGTGGTCCTCTCCGAGACCGCCGCGCTCGCGGACGTGGTCCTGCCCGTCACCCAGTGGGCGGAGGAGACCGGCACCACCACCAACCTGGAGGGCAGGGTCCTGCTGCGCCGCCGCGCCCTGACCCCGCCACCCGGCGTGCGGAGCGACCTGGACGTGCTGCACGGGCTCGCCTCCCGCCTGGGCGTGGAGAAGGGCTTCCCCACCGACCCCGAGGAGGTCTTCGAGGAACTGCGCCGCGCCTCCGCGGGCGGACCGGCCGACTACTCCGGCATCTCCTACGCCCGCGTGGAGGCCGAGCAGGGTGTCTTCTGGCCCTGCCCGACCGGCTCCGAGGGCACGCCCCGCCTCTTCCTGGACCGCTTCGCGACCGATGACGGCCGGGCCCGCTTCGTGCCCGTCTCGCACCGCGACGCCGCCGAGACCCCCGACGCCGACTACCCGCTGCTGCTCACCACCGGCCGGGTCGTCGCCCAGTACCAGTCCGGTGCGCAGACCCGACGGGTGGACGAGCTCAACGCCGCGGCCCCGGGACCCTTCGTGGAACTGCACCCCCGGCTCGCGGCCCGCCTCGGGGTCGACGACGGAGCTCCGCTCGCCGTCACCTCCCGCCGGGGGCGCGCGGTGGCGCCGGCCCGGATCACCGACGCGATCCGCGCCGACACGGTCTTCATGCCCTTCCACTGGCCGGGGGAGGGGCGCGCCAACAGCCTCACCAACGACGCCCTGGACCCGGTGTCCCGGATGCCGGAGTTCAAGGTGTGCGCGGTCCGGGTCGAGCCCGCCTGAGGGCGCGGGGCCCGCCCCGCGCGCGGCCGTCGGGCCCGGACGGTCGTCGGGCTCAGCCGGTCGGGGCCCGCCCGTCGCCCCGCCCGTCGTCCCGCCCCCCGGTCCACAGCTCCTCCACCGACAGGTCGCTGTCGTAGAGCACGAACTCCCTCTCCTCCGAGCCGATCTCGTACCCCGCCTCCACCAGCTCCGCGATGAGGGTGTCGCAGGCGGCCGTCGCCCGCGAGGCCGAGCCCCGGCAGCGCTGGGTGACGAAACGTTCCTGGCCGTCCGGCGTCCCGGACGGGGCCCGCCGGGAGTGCGCGGACAGGTGCGCCCCGTGCGGGACCACCAGCGCCTCCAGCGCCCCGTGGTCGTACGCGTCCGGCAGCAGCAGTCTCAGGTGGTGCTCGTAGTACCCGCCGCCCGGGCCGGGCAGGTCCGTGGTCCAGGGCACCGTCTCGATCTTGACCCTGATCGGGTGGAAGCCGGCCGCCCGTAACTGGGGCACCAGCCGCTCGTGCCCCGTGCGGTCGGGCAGCGTCAGCATCGGTTGGCAGGAGGGACGACCGCGGGTCTGTCGGGGGTGGGTGACCCTCAACTCCCGCGCGTCGGCCCAGGATTCGAGCCGGGCCAACTCCCGCGCGTCCGGGCAGCGGACCGTCACGTGCGTTTCGTAGGTTCCGTGCGAAGACATGATGTCGATCATCTCGGACATGCGTCCGATCCGCATCGGGGTTGCCGCCGGGGGGTAACCATCCGGTCACGCACCGGACTCAGAAAGTGCTCGCACACCCCTCGTGGCGGCGATGTGTCTTACCCCACACTGAGGTGCGGTGCCCCCGTCCTCGGAGCCCTGGAGGTCGCCCTCGTGCAGACCCAGACCCTGACCGTGAACGTGAGCCGCCCCGCCGCCGACGCGCCCGCCGCGGTCGGCGTCCCCGAGTCCGAGGCGAGGGACGAACCGGTGGACGAGACGGTGCGGGACGAGGCGGTCCCCGACGGGACGGTCCGGGACGGGGCGGCGCCGGACGAGACCGAGCCGCACGAGACCGAGCCGGACGAACCCGAGGTCCTCGAACTGATCGAGCCCGAACGACCCGGACCCCGCTCCCGCACCCGGGACGACACCGGCGGATCGGGCCCCTCCGCCGACCTCTTCCGCCAGTACCTGCGCGAGATAGGCAGGATCCCGCTGCTCACCGCCGCCGAGGAAGTGGACCTCGCGCGCCGCGTGGAGGCGGGACTCTTCGCCGAGGAGAAGCTCGGCAACACCCCCGACCTGGACTCCCGGCTCGCCCTCGACCTCGACCGGCTCGTCGTCCTGGGCCGGATGGCCAAGCGCCGGCTCATCGAGTCGAACCTGCGCCTCGTCGTCTCCGTCGCCAAGCGCTACGTCGGCCGCGGCCTGACCATGCTCGACCTGGTCCAGGAGGGGAACCTCGGACTCATCCGGGCCGTCGAGAAGTTCGACTACGCCCGCGGCTACAAGTTCTCCACCTACGCCACCTGGTGGATCCGGCAGGCGATGTCCCGGGCCCTCGCCGACCAGGCCCGCACCATCCGCGTGCCCGTCCACGTCGTCGAACTGATCAACCGCGTCGTCCGCGTCCAGCGCCGCATGCTCCAGGAACGCGGCTACGAACCCACGGCCGAAGAGGTCGCCGTCCACCTCGAACTGACCCCCGAACGCGTCCTGGAGGTGCTCCGCCTCGCCCAGGAACCGGTCTCCCTGCACGCCCCGGTCGGCGAGGAGGACGACGTGGCGCTCGGAGACCTGATCGAGGACGGCGACGCCGCCTCGCCCGTCGAATCCGCCGCGTTCTTCCTGCTCCGCGAGCACCTGGAGGCCGTGCTCTCCACCCTCGGCGAGCGCGAACGCAAGGTCGTCCAGCTCCGCTACGGGCTCGCCGACGGCCGCCCGCGCACCCTGGAGGAGATCGGCCGGATCTTCGGCGTCACCCGCGAACGGATCCGCCAGATCGAGTCCAAGACCCTCAACAAACTGCGCGACCACGCCTTCGCCGACCAACTGCGCGGCTACCTCGACTGACCCGCGCGCCCGGACGGGCACGGGACACGGGAGAGGGGCGCCCCGAAGGACGCCCCTCTCCCGGTCCACGACCGTCACGACCCGTCCACGACCGCTCCCGGACCGATCCCCGACCGGTCCGCGAGCCGGGCGGTCAGTCGACCTCGACCACCGCCTGCGCGAACTGCGCCGCGTACAGCCGGGAGTAGGCACCGCCCGAGGACAGCAGCTCCTCGTGCGTCCCCTGCTCCACGATCGATCCGCTCTCCATCACCAGGATCACGTCGGCGTCCCGGATCGTCGACAACCGGTGCGCGATCACGAACGACGTGCGCCCGTGCGCGAGCCGGGCCATCGCCTTCTGGATCAGCACCTCGGTGCGGGTGTCGACGGAGCTGGTCGCCTCGTCGAGCACCAGGATCACCGGGTCCGACAGGAACGCCCGCGCGATGGTGATCAGCTGCT
The DNA here is from genome assembly GCF_040650855.1 of Streptomyces sp. NPDC048606. Taxonomy (NCBI): domain Bacteria; kingdom Bacillati; phylum Actinomycetota; class Actinomycetes; order Kitasatosporales; family Streptomycetaceae; genus Streptomyces; species Streptomyces sp. NPDC048606. The sequence continues at coordinate 79,446 of NZ_JBEZIB010000034.1, read as the reverse complement.
TCTCGCCCGCGCTGACCCCGGCGCCCTCGTCGTCCAGCACCGTGTCGTAGCCGTCGGGCAGGGTGCGCACGAACCGGTCCGCGTGCGCCGCCCGCGCGGCCTCCTCGATCTCGGCCCGCGTCACCTCCCGCGCGGCCCCGTACGCGATGTTCTCCGCGATGGTCCCGCCGAACAGCCAGGTGTCCTGGAGGACCATCCCGATCCCGCCGCGCAGCTGCGCGCGGGTCATCTTCGCGATGTCCACGCCGTCCAGGGCTATCTCCCCGCCCGTGACCTCGTAGAACCGCATCAGCAGGTTGACCAGCGTGGTCTTGCCGGCGCCCGTCGGGCCGACGATCGCGACCGTCTGGCCCGGCTCCACGTCCAGCGACAGGTTCTCGATCAGCGGCTTGTCGGGCTCGTAGCGGAAGGCCACCTTGTCGAGCGTGACCCGCCCGCGCAGCTCGGCCGGCCGCTCCGGGACCTCGACGTCCGGCTCCTGCTCGTCCGCGTCCAGCAGCTCGTAGACCCGTTCCGCCGAGGCGACACCGGACTGCACCAGGTTCGCCATCGAGGCCACCTGCGTCAGCGGCATCGAGAACTGCCGCGAGTACTGGATGAAGGCCTGCACGTCACCGATCGACAGCGTGCCCGAGGCCACCCGCAGACCACCGACCACCGCGATCAGCACGTAGTTGATGTTCGAGATGAACATCATCACGGGCTGCATGATCCCGCTGACCAACTGCGCCTTGAAGGAAGACCGGTACAGCGCCTCGTTCTGCTCGGCGAACAGCGCCGCCGACTCCTTCTGCCGCCCGAACACCTTCACCAGCGTGTGGCCGGAGTACATCTCCTCGATGTGGGCGTTCAGCGAGCCCGTGCTCTTCCACTGCGCCACGAAGTGCGGCTGCGACTTCTTGCCGATCCGCGACGCGACGACCACCGACACCGGCACGGTCACCAGCGCCACCAGCGCCAGCAGCGGCGAGATCCAGAACATCATCGCCAGGACGCCGACGATCGTCAGCAGCGAGTTGATCAGCTGCCCCAGCGTCTGCTGGAGCGTCTGCCCGATGTTGTCGATGTCGTTCGTCGCCCGGCTCAGCACCTCGCCGCGCTTCTGCTGGTCGAAGTACGACAGCGGCAGCCGCGACAGCTTCGCCTGGAGCTCCTCGCGCATCCGGAACACGGTGCCGTTCATCACGTGGTTCGACAGCCGCGTCGCCACCAGCATCAGCAGCCCCGCCAGCACGAACACCGCCAACGCCCACAGCGCGACGACCCCGACGGCGCCGAAGTCGATGCCCTGCCCCGGGGTGAAGTCCGTACCCGACAGCATGTCCGCGGCGCCGTCCTCGCCCCGCGCCCGCAGCCCGTCCAGCGCCTGCTGCTTGGTCAGCCCCGCCGGCATCTCGCGGCCGACGATCCCCGCGAACACCAGGTCGGTGGCCTCGCCCAGGATCTTCGGGCCCACGACCGAACAGGCCACGCTGCCGAACACGGCCGCGACCATGCCCCACAGCTTCGCCTTGTCCTGCGCGAGCTGACCCAGGAGCCGCTTGCCCGACCCCTTGAAGTCCAGGGACCGCTGACCCGGCCCCATCATCATCCGTCCTCCGGGCCCGCTCATGCGGCCTCCGCCTCCGTCAGCTGGGAGAGCACGATCTCCCGATAGGTCTCATTGCCGGCCATCAGCTCGTGGTGGCGCCCCTCGCCCACCACCTGACCCTCGTCGAGCACGACGATCCGGTCGGCGTCGCGGATCGTGGACACCCGCTGCGCCACGATCACCACCGTCGCCTCCCGGGTCTCCTCGGCCAGCGCCGCGCGCAGCGCCGCGTCCGTCGCGTAGTCCAGGGCCGAGAACGAGTCGTCGAACAGGTAGATCTCCGGACGCTGCACGAGCGTGCGGGCGATCGCGAGCCGCTGGCGCTGGCCGCCGGAGACGTTCGTACCGCCCTGCGTGATCGGCGCCTCCAGCCCGCCGTCCAGCGCGGACACGAACTCCTTCGCCTGCGCCACCTCCAGGGCCTGCCACAGCTCCTCGTCCGTGGCGTCCGGGCGCCCGTAGCGCAGGTTGGAGGCGACGGTTCCGGAGAACAGGTACGGCTTCTGCGGGACCATCCCGACCGTCTTCGCCAACAGCTCGGGGTCGATCCGGCGCACGTCCTCACCGTCCACCAGCACCGAGCCGTCGGTCGCGTCGAACAGGCGGGGCACCAGACCCAGCAGCGTGGACTTTCCGCTGCCCGTGGAACCGATCACCGCGGTGGTCTCGCCGGGCCGGGCCAGCAGGTCGATCCCGCGCAGCACCGGCGCCTCGGCGCCCGGGTAGCGGAAGTCCGCGCCGCGCAGCTCCAGCAGGCCGCGCCGGCCCAGCTCACGGACCGGGTCGCTCGGCGGGACCACGCTGGACTCGGTGTCCAGGACCTCCTGGATGCGCTCGGCGCAGACCTCGGCGCGCGGCACCATCATGAACATGAAGGTGGCCATCATCACGGCCATCACGATCTGCATCAGGTAGGCCAGGAAGGCCGTCAGCTGGCCGATCTCCATGTCCCCGCTGTCGACGCGCATCGCGCCGAACCAGATGACGGCCACGCTGGAGATGTTCACGACCACGATCACCGTCGGGAACATCAGCGCCAGCAGCCTGCCGGAGGCCAGGGAGACGTCCGTCAGCTCGGAGTTGGCGGTGCGGAAGCGCTCCTCCTCGTACGTGTCGCGGACGAACGCGCGGATCACCCGGTTGCCGGTGATCTGCTCGCGCAGCACCCGGTTCACGACGTCGAGCCGCTCCTGCATCTGCCGGAACAGCGGCCGGGTCCGGTACACGATCGCGCCGACGGCGATGCCCAGCACGGGCACCACGGCCAGCAGCACGCTCGACAGGCTCACGTCGAGCGACAGGGCCATCGCGATGCCGCCGACGCACATGATCGGCGCCGAGACCATCATGGTGAAGGTCATCAGCACCAGCATCTGGACCTGCTGGACGTCGTTCGTCGTACGGGTGATCAACGAGGGGGCGCCGAACTGGCCCAGCTCCCGCGCGGAGAAGCTCTGCACCCGGTCGAAGACCGAGGCGCGCACGTCCCGGCCGAGGGCGGCGGCGGTACGGGCGCCGTAGTACACGGCCCCGGTGTTGCACACGAGCTGGAGGAGCGAGACGCCCAGCATCAGGGCGCCGAAGCGCAGGATGTAGCCGGTGTCGCCGTTGACGACGCCGGTGTCGATGATGTCCGCGTTCAGGGTCGGCAGGTAGAGGCTCGCACTGGTCTGCAGCAGTTGCAGCAGCACCAGCAGAGCGATGGGTTTGCGGTACGGACCGAGGTGGGTCCGCAGAAGTCGTATGAGCACGCGCAGGCTCCGGTCGGCATGATTCGAGGGGGTTCGGTCCATCTTCGGCCAACCGCGGGTCCCGACCCCACCGGTTTTCGCAAAGGCCGGTCAAAAGGAGGAGGGCCCCCGAGACCTTGGTCCCAGGGGCCCTACCGGCTCCGGTGCTCCCGCCGACGAGGGCCGGGGCCCCGCCGACGGATCGGTACGTCGGATCGGTACGACGGCTCAGTACGACGGCGAGAACGCGCCCGCGAACGCGCCCGGGTGCAGCTGCTCGCGCGTGGTGACGTACTGCTGCCGCACGGCCTGCCACGCCGGGAAGTCCTCGCCCGGCTCGAACACCTGCGCCGCCGGAGCGGGCCACACCGGCGGGGTGTGCGGGGCCAGCGTGCCGTGCTGCACGCCCAGCGCCCACGCCGCCTGCCGGGCCGCGCCCAGCGCCGCGTAGTCCGCCGGCGCCGGCACCACGATCTGCGTGCCGAACAGACCGGGAGCCGCCACCTGTACGGCGGGCAGCTCGGCCGCCGCGCCCAGCAGGAACACCCGCCGGATCGGCACGCCCCGGTGCCGCAGCACGTCGAGGGCGTCCACCAGCCCGCACAGCATGCCCTCGAACGCGGCCCGCGCGAGGTGCTCGGGCTTCATCGAGTCCCGGCGCAGCCCCGACAGGGTGCCGGCGGTGTGCGGCAGGTTCGGGGTCCGCTCGCCCTCCAGGTACGGCAGCAGGACGAGGCCGTGCGCGCCCGGAGTCGACTTCAGCGCGAGCGCGCTCAGCCCCTCCAGGTCGGTGCCGAGCATGTCGGCGGTGCCGCGCAGGGCCCGTACGGCGTTGGAGGTGTTCACCACCGGCAGGTGCATGCCGCCCGCGTCGGCGAGGGAGGTGATCAGACCGCCGGGCTCCGACAGCGCCTCGTGGTGCACGGCCATCACCGACCCGGACGCGCCCAGCGAGACCACCGCGTCCCCCGGCCCCATGCCCAGACCGAGCGCGGCGGCCTGGGTCTCGCCGGTGCCGGCGGAGATCAGCAGCCCCTCGGGGGTCATCCCGGCGGCCTCGCACGGGGCGAGCACCTCGGGCAGCAGCGCCTGGTGCCCGAGCGCGAGCTCCACCAGGTCGGGGCGGTAGGAGCCGGAGGCCGCCGACCAGTACCCGGTGCCGGACGCGCCGGCCCGGTCGGTGGTGCGGCGGGCGGGACGGCCGAGGAGCTGCCAGACGAGCCAGTCGTGCGGGGAGAGCACGACCGCCACGCGTCGGGCGGCCTCCGGCTCGTTGCGGGCCATCCAGGCGAGCTTGGCGATCGGCTGCGCGGCGTGCGGTACGGAGCCCACGGCCTGGACCCAGGCCTGCCGGCCGCCGAGCGCCTCGATCAGGTCGGCGGCGGCGACCTGGCCGCGCCGGTCGTTGCCGACGAGGGCCGGTCGCACCAGGGCGCCCTGCGTGTCGAGCGGCAGCACCCCCTGCTGCTGGGCGGAGACGCCGATGGCCTGGACGCCCTCCAGCAGTCCGCCGCCGGCGGCCTCGCCGAGCGAGAGCAGCCAGCCCTGCGGATCGGTCTCGTGGGGGACGGCCTCACCGGCGGGCTGCGGATGGGGCGCGTAGCCCTGGCGCAGCACGGCGCCCGTGTCCGTGTCACAGACCACGATGCGAGTGAAGGTGGAAGAGCTGTCCAGCCCGGCGACTATCCCCATGCGGAGAATTCTGCCGCACGCCGGGCCGGATCCGACCCGTCCGGAAGTGGCTCTCAGGTGTTGCTCGTGCCCCACTCGTCCTCGCCGGCGCCGCCGCCGGCGGTCCGCGAGCGCGATCCGCGCACCCGGGCGGACAGGGAGTCGGGCAGCGCGTCGCCCACCTTCTCGCCGACCGCGGCGAAGGCCTTGCCCGCGTACTGGAGCCCGGTCTGCCCCGCGGTCTCGGCCGCGTTGCGCACGGCGGGGTTCTGCGCGATCTGCCGGGCGGACTTCTTCATCTGCTCGTAGCGCTCGCGTCCGGCCCGGGTCCCGACCACGTAGCCGAGGGCCAGTCCGACCACGAAAGCGACCTTGTAGCGCATGCCTGCCACCCTTCGTCGTGTGGTGCCCGGCCGGCTGTCGATACCGATTGGCGGAGCACCCCCCTGCTTGCGCTAATCTATGACTCGCAACGGGCGCTCGCCCCCCGGCAAGGCCGGAGGTGGGCTGTTCGATGCACCGCAGCATTCCCCTGTAGCTCAATTGGCAGAGCAGCCGGCTGTTAACCGGCAGGTTACTGGTTCGAGTCCAGTCGGGGGAGCTCGGTCCCCTGTAGCTCAATTGGCAGAGCAGCCGGCTGTTAACCGGCAGGTTACTGGTTCGAGTCCAGTCGGGGGAGCAGAAAAGGAGAGGGCCCGGGAGGGTCCTCTTTCTTTTTGCCCTGATCCGGGAACCGGGCAGCCTTCAGCGCGGTCTCACTGAACAGGCGCGGCCGATCATGCGAGGCAACCGAGGCAGGAGATCGTATGAGCGGCTATGCTGCGGCAGACGGCGCGCACACATGTACGCGCCACGCCGTAAAGGGGCGGTAGCTCAGCCGGTTAGAGCAGCGGACTCATAATCCGTCGGCCGTGGGTTCGAGTCCCACCCGCCCCACCGCAAGCCGCAGGTGCAGAAACGATTGCACCTGCGGCTTCGGCGTTTGCGGGGCCGGGTGTGGCCGTCCTCACCCCCGGCCGTCGGCGAGGGTTTCCCGCCGGCGGGGTCCCCGTCGGGCCCGCCCCGGTCGGGGACCCCGCGCGGGCTAGGACTTCTCCGTCTCCTCCACCAGGTGGCGCAGCACGTCCGTCAGGTCCTCGCGGCGCGCGTAGGCCGCGCGTTGGCGCGCGGCGCCCGAGCCGTCGCGCAGCAGCCCGCCCAGGGTCTTGGCCGCGTGGTCGAGGTCGCCGGCGGCGGCCAGGGCCGGGGCCACCAGGTCGAGGAGGCCTTCCGCGAGGTCGGCCGCAGGGAGTTCGGCGCCCGTGTACGGGTCCAGCCCGAACCCCTCCAGGCCGTCGTGCGCCGCCCGCCAGCGCGCGAGGCGCAGCACGTCGTCCCGTACCGGCGGATCGGGGCGCTGCTCCGCGATCTCGCGCAGGGCCGTCGCGACCAGGGCGCGGGCCAGCTCCGCCTGGAGCACGGCCGTGTCGATGTCCGGGGACATGTCGGGGGCCCGGATCTCGAGCGTGGGCCAGTTCCCGGACGGGCGGAGGTCCCAGTAGACCATCTTGGTGTCCAGGGCCGCCCCGGAGCCGAGCAGGGTCTGCACCGAGCGCCGGAAGTGCGCCGTGGACGTGAAGTGCGGGGGCGGGCCCGCGGAGGGCCAGCCCGACCAGGCCATCGCCCGCCAACTGGCGTGGCCGGTGTCGCGGCCGCCCCAGAAGGGGGAGTTGGCGGCCAGCGCGATCAGCGTGGGCAGCCATGGTCTGACCCGGTTGGAGACCGCGACCGCCGTGTCCACGTCGAGGGTGCCGATGTGGATGTGTCGGCCGCAGCTGACCAGGGTGTCGGTCAGGGCGCCGAAGCGGCGGTGCTGCTCGCGCTGGCGCGGTTCGTCGTCGGTCAGGTGCAGGGGCCCCTGCACCGCCACGACGGGCGAGGGCGCGGCCAGCAGGCGGCAGCCGTGCTCGCGGGCCGCCGCGGCGAGGGCGCGCCGCAGGGCGGCCAGCTCCTCGCGGAGGGTGGCCGAGGAGTCGGCGACCGGGGTCGAGATCTCCACCTGGTACCGGGTGCCCTCGGCGTGCAGCTGTTGGGGGAGCCCGGCGGCGGTGGCGAGGACGCGGGGTGCGGCGGGGACCACCCGCAGGGTGTCGACGTCGACGAGGAGGAACTCCTCCTCCACCCCGACGGTGAGGGGTGTGGTGACGCCGGCGGCGGTGCGCGGGCCGTGGTTCAGGTGGCCCGTGCGGCCGGTGTCGCTGGTGCTCGTGGTGCTGTTGCCAGGTTCGATCACTACGCCTCCCTGGACATACGAGTCTTTTCATCATGAGCTGAACGGGAGGCCGGAAGGGTACGTCGATTCGGTCAAATGTCCGGTGATAGTGGCGGGTTAGCGGCAAGGGGGACACCGCTCTGGGGCCGTGGATTCGGGTGGGGAGGACGTTGCGGGTGTGTGTGAACGTCCCCCCCTCGACCCCAGGGGCCTTCGAGCGGGCGGTGGTTATCATCCGCTGTGACCGGTACGACGACCCCCTCCCGCCCGCGGCGCCGCATACTCGCCGACCTGACGCCCCTGCGCACCTCCGCGGACTACCGGCGGTTGTGGATCGGCGGCACGGTCTCGTGGACGGGCCAGGCGATGACGGCGCTCGCCATCTCGCTCCAGGTCTACGACATCACCGGATCCAATTTCGCGGTCGGCCTCGTCGGGCTGTTCTCCCTGGTCCCGCTCGTGGCCTTCGGTCTCTACGGCGGCGCCATCGCCGACAGCGTGGACCGGCGCAAGCTCGGCCTGTACAGCTCGCTGGGCCTCACCGCGCTCTCCGTGGCCCTGGCGGCGGCCGCCCTCCTCGACTACCACCGGGTCTGGCTCCTCTATGCGGTCGTCGCCCTCCAGGCCCTGTGCGGGGCCCTGGCCGGACCGGCCCGCTCGGCGATGATCCCGCGCCTGCTGCCCGCCGAGCAGCTGCCCGCGGCCAACGCGTTGAACTCCGTCACCATGACCTCCGGGACGATGGCGGGCCCCGTCCTCGGCGGGCTGATCGTCGGCTGGTGGGGCTACCAGGCGGCGTACCTGATCGACGCGGTCACCTTCGCCGCCGCCCTGTACGCCATGTGGCGGCTGCCCTCGATGCTGCCCGAGGGCGGGGCGCGGCAGGGGCGGGCCTCGGTGCTGGACGGGCTGCGCTTCCTCGGGACCCGGCCCAACATCCGGATGACGTTCTTCTCCGACCTGGCCGCCATGGTGCTGGCCCACCCGCGGGCGCTGTTCCCGGCCGTCGCCGTGCTCTGGTACGGCGGTGACGCGCGCACCGTCGGCCTGCTGGTGGCCGCGCCCGCCGTGGGGGCGCTGCTGGGCGGCCTGTTCTCCGGCTGGCAGGGCCGCGTCCACCGGCACGGGCTGGCGATCCTGCTGTCCGTCGCCGCCTGGGGGCTGGCCATCGCCGTCTTCGGGCTGACGCGCAACCTCTGGCTCGGGCTGTTCTTCCTGGCCGTCGCCGGGTGCGCGGACACCGTCTCGATGGTGTTCCGTACGACGATGCTCCAGACGGCCACCCCGGACGGCATGCGGGGTCGGCTCCAGGGCGTGTTCATCGTGGTCGTCGCGGGCGGTCCCCGACTCGGCGACTTCCTCGCCGGGACCGCCGCCGACCTCACCTCCCCGGCCGTGGCCATCACCGGCGGAGGTCTGGCGTGCGTGCTGGTGGTGGTCCTGCTCGCCGCGCGCTGGCGGAACTTCGCCCGCTACGACGCCCGCTCCCCGCAGGCCTGAGGGCGGGGGCAGCCCGGGCCCCGGCCGGGCGGCCGGGTGGCCGGGCGGGCGCGGATCCCGCGGACGGGCCGGATGTGAACGGGAGTCGGCGGGTTCTTTGCGGTGTTGTTGCCGCGTCTTCCGTTTGGTTTCGATCAGCCATATGACAGTTCGGCAGTACTGTCCGCGCCCGTCCGCGCCCCCGCCGAACCCTCCGGGAGAACACCTCCATGCGTCTTCGTACGCTCCTCAGCGCCGCGGTGGCCACCGCGGCCCTCGCCGGCGCGCTCGCGCCGCCGGCCGTCGCGGCCCCCCAGGACGACCGGGCCTGCTCGCCCCACCTGTCCGTGCGCGGGTACTCCGACGCGCTCGACAAGGCCGTGCTCGACGGGAAGCTCGTCGGGGGCCTCTCCGGGCTCGCCCTCGACCGGGACGGCACGGTGGCCGCCGTCTCCGACAAGTCGGCCCTGTACCGGCTGGACGTCGCCCGCGGGGACGCCCCGACGGCCACGGCCCGCGCCCGCCTGCCGTTGAGCGACGGCGCCGGACGGGTCCTCGACTCCGAGGGCTTGGTCGTCGACCGCGACGGCACCTACCTCGTCACCGACGAGACGGCCCCCGCGATCCGGCGCCACGCCCGCGACGGCCGGGTGCTGGCGACACTGCCCGTCCCGCCGGCGTTCGCCACGACCGCCCCGGGGCGGGCCACGCCGAACCAGACCTTCGAATCGCTGACCCTGCTGCCCGGAGGCCGCACCCTGGTCGCCGGGGTGGAGGGCCCCCTGGCCGGGGACGGCAAGGACGCGCGGGGCCGCACCCTCCAGCGGATCCAGACCTGGGAGCGGCGCGCGAACGGGGAGTTCACCCTCGGCCGGCAGTACGCCTACCCCGTGGACCCGGGCCACGGCCTGGTCGAACTCGCCCCGACCCGCGACGGCCGGCTGATCGTGCTGGAGCGCGGCTTCACCCGGGAGTTCGCGATCACGGTACGGCTGTACGTCGCCGACCCCCTGGGCGCGAGCGACACCTCGAAGGTGGAGACCCTGACCGAGGGCCCGCGCCTGCGGGTCGCGCGCAAGACGCCGATCGGCGACCTGAACGACTGCCCGACGCTGGGCGCCCCCTCGAAGCTGCCGCAGAACCACCCCCTCGTCGACAACGTCGAGGCCATGGTCGTGACGCGGGACGGGGGATCCGGGCGGATCCGGCTCCTGCTGGCCAGCGACGACAACGAGTTCCCGCAGCAGATCACCCGCCTGTACGCGGTGGACGTGAAGCTGCCGCGCCGCTTCTAGCCCTCCTGCTGCTCCTGTTGCTGCTGCGGCGGCGCAGCCGTCGGGGTCACGACGCCGCGGGCCACCCCCAGGGCCACCAGGTCCTGGGGGCGGACGCGGAGCTGGTCGGCGGTGGCGGGGGCCTCCTCGGCGGGGCGCTTGAGGATGGCCGCCGCCAGTTCCGGGGCGATGACCGAGAAGTAGCTGTCCGGGGTCACCCAGGTGTTCCCGGGCGCGGCGAGGGCGAGGGCGCCGCCGGAGCCGCCCTCGCCGATGAGCAGGGTGGTCACCGGGACGCCGGCCGCCGCGACCGCCGCGAAGGTGTCGGCGATGGCCGCGCCCGCGCCCGCGTGCTCGGCCGCGGCGTCGTTGGCCGCGCCGGGGGTGTCCACCAGGGTGAGCACCGGGATACCGAGCCGGTCGGCGAGGCGGATGACGCGCGCGGCCGTACGGTAGCCGGCCGGGCGGGTGGCGGTGCCGCACTGGGCGGCGTACGCCACGGCCCGCCCCTCGTGCAGCCCGAGCCCGCACAGCATGCCCGGGTCGACGCCGCCGGCGCGGTCTCCGGACAGCGGCAGGCGCAGCTCGAACCAGGCGTCCAGGTAGGCCTCGGCGTGCGGCCGGTCGGGGTGGCGGGCCTGGAGGACGGCCTCCCAGCCGGTCGCGGGGGGCGCCACGTCGGCCGGCGCGGCCGGGGGGTCGACCGGAGCGGTCGGGCGGGGCGCGGCCAACACCCGCAGCCAGTCGGCGAGGACGCCGGACAGCTCCGGTGCGGGCACGACGGCGTCGACGTGCCCGGCCGCGTACTGGCCCTCGGCGGTGTAGGCGGCCGGGTCGGCGTCGGCGGGCCGCACCCGGGACCCGGCGAAGCCGACCTGCGCACCGGGCAGCGCCAGCACCACGTCGGCGCCGGCGCCGAGGGTGGCCCAACCGCCGCCGGTGGTGGGGTCGCGCAGCACGGCGATCTGCGGCAGCCCGGCGGCGCGGGTCAGCACGCCCTGCCGGGCGACGCGCTGGAGCTGGGACAGCGCGAGCATCCCCTCCTGCATCCGGGACCCGCCGGTGGCGATGAGGGACACGAGCGGCAGGCGGCGTTCCCGAGCGTGGGTGTACGCGGCTTCGAGCCGGTCTCCGGTGCGCTGCCCGAGCGAGCCGCCGAGGAAGCCGAACTCGAAGGAGATCACCGCGGCCGGGCGGCCCCCGATGAGGGCGGTACCGGTGACGACGGACTCGGTCTCACCGGTGCGCGCGGTGGCCCGGGCGCGGGAGGCGTCGTAGCCCGTCCAGCCGAGGGGGCCGTCGTCCGGTGACTCCCGTGGTGGCGCGGGGAGTTCGACGAAGCTGCCGGGGTCGGTGAAGGAGGCGATGGCCGCGCGGGCCGAGAGGCGGGTCGTCACGCCCACACACTAGGTGGTGACGGACGGTTCGGGCCGGGGCCGTGGCGTGATCCACAAGACACCCGGGCCCGGGAGCCGGGCGGGGATCCCGCGCCGGGGTCCCCGCCGGGGCGCGGCGGGCGCACCCGGGGCCCGGGCGGTCGGGGTTCCGGGGCGGGATCCGATCCGGGCCGTGCGGGCGCACCCCCGGGGGGGGCACGGCCGGGAAGTCCGCGGCCCGTCGGGGCGCGATCCCGGCCGCGGTGGGAGGGGTTCCGGGTCGGGGTCCCCGGGTGGGAGCGGTGCCGGGCTGTGCGGGCGCACCCCCGGGCCCCGGCCGGGGCGGTCCGGTTCCCGGTGCGGGTCCCGTTGCGGTCGCGCTTCCGCTTCCGGTGCCGATTCCGTCGCGGTCGCGGTGCCGGCGTTACAGCGGGGACTCCCACGTCACCGTCGTGCCCCGGGTGCTCGACTCCGTCGCGCCGTCGTCGGAGACGGTGAGGCGGACCCGGGAGGCCGTCGCGTCGATCTCGACCTCGATCGAGCCGACCCCGCTGCGCCGGTGCGCCGCCGCGAGGGCGCCGCGCAGGGCCGACAGCAGCTCCGTGGTCACGGGGTCCGGCAGCAGCGCGTCCACCGCGCCCGCGAAGTGCACCGACGGCTGGAAGCCCAGCAGCACGGCCGCCCCGCCCGTCTCGCGCAGCACCCGTCCCCGGAACGTCGTGGGGGCGTCCGTGGGCGGCTGTTGGAGGGCGAAGATGGCGGTGCGGACCTCCTGGATCGTGGAGTCCAGCTCGTCCACGGCCCGGCTCAGCTCCTCGCCCACCGTGTCCCCGGCCGGCGCGTTGGAGGACCGGCGCCGGGTGCTCTCCAGCATCATCTCCGTCGCGAACAGCCGCTGGACCACCAGATCGTGCAGGTCCCGCGCGATGCGGTCCCGGTCCTCGTACACCGCCAACTGCTCGCGGTCGTGCTGGGCGTCGGCCAGTACCAGCGCCAGCGCCGCCTGCGAGGCGAACTGGGAGGCCAGCAGTCGGTCCACCGCGTCGTACGGGAGGCCGCCCCGGGCGCGCGGCAGCGCGAGCGTCCCGATGAGCTGCCCGCCGCTCTGGAGCGGCAGCATCATGCTCGGGCCGAAACGTTCCCTCACGTGCGTGGTCATCCGGGGATCCGTCGCCGAGTCCTCGATGAAGACGGGTTCGCCGCCCAGGAGCTGGACCAGCACCGGCGAGCCCGGCGCGATGGCGGTGCCCACCAGGTCCCCCGGGTCCCCGTGGGTGGACGCGGCCACGATCTCCATACCGCCCTCCGGGGTCGGCTGGAGCACCACCCCGGCCGCCGCGTCGGCCAGCAGCCGGGCGCGTTCGGCCACGCACATGAGCGCGTCGGCGGCCGGGCTGCCGGCCAGCAGGGTGGTGGTCACGGCGGCGGCGCCCTCGATCCACCGCTCCCGCCGGCGCGCGGTCTCGTAGAGCCGGGCGTTGCCGATCGCTATGCCGGCCTGCGCCGCGAGCACCCGGGCCAGCGCGAGGTCCTCGTCGGTGAAGGGCGCCCCGTCGTGCTTCTCGGTGAGGTAGAGGTTGCCGAAGACCTCGGTGTGCACCCGGATCGGGACGCCGAGGAACCCGCGCATCGGCGGGTGCCCGGGCGGGAAGCCCGTCGCGCGCGGGTCGAGGGTGAGGTCCTCCAGCAGCAGCGGGCGCGGGTCGGTGATCAGCGCGCCGAGCACGCCGCTGTGCCCGTCGGGCAGTCGGCCGATCGCCTCCCGTTCGGCGTCGGTGATCCCGGCGGTGAACAGCTCGGTGAGCCGGCCGCGCTCGGGGTCGACCACCCCGAGCGCCCCGTACCGTGCGCCGCACAGGTCGGTCGCCGACTCCACGATGTGCTGGAGGGTGGTGCGCAGCTCCAGGTCCGAGCCGACGCTGAGGACAGCCTCCAACAGCACGGGCAGGGTGGACGGCGACGGTTCGTCACCGTCACCGTCACCGTCGTGGACGGGACCGGGGCCGGGTCCCGTCTGACCGGCTGTTCGCCCGGCCCGCGGACGTGCGTCAGGCGTCATTCGGACAGCGGGTTGAGGACCATGGGTGCGATCTTCCCTTCGAGCATCGCGCCGAGCCCCTGCACGGCGCACACGTCAGGCCGTTCCGCGATGGCCACGGGCATTCCGGTCGCGTCCCGCAGCATCTGGTCCAGCCCCGGCAGCCGGGCGCTGCCGCCCACCATCATGATCCCCCGGTCCGTCAGGTCCGCGACCAGGTCGGGCGGGCAGTCCCGCAGCACCTTGCCGATGCCGTCGAGGACGGCGGTCAGGGGGGTGTGGATGGCGTCGCGGACGGCGGCCGTGTCCACCTGTACGGAGCGGGCCAGTCCGGTGGCGACGTCGCGCCCGTGGATCAGGGTGGACGCCGGGCCCTGGGCGGTGATGCCGTTGCCGTGCAGGGCCAGCTGGAGGGGGCGGACGGCCTGGCTCGGCAGCATCAGTTCGTGCGCGTGCCGCAGGTGCTGGACCACCGCGTGGTCGATGGCCTCGCCGCCGACCGGGATCCGTTCCGCGGTGACGATCGATCCGAGGGAGAGGACGGCCACCTGGGTGGTCGCCGCCCCGCACACCATGATCATCGTCGCGGTCGGCTGCTCCACGGGCAGGCCGCAGCCGACGGCCGCCGCGATCAGGGTGTCGACGAGTTCGACGCGGCGCGCCCCGAGCCCGACCAGCGTCTCCACCGTCGCGCGCTGCGCCAGCGGGTCGGCGTCGTGCGGGGTGCAGGCGGCGGCCCGCAGGCGGGGCTTGCGGCGCAGCGCGCGGCGGAGCTTCTCGCCGAGGAGGTGACGCAGCATCCGCTGGGCCATCTCGATGTCGACGACGGTGCCGCCGGAGACGGGGCGGGCGACGCGGATGTAGTCGGGTGTGCGGCCGGTCATCCGTTCGGCGAAGGTGCCCACGGCGATGAGCGCGCCGGTGCGGGTGTTCACCGCGGCGACGCTGGGCTCGTCGACGACCAGTCCGGCGCCCTTGACGTAGACACGGGTCCTGGCGGCTCCCAGGTCGACGGCGACGTGGCAGCGGCGCAGCTGCTCAAGACTGACGGTCACGGCAGTTCCTCCCGAGTGCGCTGACGCGATGCGACCGGCGGTTGCTGGTCGCAATTCATATCTTCTCGGGTAAATGGGGTATGTCGCCCGTTGAGATGCTCCGGCCGGGGTGAGGCGGGCGGGCCGCAAGTGCTGCACGGGGGTGGATTTCTGTACCGACAGGCACGACGATGCGCGCACCGTCCGCGCTACTCGCGCGTAACAAGGTAAAGGGGACCCGATGCTGACGGCCCGCCAGAAGATCCTGACCCTCCCGACCCTCGCTCTCGCCCTCCTCGCCCCCCTGCCGGCGCAGGCCTCGGAACGGACGGCCGATCAGGTCGCCCCGGGAGCCGGAGCCGGAGCGGGAGTCGGAGCGGGAGCCGGAGCGGGAGCCGGGGCGACCCGCAATCCCGTGGTCCTGGTCCACGGGTACAACGCCGACCCGGGGGTCTGGGGGTCGCTGCGCGAGGACCTGAGGGCCGACGGGTACGCCGACGACAGGATCTCCTCCTGGGGCTACGACACCCACCAGTCCGTCAACGAGGTGCTCTCCGGCCGCCTCGCCGCCCACGTCGACGAGGTGCGGCGGCGCACCGGCGCGGCGCGGGTGGACATCGTGAGCCACTCCTTCGGATCCCTCGTCAGCCGTTGGTACGTCAAGTACGGCGGCGGTGACCGGGTCGTCGACCACTGGGTCTCGCTGGCCGGCCCCAACCGCGGCACCTCCACCGCGTGGGCGTGCGCCCTGTGGGACCAGGCCTGCCGGGACATGACCCCGGGCTCGTACGTGGTGCGGAACCTGGCCTCCGGCGACGAGACCCCCGGCGCGGTGAAGTACGCCACCTTCTGGTCGAACTGCGACGAGGTGGTCAACCCGGACGACAGCGTCCCCCTCGCCGGCGCGCTCAACACCCCGGTCGGCTGCCTGAAGCACAACGACCTACTCGGCGACGAACCCACCTCGGCCGGGGTCCGCGCCTTCCTGGCCGGCTAGGAAGGCGGCGGCCGGCTCATGCCGGGCCGCCGGGGCGCGGCCCGCTCGCGGGCGACACCCGCTGGAGCAGTCCGTACGTGAACTCCGCCACCAGTGCCTCGCCACCGGCCGTGAAGGCGAGGCGCCATCGGGTCGGCGCGGTGCCCTCCATCGGCCGGACCGGCGCGAAGGCCCGGGCCACCTCGTCGACGGTCGCGGACCACGGCCTCAGGTCCGCGGCCGACTCCAGTACCGGGCCCCGCGCGCCCGGGGCCCGGACCAGCCACTCGTTCCACACCGCCCCGTCCGGACCCGCCAGCACCTCGAAGCGCAGGTCCGGCCAGAGTCCCACCGGCCACAGCAGGGCCTCGCACCGCAGGTCGCCGATCCGGCGGGAGTCGGTCGACTCCGGCGGCCCCAGGACCGACCGGTAGCGGGCCAGGGCCCCGCGCGAGCGGGGCGAGCGGACCATCGCCTGCCAGCGCCGGTTCGCCTCCCGCTGCTCGGCGAGCGAGGCCCCCAGCCGCAGCCGCGCCTCCTCGGCGAGGTCCGGCCGGAAGTCGGCCATCCTGCGCAGGAGCACCAGCTGGAAGGCGTACGGCCCGAAGGTTCCCCGGGCGCCCGCAGGCGGGGTCGCGGTCATGGACGAAACGATTCCACACAGGATCCTTACGTTCCCGGAATACTGCTGTTGCCGGGAAGCGCATAGCCTGCGGGCGCCATGAACTACTGCCCCTCCTGTCGCAGACACCTCAACGGCGCGCTCGCGTGCGCCGGGTGCGGAACCCCGGCCGAGTACCTGACGACCGCGGCGCCGGGCCCCGCCCCGACGGCCGCCCCCGTCCCGCAGCCCGCGCTCGCCGAGGTCTTCGCCGATTCCCTGGTCGTCCTGTCCGGCCCCGCCGACGGGGGCCGCGCCGGCGCCCGGCGGCGCGGCGCGGGCCGGCGGTGGGGCGGCCGTACCGCGCTCACGGTCGGGCTCGGGCTCGTGCTCGCGACCGGCGGGTCCATCGCGGTCGGGCGCATCGTGACCGACGACCAGGGTGTGGACCGGGCCAACGAGGTGGTGCTCACCGACGACGCGGGCCCACGGGACCCGCAGACCCCGCCCGACGCCGACGGTCTGCCCGCGGCGCCCTCCGCCCTGCCCTCGGCGAAGGCCTCCGGGCGGGTGGCGAAGACGCCCGGTCCCGCGTCCGGCACCGGCGGCACCGCGCAGCCGGGTGCGAGCGGGAGCGCCTCCGCCTCCGCGGGGACGGGGCCGACGCCCGGTGCCACCGGGGCGGAGGGAGTCGTACGGCCCACGAAGCCGGGAGCGCCCACGTCGGGCGCGACCGGCTCGGCGCAGCCGCCCGGGCGGACCCCGACGCCGACGGCGACCAAGCCGGGCAAGGGGCCGAAGCCGAAGCCCACCCCGACGCCGACGCAGACGGAGAGCTGCAGCATCTGGGACTGGTGGAACTGCCTCTGAGCCGGTGACCCGGCCCGGGGCCGCCCGGCCCGGCCCCGCCCGGATGCGGCCCGGCACCGCGACCCGGCCCGATGCGGCCCCGCGCGGCGGCCCGGCCCCGGCCGGCACGGGCCCGCTGGTACGGCCCCGGCCCGGTACGTCCCGCGATGGCCGCCCGGCGTGACGCGGCCCCGCCTGGCACGGGCCCGCCCGGCAGGGCCCCGGCCCCGCGCGCCTGTCAGGCCAGCATCCGCCTGAGCAGGTCCCGCAGGGCCTCCCGCTCCTGTGCCGAGAGGCCGGCCAGCGGTTCCCTCGCGAAGTCCAGGGACTCGCGCAGTCGATCCGCGGTCTGCGCCCCCTCCTCCGTGAGCGCGGCCAGCTTCACCCGGCGGTCCGCCGGGTCCGGGTGGCGCGCGACCAGCCCGCGGCTCTCCAGTCGGTCGATGATGCCGGTGACGTTCGACGGTTCACAGCGCAGCTTGCGCGCGATGCGGCGCATCGGCAGCGGCTCCACGGCCAGCAGCGTCAGCACCCTGGCCTGGGCCCCCGTGAGCTGGTGGCGGGCAGCCGCGTCCTCGTACTCCATGTGGTAGCGGGCCACGACGTCGCCGATGAGCTCGACGACCTCGACGGTCACTGGGTCTGTGCGGCGACTGGGCATGACACCAGCGTACCCATTTACTTGACAACATGAAATATCCAGGCGCATGGTTGTTTCACGTTCTGAAGCATTTCCCCTCGTTCAGGAGCCCCGCATGTCTCAGATCCCCGCCGTCAGCCGCGAGTGGCACCTCGTCCGTCGCCCGCAGGGCTGGCCCGTCGCCGAGGACTTCGCCCTCCGTGAGGTCCCCGTGTCCGCCGAGCCCGCCCCCGGCCGGATCCTGGTCCGCAACCTCCACATGTCCGTGGACCCGTACATGCGCGGTCGCATGAACGACGTGAAGTCCTACGTCCCGCCCTTCCGGCTCGACGAGCCGATGCAGGGCGGCGCGGTCGGCGAGGTCGTGGCCTCCGCCGCCGAGGGCTTCGCGGTGGGCGACCACGTTCTGCACCACCTGGGCTGGCGCGAGTACGCCGACCTCGACGCGCAGTACGCCACCAAGGTCGACGCCTCGCTCGCCCCCCTCTCCACCTACCTCGGCGTCCTCGGCATGCCGGGCCTGACCGCCTACGCCGGCCTCTTCGAGGTCGCGTCCTTCAAGGAGGGCGACGCCGTCTTCGTCTCGGGCGCGGCGGGCGCGGTCGGCAGCCTCGTGGGCCAGTTCGCGCGGATCAAGGGCGCCTCCCGGGTCATCGGCTCCGCCGGCTCGGACGAGAAGGTGACGCTCCTCACGGAGAAGTACGGCTTCGACGCCGCCTTCAACTACAAGAACGGCCCCGTCGCCGAGCAGCTGCGCGACGCCGCCCCCGAGGGCATCGACGTCTACTTCGACAACGTCGGCGGCGACCACCTGGAGGCGGCCATCTCCTCCCTCAAGGTGCACGGCCGGGCCACCCTGTGCGGGGCCATCGCCCACTACAACGACACGGACGCCGCCCCCGGTCCGCGCAACATGATGGCCATCATCGGCAAGCGCCTGCGCCTGCAGGGCGTGCTGGTCGGGGACCACGCCGGCCTCCAGGACCAGTTCGTCAAGGACGTGGCCGGCTGGCTCGCCTCCGGCGAGCTGCGCTACGACGAGACGGTCGTCGAGGGCGTCGAGAACGCCACCGAGGCCTTCCTCGGAATGCTGCGCGGAGAGAACACCGGAAAGATGATCGTTTCTTTCACCCGCTAGGCTCACTCCATGCCGTCGTGATCGTGGGCGCGAGTCACGGCGATACACCTGGAGGATCCACTTCATGTCCATCACGCAGTCCGACGTCGCGTACACCGCTGTCGCCACCGCCGAGAACGGCCGCGACGGCCGCGTCGCCACCAACGACGGCAAGCTCGACGTCGTCGTGAACCCGCCGAAGGAGCTCGGCGGCAGCGGCGAGGGCACCAACCCCGAGCAGCTGTTCGCCGCCGGCTACAGCGCCTGCTTCCAGGGCGCCCTCGGTGTCGTCGCGAAGAACGAGAACGCCGACATCTCCGGCTCCACCGTCACCGCCGAGGTGGGCATCGGCAAGAACGACGAGGGCTTCGGTCTGATCGTCAAGATCTCGGCCTCCATCCCGAACGTGGACGCCGCCACCGCCAAGGACCTCATCGAGAAGGCCCACCAGGTCTGCCCGTACTCCAAGGCCACCCGCGGCAACATCACGGTCGAGCTGGCCGGCTGATCGCGCTCCGCGCTCGTGGGCCGCACCCCCCGTCGGGGGGTGCGGCCTTCGCCGTACACTGCCCCCATGCGTGATCTTGCGGGGGGCTTCCGGTACTTGCTGGCCGGGCAGAGATGGGTGTTGGGCCACGGCCGCTGGCTGGGCTTCGGCCTGCTGCCGGGGCTGGTCTCCCTGGTGCTCTACGCGGCCGCGCTGTTCGGCCTCTTCCACGTCGCCGACGACTTCACCGCCTGGGCGACGCCCTTCGCCTCGGACTGGTCCTCGCCCTGGCTCGGCCTCTTCCGCGGCTTCCTGACCGGCCTGGTCTACGCCCTCGGCCTGTTCCTCGCGGTGATCACCTTCACCGCCGTGACCCTGCTGGTGGGCCAGCCCTTCTACGAGTCCCTCTCGGAGCAGGTGGACCGCACCGAGGGCGGCGAGGTGCCGGAGTCGGGCCGCTCCCTGTGGGAGGACCTGTGGATCTCCGCCAGGGACAGCCTGCGCCTGCTGGTGCGGGTGGCCCTCTTCGGGATCCTGCTGTTCGCCCTCGGGTTCATCCCGGTCATCGGGCAGACGGTGGTCCCCGCGCTCGGCTTCTGCGTCTCCGGCTTCTTCCTCGCCCAGGAACTGACCTCCGTCGCCCTCCAGCGCCGCCGGGTGGACCTCGACGAGCAGCTGCGGCTGCTGCGCGGCCGCCGCGCGCTGGCGCTGGGCTTCGGCGTGCCGCTGGTGCTGGCCTTCCTCGTCCCGCTGGTCGCGGTCTTCCTCATGCCGGGGGCCGTGGCGGGGGCGACGCTGATGGCCCGCGAGCTGACGGGCGAGAACGCCGCCGAGGAGCCGGACGAGGACCGGGCGACCGGTGACCGGGCGGCCGACGCCCCGGCGCCCGGCGATCCCGCGCCCGGGTTCGGCCCTCCGCCGCCCTCGTTCAAGTAGCTCCGGGCCCGGGGGCCCGCCCCGCCGGGCGACCTAGCGCGAGCGGCGGTGCAGGAGGGTGAGCGCCCCCGCCGTGTCCTCGCCCCCGTGGGCCGCCGGGTCTGCCTCCAGGCGCTCGCGCATCAGGTCCAGGTAGGGGGAGATCAGCTCCGGGCTGACCCCCTGGTCGGCGGCGGTGCGCAGCAGCGTGCCGGAGGCGGCGACCTGCATCGCCAGGTTCGACACCACCCCGCTCGTGAAGTCCCGCGAGGTCAGCCGCTCGGCGGTGCTCCCGACGAAGAAGCCCATCGCCCCGAGCCACTCCGACAGCAGCGGCGCCAGCTCCTTCGGGGCGACGTCCTCGCCCTCGATCAGGGCGAAGGCGTGCGAGATCCCCCCGAACAGCCCGTACATCGCGCTCAGCAGGGCCACGTCGTACAGGGCCGCGTGGCCCGCGTCCTCGCCGACGAAGCGGGCGGCGGCGGGCACCTCCAGGGTCGCCCGGTGCTCCTCGAACAGCGGGAGGGAGCCGCTGTAGAGGACGTAGGCGCCCCCATCGGGGGCACCGACCATCGCCGGCGTCCCCATGATCCCCGCGTCCACGAACCGGGCGCCGCGCTCCGCCGCCCAGGCCGCCCGGGCCCGCCCCTCGGCCGGGGTGCCGGTGGTCAGGTTGACCACGTCCTTGCCGGTCAGGTCGAGCCCCTCCAACACCGAGCCGACGGTGGAGTCGTCCAGCAGGCACAGCACGATCAGCCCGGCGGAGGCCACCGCCTCGGCGGGGGTCGCGGCGACGCGGGCGCCCTCGGGGGCCAGGGCCTCGGCCTTGGCGGCGGTGCGGTTCCAGACGGTGAGGGGGTGGTCGGCGGCGAGCCAGGTGCGGGCGAGGACGGTGCCCATGTCGCCGAGTCCGAGCAGGGCCAGGGGGCGCTTCGTGGTGTGTGTGTCGGTCATGGCGTTTAGCCTGGTGGCAGGCCGTGAGGTACTCAAGTACGCACTTCGGAGTGGGTGGTTACCCCGAGGTGAGCGAGCAGGTGGGAGGGGTGGCGCGATGGCGTTGACGCGAAGGCCGGGGGCGGACGAGTGCGGGATCGCGGCGGCCATGTCCGTGATCGACGGGAAGTGGAAGGTGTCGCTCCTGTGGGTGTTGGAGGGCTGCCCGCGCCGTTTCGGGGAACTGCGCAGACAGCTCCCGGGGGTCTCGGAGAAGGTCCTCGCCGCGCAGCTGCGCGAGTTGGAGGCCGACGGCATCGTCCACCGCGAGGTCCACGACGAGGTCCCGCCGCGCGTCGAGTACTCCCTGACCCCGCTCGGACAGGACCTGAGCACCGCCCTGGAGGCCCTGGGGGAGTGGGGCGCCAAACACCTCCTGCCGGACTCGGCCTGAGCCGCTACCGGGCGGGCCCGTCCGCGGGGGCGGTGCGTACCGGGACGTCGGCGACGACCACGTCCGGCGTCCGGTCGTCGGCCTCGACGAGCGGCTGCCCGCCCGGCGCCCACACGGCGGCGCCGCCGCAGCCCGACCACGGGCCCGCCGGGCCGACGTGGTTGGCGAGGGCCACGTAGAGGCCGTACTCCCGCGCGATCCCGGGGTAGACGCTCGCCCGCTCGGCCCGGCCGTCCCCGGTCCCGTAGAGGGAGCCGGCCAGGTGGACGCGGCAGCCGTCGGCCCGCGCCCGGTCGGCGAGGTCCGGGAAGTGGTTGTCGAAGCAGATCCCGAGCGAGAAGCGGATCCCGCCGAGTTCGAAACGCCCGTCGGTATCGCCCGCCGCGAAGAAGTCCTGTTCGTGCCCGTAGAGGTGCTGCTTGGCGTACGTGGTCACGTGCGCGCCGTGCGCGTCGTACACCAGCGTCGCGAGGGTGGGCAGCGGCCCCTCGGCGCGCAGGGCGGCGTTGACGGCCACGGCGGTCCCGGTGGAGCGCAGGCCGTCCAGGCGGGGGTCGTCCGCGCCGTCCAGCCACAGGCCGGGGTCCGCGCCGATCGAGTCCAACTCGTAGCCGGTGAGGGTGAGTTCGGGGAAGACCACCAGCTCCGCCCCCTGGTCGCGGGCCCGTACGGCGAGGGCCTCGGCGAGGCCGGCGTTGGCGGTGACGTCGGAAGGGGCGCAGGTGAGCTGCGCCGCGGCGATCTTCATGGGGTCCAGGATGCCGGCGGGCCCGCGGCGTCCGAACCCCCGCCCGGGGGCCGTGCCGGGCGCGGGGTCAGGCCCCGGGGCCGCGCAGCAGGGTGAGGAACGCCCGGAAGGCGCCGGGCATGTCCACCGACTCCGGGGCGAGCAGCCACTGGTACTGGAGGCCGTCCATCACCGCCGTCAGCAGGGGGGCCGCCTGCTCCGGGGTCAGGCCGGACGGCAGGCGTTCGCCGAACTCGGCGCGCAGTACGGCGGCCATCTCGCCGCGCACCTGCGCGTAGCGCTCGGTGAAGAACTCCCGGGCCGGGTGCCCGTCGGTGACGCTCTCGCCGAGCAGCGCCGAGAAGGTCTGCACGATGCCGGGGCGCATGGCGTTGTACTCCACCAGGGAGGCCAGCAGGTCCAGCCGCCAGGTGCCGGCGTCGGCGCGGGAGCCGCCGCCCGTGTCCCAGCGGTCGCGCTCCTCCAGGACGGCGACGAGCAGCGCCTCCTTGGTCGGGAAGTAGTGCAGCAGCCCCTGTTGGGTCAGGCCCACGCGCTCGGCGACGGAGCCCAGGGAAGCGCCCCGGTAGCCCCGCTCCGCGATCACCTCGACCGCCGCGCGGACGATCTCGCCGCGCCGTTCCTCGCTCTTCGCCCGCGCCATCGCCCGGCACCCCTTCCTTGCGCACTGCCTCTCGCACGCCGCCAGCAGGACCGTACGGCATTCGATTATCACATAAAGATAACGAACCCTACCGCTCTACAGGGACCGGGTCCACGATGGCTCCCATCGCACCGATCGCGCCACGCAGCACCGCGCTGAACCACACCCGCACCGCACCCGCATCGATGAGGAGGCACGGCCGTGACCGACGCCGATCAGACCCGTGACCAGGCCCGCGAACACGCCGTGGAGACGGCACTGGGCAAGCTCGACCTCGACACCAAGACCCGGCTCCTGGCCGGCCAGGACATGTGGTCCCTGCCCGCGATCCCCGAGATCGGGCTGGGATCCCTGGTGATGTCCGACGGGCCCGTCGGGGTCCGGGGCGTGCGCTGGACGGCCGACGACCCCTCGATCGCCCTGCCCTCGCCCACCGCGCTCGCCGCGGCCTGGGACCCCGCCCTCGCCCGCCGCGCGGGCCGGCTCCTCGCCCAGGAGGCCCGCCGCAAGGGCGTCCACGTGGTCCTCGCCCCCACCGTGAACCTGCACCGCTCCCCGCTGGGCGGCCGGCACTTCGAGTGCTACTCGGAGGACCCGTACCTCACCGGAGCCGTCGGCACCGGCTACGTCAAGGGGGTCCAGGACGGCGGCGTCGGGACCACCGTCAAGCACTTCGTCGGCAACGACGCCGAGACGGAACGATTCACCGTCGACTGCGTCATCGCCCCGCGCGCCCTGCGCGAGCTGTACCTGGCGCCGTTCGAGGCCATCGTCACCCAGGCCCGCCCCTGGGGCGTCATGACCTCCTACAACCGGGTCAACGGCACGAGCATGACCGAGAACCGGCACCTGGTGAACGAGGTCCTGCGCGACGAATGGGGCTTCGACGGCTACAACGTCTCCGACTGGATGGCCGCCCGCTCCACCGTCGGCGACATCCTCGGCGGCCTCGACGTGGCCATGCCCGGCCCCACCACCGTCTACGGCCCCGCCCTCGCCGCCGCCGTCCGCGCCGGGGAGGTCCCCGAGGGCGCCGTCGACGCCGCCGTGCGCAACGTGCTGCGCCTCGCCGCCCGCGTGGGCCTCCTGGAGGGCGCCCCGCCCGTCGTGGCCGAGCCCCCGGAGGCGATCGACGGGCAGGCCCTGGCCCGGGAGCTGGCCGCCCGCGGCTGCGTCCTCGTACGCAACGCCGGCGGCGTCCTGCCCCTGGACGCCGGCTCCGGCCGCACCGTCGCCCTGATCGGCGCCGCCGCCCGCGACGCCCGCATCCTGGGCGGCGGCAGCGCCACCGTCTTCCCCGAGCGGGTGCTCTCCCCGCTCGACGGGCTCACCGCCGCGCTCCCGCCCGGCACCCTCACGTACGCGATCGGCGCCGACCCCAGCGAGGAACTCACCCCCGCCGGCCAGGGCTTCGCACTGCGCGCCGTCTGCCGCGACGCCTCCGGGGCGGTCATCGGGGAGGGCTCGCTGCCCAGCGGCCAGGTCCAGTGGATCGGCGACGACCTGCCGGCCGGGGCCGCGTACGAGACGATGGCCACCATCGAGGTCACCGGCCGCTTCGTGCCGCGCGAGAGCGGCCCGCACGCCTTCGGCACCCGCGGCCTCGGCGCCTTCGCCCTCGCCCTCGACGGGGAGGTCCTCTGGGAGGGCGTCCAGGAGATGGGCGACGAGGCCGACCCCTTCGAGGCCTTCTTCGGCGCCCCCAGCGAGCGTGCCCGGGCCGTGCTGACCGCGGGGGAGGCCGTCGAGGTCTCGCTGACCTACCGGGTCCCCGACATGAGCACCCTGCCCCTCAAGGCCGTCATGTTCTCGCTGCTCCACCTCGGCCCCCGGCGCGACCCCGACGAGCTCATCGCGGAGGCGGTGGAGGCCGCGCGGGCCGCCGACACGGCCGTCGTGGTCGTCGCCACCACCGAACGCGTGGAGTCCGAGGGCTTCGACCGCGTCGACCTGCGCCTGCCCGGCCGACAGGACGACCTGGTGCGCGCCGTCGCCGCCGTGAACCCGAACACCGTGGTCGTCGTCAACGCGGGCTCCCCGGTGGAGCTCCCGTGGCGCGAGGACGTCGCCGCCGTGCTCCTGTCGTGGTTCCCCGGGCAGGAGGGCGGGGCCGCGCTGGCCGACGTGCTCCTCGGCGCGGTGGAGCCGGGCGGGCGCCTGCCCACCACCTGGCCCGCCGTCCTCGCCGACGCGCCCGTCACCGAGGTCGTACCGACCGACGGCCGACTGGAGTACCGCGAGGGCCTCTTCATCGGCTACCGGGCCTACGAGGCGCGGGGCGTGACCCCCGCCTACCCGTTCGGGCACGGCCTCGGCTACACCGACTGGGCCTACGAGTCCCTGGAGGCCACCGCCGAATCCGTGCGGGTCCGCCTCGTCAACACCGGCTCCCGACCCGGCCGGGAGGTCGTCCAGGTCTACCTGGCCCCGCCCGCCGGCGACCCGGCCGGCGACCCCGCCGACGACCGCGCCGGCCGCCCGGCGAGCCGGCTGGCGGCCTTCGCGGGCGTCGAGGCCGGCCCCGGGGAGAGCGTCGAGGTCGAGATCCCGCTGCCCGCCCGGGCCTTCGAGGTCTGGGACGAGGGCGCCGGCGCCTGGCGGCGGATCGACGGCACGTACGAGGTCCGCGCGGCCCACTCGCACGCCGACACCCGGCTCACGGTCACCCTCGACCTGTGAGCCGGCCGGCCCGGCGACGGCGGCACGACACGCCGTAAGGGACGACGAGGTCGAAGTGGCCTGAAATCGCCCGTCGCGAGGCCTTCGGAACCGGACCGGGGGCGGGCCCTGACACCCGCCCCCGGTCCTTTCGTCGGATGGGCGACGCCCGCGCCACGCCCGGGCGTCAACGCGGCGGTTCGGCCGTCGTCACCTGTCGGTGCGCGAGCTCCGCGAGCCGCGCCTGCCCGTCCTTGCCCGGGTGGAACCAGTCCCAGCGGCTCAACTGTTCCGCCGCGAACGGGTACTGGAAGACCGCGCCGCCGTCGTAGCGGCACAGCTCGTCCCGCGCGCACACGTCGCGCAGTACCTCGTTGTACTCGACCACCCGCGCCCGCACCTGTTCCCGTCGGGCGGTGGCCCCGGCCGTCGACGACAGCGGCTCGGCCAGCATCGACTGGCAGATGCCGAGCTTCCAGACCTGCCGGATCATCGGGCTGTCCTTGCCCTGTTCCCACAGCCGCTGGAGGTCCGGTACGGAGGACACGTAGACCTGGGAGGCGGGGGACGCGGCGCGCAGGTCCCGCAGGGAGCGCTCGAAGTCCGCCCGGAACTCGGCCACCGGGGTCATCGACGAAGCCGTCGGCCGGCAGGCGTCGTTCGAGCCCACCATCACCGTGACCAGGCCCGGACGGTGCGCGGCCGCCTGCGCGAGCTGCCCCGGGAGGTCTGCCATGCGCGAGCCGGTGGCCGCGAGGTTCCAGCTGCGGGCGGGCGCCTCGGCGTCGCCGAGGAGGCGGGCGGCGAGCGAGCGGACGGCGGGGTCGGTGCCGGTGGCCCAGGAGACCTCCGGGCAGTCCGCCAGCACCGAACAGGCGTCGAAGCCGCGGGTGATGGAGTCCCCGACGGCGGCGACCGAGGCGGGTGCGGTGTTCCAGCGCGGCCTCGCCTGCGCGCCCCTCTCCCCCTCGGGTGACGACCTGTCGTCGTCACACGCCGTGACCGTCGACAGGAGCAGGGCCGTCGCCACGCTCACGCCCGCGACGGTCCGACGCACGCGGCGTCGCGGGGCGGTGGTGCGCATCGGGTGGTCCCTCCCTCGTCGCCCCGTGTCCTTCCCGGGGCGTCCTGCTGAGTGAATGCTCTGTGTTTACCGGGTTCGGAGCGACCGTACGTCACACCATGACCCCTGGCGCACGGTAGCTTTTTCCCGTGGCGTTTCGGCCGCAAGCGCCGCAGCGCAATGTCCAATAATTTCCGTTACATTACATCACGTCACATACTGTCCGTTTTCTGGAGATTATTCCCGACCTCGTCCCACACTGGAGGTCCCGGTGACGACACGTGGAGTTCTGTACGTGCATTCCGCGCCGCGCGCGCTCTGTCCGCACGTGGAATGGGCCGTTGCGGGCGTGCTCGGGGTGCGTGTGAACCTCGACTGGATCCGGCAGCCCGCCTCCCCCGGCACCTGGAGAGCCGAGTTCTCCTGGCAGGCCGAGGCCGGCACCGCCTCGAAACTCGCCTCGGCCCTGCGCGGCTGGCACCTGCTGCGCTTCGAGGTGACCGCCGAACCCTGCCCGACCGCCGAGGGCGAGCGCTACAGCTCCACCCCCGAACTGGGCATCTTCCACGCCGTCACCGGCATGCACGGAGACATCCTCATCCCCGAGGACCGGCTCCGCGCCGCCCTCGCCCGCTCGGCGCGCGGCGAGACCGACCTGGAGGCGGAGATCGCCAAACTCCTCGGCAAGCCCTGGGACGACGAACTGGAGCCCTTCCGCTACGCGGGCGAGGGCGCCCCGGTCCGCTGGCTCCACCAGGTCGTCTGAGACGGCGCACACATGAGGGAGGCCCCCACCGGCACTGCCGGTGGGGGCCTCCCTCATGTCGTGCGTGCCCGGGGGCGACCCGGTCAGACCGTACGGAACGCCAGCGAGACGTTGTGGCCGCCGAAGCCGAACGAGTTGTTGATCGCCGAGATCGGGCCCTCGACCGGCAGCTTGCGGGGCTCGCCGCGCACGATGTCCGCGTCGACGTCCTCGTCCAGGTCGTCGATGTTGATCGTCGGCGGGGCGATGCGGTGGTACAGCGCCAGCACGGTCGCGACGGTCTCGATACCGCCCGCGCCGCCCAGCAGGTGACCGGTCATCGACTTGGTCGCGGAGATCGCGATGTGGTCGAGGTCGTCGCCCAGGACCTTGCGCAGGGCCTTCAGCTCGGCCGTGTCGCCCTGCGGGGTGGACGTGGCGTGCGCGTTCACGTGGACCAGCTCGGACGGGTCGAGCTGCGTGTTGTCCAGCAGGTTGCGCAGGGCCGCCGCGACGCCGCGACCCGTGGGCTCCGGCTGCGCGATGTGGTGGCTGTCCGCGGACAGGCCCTGGCCCAGCACCTCGCAGTAGACGCGGGCGCCGCGCGCGGCGGCGTGCTCGGCGGACTCCAGGACCACGACACCGGCGCCCTCGCCGAGGACGAAGCCGTCGCGGGCCTTGTCGTAGGGGCGGGAGGCCTCGGTGGGGGCCTCGTTGTTCTTGGACATCGCCATCATGTTGGCGAACGCCGCGATCGGCAGCGGGTGGATCGCCGCCTCGGTGCCGCCGGCGACGACGACGTCGGCGCGACCGGTACGGATCATCTCGACCGCGTAGCCGATGGCCTCGGCGCCCGACGCGCACGCGCTGACCGGGGTGTGCACACCGGCGCGGGCGTTGACCTCCAGGCCGACGTTGGCCGACGGGCCGTTCGGCATGAGCATGGGGACGGTGTGCGGGGAGACCCGGCGCACACCCTTTTCCTTCAGTACGTCGTACTGGTCCAGCAGAGTGGTGACGCCACCGATGCCGGAGGCGATCACGGTGCCCAGGCGCTCGGGGACGGCGGACTCGTCCTCGCCCGCGGGAGCGGTGTAACCGGCATCGGCCCAGGCCTCACGGGCGGCGATGACGGCGAACTGGGCGGAGCGGTCCAGCTTGCGGGCCAGCGGGCGGGGCAGTACCTCGCTCGGGTCCACGGCGGCCTGGGCGGCGATGCGGACCGGCAGTTCGGCGAAGCGCTCGCCCTCCAGGGGCGAGACGCCGGACCGGCCGGCGAGCAGACCTTCCCAGGTCGAAGCGCTGTCGCCACCCAGCGGAGTGGTTGCGCCGATACCGGTGACGACCACGGTGCGATTGGTCGGGCTCACAGGAATTCTTTCTCCACGTCTCAGGGGGTGCTGAATTGTCACGGCGCCACCGCCAGGTGGCGACAAACGCTCGTCAGGCTCAGGCCTGGTGCTTCAGGATGTAGTCCGCGGCGTCGCCGACCGTCTTGAGGTTCTTGACGTCCTCGTCCGGGATCTTGACGTCGAAGCGCTCTTCGGCGGCGACGACGACCTCGACCATGGACAGCGAGTCGACGTCCAGGTCGTCGGTGAAGGACTTGCCGATCTCGACGTCCTCGACCGGGATGCCGGCGATCTCGTTGACGATCTCCGCGAGACCTTCGACGATCTCTTCCTGGGTGGCGGCCATGTGGCGCTCCTTCTCTAGCTGACTGGGTGGAACGGGGCGGGAACTGCTCCCGGCCCTAGGGGAGGGTAACGACCGTCGCGGCGTAGACGAGCCCCGCCCCGAAGCCGATGACGAGCGCGGTGTCGCCGCTCTTCGCCGCTCCGGTCGCCAGAAGCCGCTCCATCGCGAGCGGAATCGAGGCGGCCGACGTGTTGCCGGTGGTCTCCACGTCACGGGCGACCGTGACGTGCTCCGGCAGTTTGAGGGTCTTCACCATCGAGTCGATGATCCGCATGTTGGCCTGGTGCGGGATGAAGACGTCCAGGTCTTCCGCGGTGATCCCGGCGGCGTCGAGCGCCTGCTGGGCCACCTTGGCCATCTCGAAGACGGCCCAGCGGAAGACCGCCTGACCCTCCTGCGTGATGGCCGGGAACTTCTCGCCGGAGTCCTTGCCGAGGTAGGCGTCCCACGGCACGGTCTGCTTGATGGTCTCCGACTTGTCGCCCTCCGAACCCCACACCGTGGGGCCGATGGCCGGCTCGTCCGAGGGACCCACCACGACGGCGCCCGCGCCGTCGCCGAACAGGAAGGCCGTCGCGCGGTCCTCCAGGTCGGTCAGGTCCGACAGCCGCTCGACACCGATGACGAGGACGTACTGCGCCGACCCCTCGACGACCATGCCCTTGGCGAGCGTCAGGCCGTAGCCGAAACCGGCGCAGCCCGCGGAGATGTCGAACGCGGCGGGCTTGAGCGCGCCGATCCGGTGCGCGATCTCCGTCGCGACGGCCGGGGTCTGCTTGAAGTGCGAGACCGTCGAGACGATCACCGCACCGATCTGCTCGGGGGAGATCCCGGCGTCGGCGAGCGCCTTGCCGGAAGCCTCCACGGACATCGCCGCGACCGTCTCCTGGGGCGAGGCCCAGTGCCGGGTGGCGATGCCGGAACGGGAACGGATCCACTCGTCGGACGAGTCGATCGTCTCCAGGATGACCTCGTTGGGCACCACCCGGGTCGGGCGGTAACCGCCGACACCGAGGATGCGGGCGTACGGGGAGCCCTTGGCCGGCTTGATCTTGGACATGCTGTGTGGGCTCCTTCTCTCAGGCCGACTGCTCGGCGATGAGCGCCGCGGCCTTGTCGAGATCGTCCGGGGTCTTCAGAGCCACGTTGGGCACGCCCTTGAGCGCGCGCCGTGCCAGACCCTGCAGCGTCCCGCCGGGGGAGAGCTCGATCAGCCCGGTGACGCCCGACGCGGCGAAGGTCTCCATGCACAGGTCCCAACGGACCGGGTTGGCGACCTGACCCACCAGACGGGCGACGACATCGGCGCCCGAGGTGACGACCTGACCGTCCTTGTTCGAGACGTACTTCAGCGCCGGGTCGGCCGGGGAGAGGGCGCGTGCGGCCTCCTCCAGGGTGGCGACGGCCGGGGCCATGTGGTGCGTGTGGAAGGCGCCCGCGACCTTGAGGGCGACGACCTTCATGGAGCCCTCGGGCTTGTCGGCCTCCAGAGCGGCGATCTGCTCCGCGGTGCCGGCGGCCACGATCTGGCCCGCGCCGTTGATGTTGGCCGGGGTCAGCCCCAGCTTCTCCAGGTGCGCGACCACCACGTCCTGGTCGCCACCGAGGACGGCGGCCATGCCCGTCTCGGTGACGGCGGCGGCCTCGGCCATGCCCAGACCGCGGGTACGGACGAACGACAGCGCTTCGTCCTCGGTCAGCACGCCGGCGTACGCGGCGGCGGTGATCTCACCGACGCTGTGGCCCGAGACGGCCCCGAAGGCCGTACGCGGACCCAGCGCGGCGGCGGACAGCAGACCGGCCGCGACCAGCAGCGGCTGGGCCACCGCCGTGTCGCGGATCTCGTCCGCGTCGGCCTTCGTGCCGTAGTGGGCAAGGTCGAGCCCGATGGCGTCGGACCACCCCGCGACGCGTTCGGCGGCGCCGGGGAGTTCGAGCCAGGGAGTCAGGAAGCCGGGCGTCTGAGCGCCTTGGCCTGGAGCGACGAGTACGAGCACCCTCACACTCTCTCTTGTGGGTGGTCTCCGCCGCCCGTGACGACAGGGACGAAGAACCGTCGGGGTAATTGTTGATGTCCGACAAAAGTCTAGGACTGCGGATCTCCGTCGGCCAGGCGCCCCAGGATCAGGGCGATCCGCAGCGTGAACGCCGAACGAACATCGGAGGGTGACCAGCCGGTGACGTCGGTCACACGTCGGAGCCGGTAGCGCACCGTGTTGGGGTGCACGAACAGCATCCGCGCGGCCCCCTCCAGGCTGCTCGCCTGCTCCAGATAGACACTCAGCGTCTCCAGGAGCGCCGAGCCCGCTTCCTCCAGCGGTCTGTAGATCTCCTCCACCAACTGTTCCCTGGCAGAGGGATCCGAGGCGATCGCGCGTTCGGGCAGGAGATCGTCCGCCAACACCGGCCGGGGCGCGTCCTGCCAGGCCGTGCACGCCTTCAGGCCGGCGGCCGCCGCCTGCGCCGACTTCGTCGCGTTCAACAGGTCGGGGACGACCGGGCCCGCCACCACCGGACCGGCCGCGAACGGGCCGATCAGGGACTTCGCGACCTGCATCGGGTTGTCGCTGCCGCCCGCGATGACGACCAGACGGTCGCCGAGCACACCGGTCAGGACCTGGAGCTTGTGGTGGCGTGCCGCGCGGCGGATCGCCTCCACCGTCAGCTCGCTGTCCCCGTCCGGGGCGGTGCCCAGCACCACGCACACGTGATCCGGCGCGTTCCAGCCGAGGGCCGCGGCCCGCGACAGGGCGCCCTCGTCCGCCTCGCCCGACAGCACCGCGTTGACGACGAGGGACTCCAGACGGGCGTCCCACGCCCCGCGCGCCTCGGCCGCCTGGGCGTACACCTGGGCGGTCGCGAAGGCGATCTCCCGGGCGTACACCAGCAGCGCCTCGCGCAGGATCGACTCGTCGCCCGGGGCCGCCACCTCGTCGATCGCGGCCTCCATCACCTCGATCGTGGTGCGCACCATCTCGACGGTCTGGCGCAGGGTGATCGCCCGGGTCAGTTCCCGCGGCGCCGTCCCGAAGACGTCCGTGGAGATCGCCTGAGGCGTGTCGGGGTGGCGGAACCACTCCGTGAACGCGGCGATGCCGGCCTGGGCGACCAGGCCGATCCAGGACCGGTTCTCCGGTGGCATGGCCCGGTACCACGACAGGTTCTCGTCCATGCGCGCGATGGCGTTGGCGGCGAGCCGGCCGGAGGACTTCTCCAGCCGGCGCAGCGTCGCGGCGTGGGGGTGGGCCGGATGCGCGGGACGGACGCCGGTCTCGTGGGAATGCTCGCGTTCGGGTTGGGGCACGGGACAAGACTGCCTTATCGGCGCCCCGGCGCGGACGCGGGTCTCCCGCCGGCCCCGTCGCCGCGGGCTACCGTGACCACCATGATTGACGTACGCCGCGCCGCCGACCGCTACGAGGGAGGGGACCGGGACGCCGGGATCACCACCCGACACGCCTTCTCCTTCGGGTCGTTCTACGACCCGGACAACATCCGCTTCGGGCCGGTGCTGGCCTGCAACGAGGAGCTGCTCGCCCCCGGCGCCGGCTTCGACGAGCACCCGCACAGCCACACCGAGATCGTGACCTGGGTGATCGAGGGCGAGCTCACCCACCGCGACAGCACCACGGGACACACCGGCCGGGTCGGCCCCGGCGACGTCCAGCGGCTCGGCTCGGGATCGGGGGCCCGGCACGTCGAGCGCAACGACGCCGGGGTGCCCCTGCGGTTCGTGCAGACCTGGCTGGCGCCCCTGACGGCCGGCGGGGAGCCCACGTACGAGGTCGTACGGGACCTCGCGGACGGCTCCCCCTACGAGGTCCCGGCGGCCAGCGCGGTGCTGCGGGTGCGGCGTCCGGGGGCGGGCGAGCGGATCCCCGTACCGCGCGCCGAGCGGGTCTACGTGCACGTGGTGCGCGGGGACCTCAGGCTGGACGGGGTCGAGCTCGGGCCCGGGGACGCGGTGCGGATCACCGGCGAGGGCGACGGCCTGGAGATCACCGCCGGGTCCCCGGGAGAGCTGCTGATCTGGGAACTCCCCGCGTAGCCGGCCGCCGGCGGCGGGTCGGGGCGCGGGGCCCGGCGGGTCCCGGGGGCCTACGCGGCGGCGCGCAGTTCCGCGAGGACGGCGTCGGTGAAGGGGGTCCAGGCCTCCACCGCCCAGGGGCCGAAGGGCCGGTCGGTCAGGGCCACGCACGCGGCGCGGACGTCCGGGTCCACCCACAGGAAGGTGCCGGCCTGGCCGAAGTGCCCGAAGGTGCGCGGCGAGGAGGTCAGGCCCGTCCAGTGCGGGGACTTCCCGTCGCGGATCTCCAGGCCCAGGCCCCAGTCGTTGGGGGACTGGTGCCCGTAGCCGGGCAGGACGCCCTTGAGGCCGCCCTGGACCACGGAGGTGGCCTCGGCGACGGTCCGGACGTCGAGCAGGCGGGGCGCCTGGAGCTCGGCGGCGAAGCGCACCAGGTCGGAGACGGTCGACACGCCGTCCTTGGCGGGGGAGCCCTCCAGGGTGGAGGAGGTCATGCCCAGCGGCTCGAAGACGGCCTGGTGGAGGTATTCGGCGAAGGGGATGCCGGTGGCCTTGGCGAGGTGGTCGCCCAGGGCCTCGAAACCGGCGTTGGAGTACAGCCGGCGCTGTCCGGGCGGGGCCGTCACGCGGTGCTCGTCGAAGGCCAGGCCGCTGGTGTGCGCGAGGAGGTGACGGACCGTCGACCCCTCCGGTCCGGCCGGCTCGTCCAGCTCGACGGCCCCCTCCTCGTACGCGACGAGGACCGCGTACGCGGCGAGCGGCTTGGTGACCGAGGCGAGCGCGAAGCGGTGGTCGACGGGGCCGTGCGCGCCGGCCAGGCTCCCGTCCGCGCGGACGACGGCCACGGCGGCGGTCGGCACCGGCCAGGTCTCGACGGTCCGCAGGCTTGCCATGCTGTTCACGGGTTCCAGGCTCTCCATGCGGCCGAGCCTACTTGCTTGGAGTGCACTCAAAGGTTTTAGCGTGGAGCCCATGAGCCTCACGGACACCCGGTACACGATCAGCGAGGTCGAGGCCCGAACCGGTCTGACCCAGCACACCCTGCGCTGGTACGAGCGGATCGGCCTGATGCCGCACGTGGACCGCTCCCACTCGGGGCAGCGCCGCTTCAGCGACAGGGACCTGCGCTGGCTGGAGTTCGTCGGGAAGCTGCGCGCGACCGGGATGTCGGTGGCGGACATGGTCCGCTACGCGGAACTGGTCCGTGAGGGCGAGCACACCTTCGCCGAGCGTCGGGAACTGCTGGAGCGCACGCGCCGCGAGGTGCGGGCGCGGATCGCGGAGCTGACGGACGCGCTCGGCGTACTGGACTTCAAGATCGGCACGTACTCCGGGGCATCCGGGAGGACGGCCACGGGGAAGGCGCAGTGATGACGCGAAAGACGCGAGAGACGCAGCAGGCGCAGCAGGCGCAGAGCGCGGCCAACGGCCCCGGGGCTCCCCTCGCGCGGGTCGAACTCGGCGCGGGCGGACCGGTCGTCGGCGTCCAGGGCCTCGGCTGCATGGGCATGAGCGAGTTCTACGGGGAGACCGACGAGGCGGCGGCGCGCGCCACCCTGGACGCGGCGCTCGAAGCGGGCGTCACCCTCTTCGACACGGCGGACGCCTACGGCAGCGGGGCGAACGAGGAGTTCCTCGCCCCCTTCGTGGCCGCGCACCGCGACGGGATCACCCTGGCGACGAAGTTCGCCCTGGAGCGGCGCGCGGACGACCCGACCCACCGGGGGATCCGCAACGACCCCGCCTACGTCCGGCGGGCCGTCGAGGCCAGTCTGCGCCGCTTGGGGGTGGAGGTGATCGACCTCTACTACATGCACCGGCGCGACCCGGCGGTGCCGCTCGCCGAGTCGGTGGGGGCGATGGCCGAGCTGGTGCGGGAGGGCAAGGTGCGCCACCTGGGGCTGAGCGAGGTCACCGGCGCCGAACTGCGCGAGGCCCACGCGGTGCACCCGATCGCGGCGCTCCAGTCCGAGTGGTCGCTGTTCAGCCGGGACGTGGAGCGCAGCGCGGTGGGCGCGGCGGCGGAGCTGGGCGTGGCCTTCGTGCCGTACTCGCCGCTGGGTCGGGGTTTCCTCGCGGGGGCGTTCGCGGACGCGGCCGCGGAGCTCGGGCCCGGTGACTTCCGGGCGGCGCAGCCCCGCTTCACGGGGGACAACGCCCGGGCGAACGCCGCCCTGCTGGCCCCGGTGCGCGAGGTCGCGGCGGCGCACGGGGCGACGCCCGCGCAGATCGCGCTGGCCTGGGTGCAGCAGCGGGCGTCCGTGCACGGCCTGACGGTGGTCCCGATCCCCGGCACCCGCAGGCCGGGCCGGGTCGTGGAGAACGCGGCCGCGACGCGGATCACTCTGACGGAAGCGGAGCTGGCCCTGCTGGAGCCGGTGGCCGCGCGGGTGGCGGGGGACCGCTACCCGGACATGACGTTCACCTCGGCGGCGCGCGAGGACACGGCCCGGTAGGGGCCTGCCCGTCCGCCCGTCCGCCCGTCCGCCCGTCCGCCCGTCCGCCCGGGTGGGGCCGTCAGGCCCCGTGGAGGCGGACCGAGCCCTTGAGGGCGGCCAGGACGGACGCGGCGAACGGCAGGGACTGGTGGACGGCTCCGGCGCCGGTGGCGAAGACGGCCGAGGCGAGGTCGTGGTCGGGCCGGGGGTCGGGGTCGGTGTCCCGCAGCAGGAGGCGCAGGTGGCCGCCGTCGGGGCCGTCGGGGGAGACCCACTCGACGTCGGAGAGGGTCGACAGCGGGCAACGCTGGTCGCCCGCCTTCCACTTGGTGCCGGTGGCGCCCGTACGGGACCAGTGGAAGGTGATCGTCGTGCCGTCGAAGGTCACCCGGGCGTCGTAGGCCTTCAGCTGCACCGGCGGCGGGGGGACCTCCACGAGGAAACGGTCCGCCGGCTCGCCCGCGGCGGGCCCCAGACGGGCGCGCAGCGCGTCGGCGAAGGCCGCTGCCTGTGGCGCGCGCTCCGCGGGCAGGACCAGCCGATAGGGGTCGCAGACCTCCTTCAGCTGTCCGGCGGCAGCCTCCATCAGCGGATCGGCGCCGGGGCGGGGCGCGGCGCGCAGCACCACCGCGTCCCGGCGGCCCGCGCCCGTGCTCACGGTCACCTCGGACAGCGCTTCCAGGGGGATGCGTCGTGTCCCCAGCGCGTTCCACAGCCGTGGCGCGCGGATCCCCCGTACGAAGCGGATGAGCACCGAGTCCGAGTCGAGCTCCCAGACCGCATGGTTTCCGGCCAGTACGTCACCCATGCGGCACATCGTAAAGGGACGCGCCCCCGCGCGTCCCCCCTCCTCGCGCAGCAGGATTTTTCCGGACGCTACGCGTGTCACCCGGGGAGGGCACCCGTCAGCGGTCTTCGTCGGCGGAGATTTCGCGTCGGCAGTCCGCGGTGTCGTCGGCGCAGGTGACGGAAGAGAACGCGCCGGTTCCGATCCGGGCGAAGTTGTCGAGGGAGGCGGTGCCCGGCTCGAAATAGCCGGTGTGGCTCTTGGCCCCGGTCGAGGCCGGCAGGCGTGCGCCGAACTCCCGCGACACCGGGTCGACGCCGTGGCCGAGCCCGCCGAGTTCCAGGTGCGGTACGTCGGCGATCCAGTCGCCCTCGTCCCGCATCGCCCAGACCCGCGCCGAGGTGTGCAGGGCGGCGACGTTGTCGGCCCGCATGCCGGGGCTGCCCGCGACGACCAGGTCGGTGACCCGGCGCGGGAGGCGGTCGGCGGCGACCCCGCACACCACCGATCCGTAGCTGTGGCAGAAGAGGGCCACGCTCGCGTCCCCGGGCAGCGCCGCGGCCATGGAGGCCAGGCGTACGGCGCCCTGGACGGCGAGTCGGCCGGTGGCGGCGTCGACGCCGACGCCGGTGGGCGCGGTGTAGCCGGCCCAGGCGACGACGGCGGTGCGTTCGGCGGGGGCGGCGGCGCGCTCGGCGTCGTAGAGGGATTCGGCCATGCCGGCGGGGGCCGTCAGGCGGCGGCTGCTGCGTTCGAAGGTGAGGGCGTCGGTGTCCACACCGGGGACGATCACGGAGACGCGGCGGGCCGTGTCGAGGTCGCCGAAGACCTCGGCGACGAGTCCGCCGCCGGTGGGATCGAAGACGAGGATCTGACGGTCGGCCTCGGCGAGGGACGCGAAGCGGTGCGCGCGGCGCAGGGCCGTGGCCCGGTCGGCGGGGGTGAGGGCGACGTCCTTGGCGCGGGCCAGCTCCACCAGGCGGGCGCTCTGGAGCGAGGTGCGGTTGGCCCGGTAGCGGGTGGTGGCGGGGACTCCGTCGAGGTTGCCGACGACGAGCGGGTAGGTGACGGCGAGCCGGGCCCGCTGGTGGCCGTCGAGCTCGGAGAAGAAGCGGGCCACCGTGCGTACGGGCGCGTCGGCGGCGGGGACGGCCCGGCCGTCGACGTGCGCCGTGGCCCACGCGGCGAGCGCGGCGGCGCGGGGCGCCGGCCCGGCCTCGGGGCGGTGCACGGCCGTCCAGCCGGTCGTCGCGAGCATCATGAAGACGACCGCGAGCGCCAGCAGGGCGCGCAGGGCGGCGGGGCGCGCGGGGGCCTCGTGGCGGGTGGGGGCGGGGTGGCCGGGCAGGTTCACTGGAGCCAGCCTAGGAGACCACCGGAGGCCGTGGCGTGCGGGGTGACAGGGCTCACGGCCGACCGTGGGACCCGCACCCCTTTTCGTCACGCTGCGTGGCGGCTCGGGTGACGGGTGGTCAGTTCCGGTCGGGGGCGGGGCGCCAGTGGTCGGCCAGTGCCGGGGCGATCCGGTCGAGGTAGGTCTCGGTCATCCGGCGGATCGCGGCCACGCTGGTGTCCTCGCCCTGACCCCAGAGCCGGCCCGTGACGCGCATCACGCCGCAGAACGCGGCGACGGCCACCCGGGGGCGCGGATCGGAATCCAGGTCGAGTCCCTCGCGGGCGGCGATCAGCCGGGAGACCTGCTCCTCCAGTTGGGCCGAGCGCCGCAGGTGGACGGCGAGGAGGGCCGGGGTGGACTCGATCAGCCGGTAGGCCCGCATGTAGAGATCCACCGGCACCACGTCGGAAATGGCCTGGTCGACGGTGTCCCAGGCGTCGAGCACCGCTCCGCGCATGGCCTGGAAGGGGCTCTCGGCGGCGGGTCGGGCCCGCAGGGCGGCGAGGAAGTGCGACTCGACCAGGTCCTGGACGGCGAAGGCCACCTCCTCCTTGTTCGCGAAGTAGCGGAAGAAGGTGCGCTGGGAGACCTCGACCGCGTCGGTGATCTCGTCGACGGTGGTCTGTTCGTAGCCCTGGGAGACGAAGAGGAGGAGGGCGGAGCGCAGGAGGGCGTCGCGGGTGCGGCGCTTCTTGCGTTCGCGGAGCCCGGCCGCCGGGGCGCCTGGCGCCGGCCGCGGTTCGGTCATCACCGAAGGGTCCTTCCTGACACGGAGTGAGCGGTCAGGGTACCTGTGACGGACCTGACAGCGACTGTCACGCTGAGCCGTTTGTGAAGTGTCAGTCACTGTCACTAGCCTGATCGCATGACGAGTCAGATCACCCTCGCCAAGGAACCGAGCGCACCGCCGGCGCGGTCCGGACTGCGCGGTCACCCCTGGCTGACCCTCTTCGCCGTGGCGATCGGGGTCATGATGGTCACCCTCGACGGCACGATCGTCGCCGTCGCCAACCCCGCGATCCAGCAGGACCTCGGCGCCAGCCTCGCCGAAGTGCAGTGGATCACCAACGGCTACCTGCTGGCCCTCGCGGTCTCCCTGATCACCGCCGGGAAGCTCGGCGACCGCTTCGGCCACCGACAGACCTTCCTCATAGGCATCGCCGGCTTCGCGCTCTCCTCCGCCGCGATCGGCCTGTCCACCGGCGTCGGCCTGGTCATCGGCTTCCGCGTCGCCCAGGGCGTCTTCGGCGCCCTGCTGATGCCGGCCGCCCTCGGCCTGCTGCGCGCCACCTTCCCCGCCGAGAAGCTCAACATGGCCATCGGCATCTGGGGCATGGTCATCGGCGCCTCGACCGCGGCCGGGCCCATCGTCGGCGGTCTGCTCGTCGAGCACGTCAGCTGGCAGTCCGTCTTCTTCATCAACGTGCCCGTCGGCATCGTCGCGCTGCTCTTCGGCCTGTTCATCCTGCTCGACCACCGCGCCGCCGGCGCCCCGCGCTCCTTCGACCTGCTGGGCGTCCTGCTCCTGTCGGCCGCGATGTTCTCCGTCGTCTGGGCGCTCATCAAGGCCGCCGAGTGGGGCTGGGGCGACCCGAAGACCCTGCTCTTCCTCGGGGCCTCCGTCCTGTGCTTCCTGCTCTTCGCCCTGTGGGAGACCAAGGTCGCCGAACCGCTCATCCCGCTGGGCATGTTCCGCTCGCTGCCGCTGTCCGCCGGCACCGTGCTCATGGTCCTGATGGCCTTCGCCTTCATGGGCGGCCTGTTCTTCGTCACCTTCTACCTGCAGAACGTCCACGGCATGAGCCCCGTCGACAGCGGCCTGCACCTGCTCCCGCTCACCGGCATGATGATCATCGGATCGCCGCTGGCCGGCGTGGCGATCAGCAAGGTCGGCCCGCGCGTCCCGCTCGTCGCCGGCATGGTCGCCACCGCCGCCGCGTGCTTCGGGATGGCCGCGCTCACCCCCGACACCGGCACCCTCACCATGTCGCTCTGGTTCGCCCTCATGGGCCTCGGCCTCGCCCCCGTCATGGTCGGCGCCACCGAGGTCATCGTCGGCAACGCCCCGCTGGAGCTCTCCGGCGTCGCCGGCGGACTCCAGCAGGCCGCCATGCAGGTCGGCGGCAGCCTCGGCACCGCCGTCCTCGGAGCGGTCATGGCGGCCCGGGTCGGTGACACGTTCGGGGACAAGTGGCAGGCCGCGCAGCTGCCCCCGCTCGCCCCCGAACAGCTCGACCTCGCCGAGAAGGCGGCCCAGGTCGGCTACGCCCCCGTGCCGCCCGGCACGCCCGAGCCGGTCGCCCGCGCCATCGCCGGCGTCGCCCACGACACCTTCGTCTCCGGCATGAGCACGGCCTTCACCGTCGCCGGCGGCGTCGCCGTCCTCGCCGCGGTCGTCGCCTGCTTCACCAAGCGCGGCGCGAACGCCGCCGCCGGAGCGGGCGCCGCCCACCTCTGACGACCGGCCCGCCGAGGGGTCACGCCCCGGTCAACCCGCACCCCACGACAGCCCCGCCGAACGGTTCCGGCGGGGCCGTCGCCTATCAGGGTGGACCCGCCCGCACCCCCTTCCGCCCGACCGTTCACGCAGGTCAGCGTGGTGCCACGGAGCCTTCGGAGACCGTCCGGGGGCCGCTTGTCAACGAGGAGTCGATTCCGTCATGCGTACGTGGAGCACCGCACCCGTCACCACCCTCGCCGCCGTCCTGCTGGCCGCCGCCGCGCTCGTCCCGGGCGCCGCCGGCGGCGCGCACGCCGCGGGGCCGCCGCCCCTGGGGGCCTGCGCCACCGGACAGCTGTGCCTGTGGGCCAAGGCCGACTTCAAGGGGACCCGCCACACCCACGAGCTGAGCACCCTCGACATCAACAGCTGCACCGCCCTGCCCGCCGGGACCAGCGCGCAGTCCCTCACCAACCGCACCGGGCGCCCGGTGACCACGTACCAGTCCGCCGAGTGCCAGGAGACCGGCGAGTTCCAGACCTACCCCGGCGACGGCGTCTGGCTGCCCCAGTCGCCCTACCAGGTCAGGGCCTTCAAGGTGTGGGAGCGGTGACGGCCTGAGCGCGGCCGTCGCCGGCCGCGCCGCCGCCCTGGTCCGGCACCGGGGCGGGGTCGGCGCCGAGCCGGGCCACCTCGGCGCGCAGCGCCCGTACCTCGCCCTGGAGCTCGCGGATGGCCGCCAACTGGAGCCGTTCCGCCTGGTCGTCCCGTTCGAAACGGGCGATGAACCAGGCGGCGATGTTGGCGGTCACCACACCCAGCAGCGCGATCCCCGACAGCATCAGCCCGACCGCGAGGACCCGTCCCAGTCCCGTGGTGGGGGAGTGGTCCCCGTACCCGACCGTCGTCATGGTGGTGAAGGACCACCACACCGCGTCGCCCAGGTTCTTGATGTTGCCGTCCGGGGCGTCCCGCTCCACGCTCAGCACGGCCAGGGAGCCGAACATCAGCAGCCCGACCACCGCCCCGGCCACGTACGTCGTCAGCCGGATCTGCGGCGCCATCCGGGCCCGCCGACCCACCAGCAACAGCGTCGCCACCAGTCGCAGCAACCGCAGCGGCTGCACGAGCGGCAGCACCACCGCGGCCAGGTCCAGCCAGTGCGTACGCACGAACACCCGCCGGTCCGTCGCCAGGCCCAGCCTGACCAGGTAGTCGGCGGCGAAGGCGGCCCACACCACCCACTCCGCGTACGTACAGGCCCGCAGCACCCCCGCGTCCGCGTCGGGTACGACGATGGGCACCGCGTAGGCGAGGGCGAAGGCCCCGGCGAGCACCAGCAGCGGGACCTGCGTACGGCGCTCCCACCGGGCCTGGCGTGAGGGTTCCTTCATGCCAGGCATCGTAGGGAACGCGCGAGGGGCGCCGGGACCCGCGTCCCGACACCCCTCACACGACCGTGCCCACCGCCGTCGCGGCGGCCTTCGCCACCGCCACGGCCTGCGCCGTCGCTACGCGTCGCCGCCGGCGGCGCCCGGGTCGGCCGCGCTCACGTCCAGCAGCCGGTAGCGGTCCACCGCCTGCTTGAGCACCGACCGGTCGACCTTGCCCTCGCGGGCCAGCTCGGTCAGCGTCGCCAGGACCACCGACTGGGCGTCGATGTGGAAGTAGCGCCGCGCCGCGCCCCGCGTGTCCGCGAAACCGAAACCGTCCGCGCCCAGCGAGGTGTACGAACCCGGCACCCAGCGTGAGATCTGGTCCGGCACCGCGCGCATCCAGTCCGAGACCGCCACGAACGGCCCCTCGGCACCGGACAGCTTCCGCGTCACGTACGGCACGCGCTGCTCCTCCTCGGGGTGGAGCAGGTTGTGCTCCTCCACCTCGATGGCATCGCGCCGCAGCTCGTTCCAGGAGGTCGCCGACCAGACGTCCGCCCGGACGTTCCACTCGGCCGCCAGGATCCGCTGCGCCTCCAGGGCCCACGGCACGCCCACGCCGGACGCCAGGATCTGCGCCGGGATCGCTCCCGACTCGCCCCGCGCCACCCGGTGGATGCCCTTGAGGATGCCGTCCACGTCCACGTCGGCCGGCTCGGCCGGGTGCTGGATCGGCTCGTTGTAGACCGTCAGGTAGTAGAAGACGTCCTCCGCGTCGGGGCCGTACATCCGCCGCAGACCGTCCTTGACGATGTGCGCGATCTCGTACCCGTAGGCGGGGTCGTACGCCACGCAGCCCGGGTTCGTCGACGCCAGCAGCTGGGAGTGACCGTCGGCGTGCTGAAGGCCCTCACCCGTGAGGGTGGTCCGGCCCGCGGTCGCGCCCAGCACGAAACCGCGCGCCAGCTGGTCGGCCATCTGCCAGAACTGGTCACCGGTGCGCTGGAAACCGAACATCGAGTAGAAGACGTAGACCGGGATCAGCGGCTCGCCGTGCGTCGCGTACGCCGAACCCGCCGCGATCAGCGAGGCCGTGCAACCGGCCTCCGAGATGCCGTCGTGCAGCATCTGGCCGGTCGGGGACTCCTTGTACGCGAGCAGGAGGTCGCGGTCGACCGCCTCGTACTGCTGCCCCAACGGGTTGTAGATCTTGGCGCTCGGGAAGAACGCGTCCATGCCGAACGTGCGGTACTCGTCCGGCGCGATCAGCACGAACCGCTTGCCGATCTCCTTGTCCCGCATCAGGTCCTTCAGGACGCGGACGAACGCCATCGTCGTGGCGATCGACTGCTGACCGGAGCCCTTCTTCGCGGACGCGTAGGCCTTGTCGTCCGGCAGCTGGAGCGGCTTGGCGCGCACCACGCGCGTCGGTACGTAACCGCCCAGCGCGCTGCGCCGGTCGTGCATGTACTGGATCTCGGGCGAGTTCGGACCCGGGTGGTAGTACGGCGGGGCGCCGTTCTCCAGCTGGGCGTCCGTCACCGGGATGTGCAGGCGGTCGCGGAAGCGCTTGAGGTCGTCGACCGTCAGCTTCTTCATCTGGTGCGTCGCGTTGCGGCCCTCGAAGTTCGGGCCGAGCGTCCAGCCCTTGACCGTCTGCGCGAGGATCACCGTCGGCTGGCCCTTGTGGGCCTTGGCCGCCGCGTAGGCCGCGTAGATCTTCTTGTGGTCGTGGCCGCCGCGCCCCAGGTGCAGCAGCTGCTGGTCGCTCATGTTCTCGACCATCGCCCGCAGCCGCTGGTCGTCGCCGAAGAAGTGCTCGCGGATGTACGCGCCCGTCTCGGTGGCGTACGTCTGGAACTGCCCGTCCGGCGTCGAGTTCATCCGGTTGACCAGGATGCCGTCGCGGTCCTGCGCGAGCAGCGGGTCCCAGGAACGGTCCCAGATCAGCTTGATGACGTTCCAGCCGGCGCCCCGGAACTGCGACTCCAGCTCCTGGATGATCTTGCCGTTGCCGCGCACCGGGCCGTCGAGGCGCTGGAGGTTGCAGTTCACGACGAAGGTGAGGTTGTCGAGCCCCTCGCGGGCGGCGATCGACAGCTGGCCCAGCGACTCCGGCTCGTCCATCTCGCCGTCGCCGAGGTAGGCCCACACGTGGGACTTGGAGGTGTCCGCGATCCCGCGGGCCTCCATGTACCGGTTCATCCGCGCCTGGTAGATCGCCCCCAGGGGACCCAGACCCATCGAGACCGTCGGGAACTCCCAGAAGTCCGGCATCAACCGCGGGTGCGGGTAGCTGGACAGACCGTACGGGGCCTTCGACTTCTCCTGCCGGAACGCGTCGAGCTGCTGCTCGGAGAGCCGGTCCAGGAGGTAGGCGCGGGCGTAGATGCCGGGGGAGGCGTGACCCTGGAAGAAGATCTGGTCGCCGCCGTCGCCCTCGTCCTTGCCCCGGAAGAAGTGGTTGAAGCCCACGTCGTAGAGGGAGGCGGAGGAGGCGAAGGTCGCGATGTGACCGCCGACGCCGATGCCCGGACGCTGGGCCCGCGAGACCATCACCGCGGCGTTCCAACGGGTGGCGTTCAGGACCTTGCGCTCGATCTCCTCGTTGCCGGGGAAGAACGGCTCGTCCTTGGTGGCGATCGTGTTGACGTAGTCCGTGCTGCGCATCTCCGGCACGGCCACGCGCTTCTCGCGGGCCCGCTCGATCAGTCGCAGCATCAGGTAGCGGGCCCGTTCACGGCCCCGCTCGTCGACGGCGGCGTCCAGGGAGTCGAGCCACTCCTGCGTCTCCTCCGGATCGAAGTCCGGGACCTGACTCGGCAGGCCGCCAATGATGATCGGATTGCGATCGGATGCGGAAGCCACGCTGTTCCTTCGCTGTCGGGGGAGTCGTGCCTTGGGTCGCCGCCTCCCATGGTCTTACGCCCGGCCGAAATCTTCACCTCTACCACTGGGTAACACCTGGAGCGGAGAAG
Organism: Streptomyces sp. NPDC048606; assembly: GCF_040650855.1. Lineage (NCBI taxonomy): Bacteria > Bacillati > Actinomycetota > Actinomycetes > Kitasatosporales > Streptomycetaceae > Streptomyces > Streptomyces sp. NPDC048606. Next base: position 35,033 of record NZ_JBEZIB010000034.1, on the reverse strand, counting down.
GAGCGGCCGGCGGGCCGGGTCGCGCGCCTGGTCAAACCGCAACCTTACGCTCAAGTCGATCAGGGGGTTCGTAAGGCCGTTCGTCCCTCAAACAGGTAGGAAAGTCCTCATGCGATGTCGAATGAGTCGGAATCGTGTGGGATGAATCACCAGCGGTGGGCCGGGGAAGCCTGAAAGTTGCGGCGAGACGGCCGTAATCGTCACCGTTTCGGCGGTCCCGACGGCCGGGTACTTGCGCGATCCGCCGCGCCCGTGTGGACTACGCCCAATGCTGCGCGTACGCGCGCCGCCGAAAGACATTCACCGAACATGAGCAGGAGGCACCCCGTGAGCGCGACCGCGGACCACGCGGAGAGCCTGGCCGCCCGGCTGGGTTTCCAGTCCGAACAGGTGGTCCAGGAGATCGGCTACGACGAGGACGTCGATCAGGATTTCCGTGAAACTGTCGAGAGCCTCGTCAGTGAGCTTGCCGACGAGGACTACGACGACGTCGCCGACGCGGTGCTGCTGTGGTTCCGCGACGAGGACGGCGACCTGACGGACGCCCTGGTCGACGCGACCGAGCTGGTCGAGGACGGCGCACTGATCCTGCTGCTGACCCCCAAGACGGGCCGTGACGGCTACGTCGAGGCCAGCGACATCAGCGAGGCCTCCACCACGGCCGGCCTCTCGCTGGCGAAGGGCCTGCCGGTCGGCAAGGAGTGGACCTCCACCAAGCTGACCAAGCCGAAGACCGCCAAGAAGCGCTGAGCCGCGCCCCGCAGCCAAGCGGAGACACACCCCGCCGACCCGGAATCCCCGCGGTCGGCGGGGTGTGTTCGTTCCACCCCCGCCGACCGCGGGGTCGAAGCCCTAGGCTGGGCTTCACTCGAACGGCCCCAGTGCGGGGCGATCCAAGGACGAAGGGACGCGACAGATGGCGATCGAGGTCGGTAGCAAGGCCCCGGACTTCGAGCTCAAGGACAACCACGGCGCGACCGTGCGGCTCTCCGACTTCCGGGGGGAGAAGGCCGTCGTGCTGCTCTTCTACCCGTTCGCCTTCACCGGCGTCTGCACCGGCGAGCTGTGCGAGCTGCGCGACCAGCTCCCCCGCTTCCAGAACGACGACGTCCAGCTCCTCGCCGTCTCCAACGACTCCGTGCCGACGCTGCGCGTCTTCGCCGAGCAGGAGGGCCTGGACTACCCGCTGCTGTCCGACTTCTGGCCGCACGGCGAGACCTCCCGCGCCTACGGCGTCTTCGACGAGGAGAAGGGCTGCGCGGTGCGCGGCACCTTCGTCATCGACAAGGACGGCGTCGTGCGCTGGACCGTCGTCAACGGGCTGCCCGACGCGCGTGACCTGAACGAGTACATCAAGGCCCTCGACAGCCTCTGATCATCCCGGACGGGGGGACCGGCGCCTCCGCGCGGGCCGCTCCGTCCGAAAACCGCCTGAAGGCGGGAACCCGTCACTAGGATCGAACCGTTGATCCTGTAGCAATCGCACGACGGGGCCCCGCCCCACACACATACCAATGGAGGACCCGTGGGAGTCAGCCTCAGCAAGGGCGGCAACGTCTCGCTGACCAAGGCCGCGCCTAACCTGACGGCGGTCATCGTCGGTCTGGGCTGGGACGCTCGCACCACCACCGGTGTCGACTTCGACCTCGACGCCAGCGCGATCCTGACCAACGACCAGGGCAAGGTCGCCAGCGACGCGAACTTCGTGTTCTTCAACAACCTGAAGAGCCCCGACGGCTCGGTCGAGCACACCGGTGACAACACCACCGGTGAGGGCGAGGGCGACGACGAGGCCATCAAGGTCAACCTCGCCGGCGTGCCGGGCGATGTCGCCAAGATCGTCTTCCCCGTCTCGATCTACGAGGCCGAGAGCCGCCAGCAGAGCTTCGGCCAGGTCCGCAACGCCTACATCCGCGTCGTGAACCAGGCCGACAACACCGAGCTGGCCCGCTACGACCTCTCCGAGGACGCCTCGACCGAGACCGCCATGGTCTTCGGCGAGCTGTACCGCAACGGCGCGGAGTGGAAGTTCCGCGCGATCGGCCAGGGGTACGCCTCGGGTCTGCGCGGCATCGCGCAGGACTTCGGCGTCAACGTCTGAGTCCGAAGAGCAGTCCGTCCGTCCGGCGCCGTGCACTGTGTGTACGGCGCCGGACCGGCTTTGCCACCATGGGCACGGTGGCTCCGCCATCACCACCACGTCGTCCGGGGAGGACCACATCATGGGCGTCACACTCGCCAAGGGGGGCAACGTCTCCCTGTCCAAGGCCGCACCGAACCTCACCCGGGTTCTGATCGGTCTCGGATGGGACGCGCGCTCGACCACGGGGGCGGACTTCGACCTCGACGCGAGCGCGCTGCTGTGCAACAGCGGCCGTGTGCTCGGGGACGCGTACTTCATCTTCTACAACAACCTCAAGAGCCCCGAGGGCTCCGTCGAACACACCGGGGACAACCTCACCGGCGAGGGTGACGGCGACGACGAGTCGATCATCATCGACCTCACCAAGGTGCCCGAGCGCGTGGACAAGATCGTTTTCCCGGTCTCGATCCACGAGGCGGATTCCCGCCGGCAGAGCTTCGGCCAGGTGAGCAACGCCTTCATCCGCGTGGTCAACATGGCGGACGACCAGGAACTGGCCCGCTACGACCTCACCGAGGACGCCTCCAGCGAGACCGCGATGATCTTCGGTGAGGTCTACCGCTACGGCGGCGAATGGAAGTTCCGTGCCGTAGGACAGGGGTACGCGTCGGGCCTCAGGGGCATCGCTCTAGACTTCGGGGTCAACGTTTCGTAAAGCCGTACAAGACGATGGGGTGCCAGTGGTTCTCAAAACCTTCGGCTGGTCGTTCGCAGTCACTGCGCTCGGTCTGGTCGCAGCGGTGTTCTACGGGGGGTGGACCGCTTTTGGGATCGTGGCGATCCTGTCGATCCTCGAAATCTCGCTGTCCTTCGACAACGCGGTGGTCAACGCCGGAATCCTGAAGAAGATGAATGCCTTCTGGCAGAAGATCTTCCTCACGATCGGTGTGCTCATCGCCGTGTTCGGCATGCGCCTGGTCTTCCCCGTCGTCATCGTGGCCGTCAGTGCCAAGATCGGGCCCATCGAGGCCATCGATCTCGCGATGACCGACAAGGAGATGTACCAGCAGCTCGTGACGGACGCCCACCCGTCCATCGCCGCCTTCGGCGGCATGTTCCTGCTGATGATCTTCCTCGACTTCATCTTCGAGGACCGTGACATCAAGTGGCTCGCCTGGCTGGAGCGCCCGCTCGCCAAGCTCGGCAAGGTCGACATGCTCTCCGCGTGCATCGCGCTGATCGTCCTGGTCGTGGCCTCCATGACCGTCGGCGCCAACGCCCACCAGCACGGCGGCATGCACGTCGACAAGGCGCAGACCGTCCTGATGTCCGGCGTCCTCGGCCTGATCACGTACATGATCGTCGGCGGCCTCTCCGGCTACTTCGAGAACAAGCTGGAGGAAGAGGAGGAAGCCGAGCACGAGGCGGAGGAAGCGGCCAAGAAGAGCGGCAAGCCCGTCACGGCCGTCGCCATGGCCGGCAAGGCCGCCTTCTTCATGTTCCTCTACCTCGAAGTCCTCGACGCCTCCTTCTCCTTCGACGGGGTCATCGGCGCCTTCGCCGTCACCAACGACATCGTGCTCATGGCCCTGGGCCTCGGCATCGGTGCCATGTACGTCCGTTCGCTGACGGTCTACCTCGTCCGCGAGGGCACCCTGGACGACTACGTCTACCTGGAGCACGGCGCCCACTACGCGATCGGCGCCCTCGCGGTGCTCCTGCTGGTCACCATCCAGTACGAGATCCCCGAGGTCATCACCGGCAGCATCGGCGTCATCCTCATCGCCTGGTCCTTCTGGTCCTCGGTGCGACGCAACAAGCGCATGGAACTGGAGGGTTCCGCCGCCGAGGCATGACCTCGCCGGTAATGCGGAACGCTCTGGATGCGGGGCGGCCCAGTGGTCCACGGACCTGCGGGCCGCCCCGTTCGCATGTGCGGCCCGCACGTGCGGGAGGGGAAGAGGGGATCTGGGGGGAGTGGGGACATGGGGTTCTTCGACGGGATCAGGGGCGCCCGAGCCATGGGGTTCGACTCGGGCCACGCCTCGTCGAACGCGATCGAGCTGACCAGGAGGCAGCCCACGGTGTCGCTGACGCGCCAGCAGGCGGTGCACGGCAATCTGCGCGTGAACCTCTCCTGGCGGATGCGCACCTCCGACATCGGCGGCAGGTCGGGCCCGAGCGGCAGCCTGCTGCGGCATCCGTTCAAACTGTTCAAACCCGACATGGTGCAGGCCCACACCCAGGGCATGGTCAACGTCGACCTCGACATGGGCTGCCTGTACGAGCTGACCGACGGCACGCGGGGCGCCGTCCAGCCGCTCGGGAACCTGCTGGGGGACCTGAACGATCCCCCGTACGTGAAGCTCAGCGGCGACGACCGCTTCGGCTCCGCCTCCGGGGAGACGCTGTACATCAACCTCGACCACGCCGACAAGATCAAGCGCCTGCTGGTCTTCGTCTACATCTACGACCAGACGCCGGCCTTCGACCGGACGCACGCGCTGGTGACCCTCTACCCGGTCACCGGCCCGCGGATCGAGATCCCGCTGGACGAGCGGCAGCCGCAGGCCCGCTCCTGCGCCGTGGTCTCCCTGGAGAGCGTCAAGGGCGAGCTGGTCGTGCGGCGCGAGGTGAAGTTCGTGTACGGGTTCCAGGCCGAGCTGGACCGCCTCTACGGGTGGGGGCTCCAGTGGGGCCGGGGCTACAAGAGCACCAAGGCCTGACCGGAGCCCCGGACGGGGCCCCGGTCAGGGGCCCGCGGTCGGGGCCCCGGCGGGGTCGGCGGCAGGGTTTCGCGGCCGGCAGCCGGCGGCGGGCGCGGCGGCGGGGTTCAGCGGCGGATGAACTGCGGGCCCTGCACCGGCAGCCGGAACGCCGGGTCGCCTCCCGGGGCCGGGACCGGGGCCGGGGAGACCGGCTGCGGGTACCCGTACGCGGGCTGCGCGGCCGGCGGGGCCTGCGTGGGCGGGGCGGGCGGCACCGGCGGGCGCATCGCGGCCGTCCGGTCGTCGCCGCCCGCCGCCGGGGTGGAGGCGGCGGAGGACGCGTCGCCGGCGCCCTCACCGCCCTCGGCGGCGTTCTCGTCGACCGAGATGCCGTGGTCGGTGGCCAGGCCCACGAGCCCGTCGACGTAGCCCTCGCCCAGCGCGCGGAACTTCCACCCCTCGCCCCGGCGGTACAGCTCCCCGCACATCAGGGCCGTCTCGGCGCCAGTCTCGGGCCGCACGTCGAAGTGGGCCAGCGGCTCGGGGCCGCCGCCCGGGGTGGCGTCGTAGAGCAGGATCCGCAGGTCGCGCACCCGCTGGAAGGGCACGTCCTCGGCGGAGGCCACGACCAGGATCCGGTCCACGGCCGGGGTGACCGCACGCAGATCGGCCTGGACGGCGTCGGTGACCGCGTCGCCGACCTGCTTCTTCCCCAGTCGCCAGACGGCCCCGGACGGGTGACGGGGCTGGTTGTAGAACACGAAGTCCTCGTCCGAGCGCACGCGCCCGTCCGCGCCCACGAGCAGCGCCGAGGCGTCCACGTCCGGCACCTCGGGCCCCGTGGTCCAGCGCAGCACCGCCCGGACCGCCACGGGGGCCACCGGGATGTTCGAGCCCTTCTGCATCGCGTGCGTCATGCCCGTCATCCTGCCCTCCCGGGCCCGACCTGGACAATGCGGCCCCCCGTAGGGCCTTGTACGGAACGCGACCGCTGGGCATGGTGCGAGAGGGTTACCGGAACTTCATGTGTTTGAGGAACTCTTGACTCGTGTTCGTACGTACTATTACCGGCCACGCCAGTCGGGCCGCAGAGGCAGTACGGGGGAAGCACATGCGTCACTTCGGGCACATTACGCCCATGGCCCGCAAGGACCTCTTCCACCAGGAGCCCATCGAGTTCTCCTCGGCCTCCCCCGCCGGGACGCTCGCCGCCGCCCTCGGCGCGACCCTCTACAGCCCCGCCACCCGGCCCGCCCTCGCCGCCGACATCCGCAAGCAGGCCGGCCGCGGAGTCGTCTCCATGGTCCTCTGCCTGGAGGATTCCATCAGCGACTCCGACGTCGTGGACGGCGAGGAGAACCTCGTCCGGCAGTTCGCGATCCTCGACGCCGAGAGCGAACAGGGCGCCGAGCCACCGCTCCTGTTCATCCGCGTCCGCACCCCGGAACAGATCCCCGACCTGGTGCGCCGGCTCGGAGGCACGGTGCGGCATCTGGCCGGATTCGTACTTCCGAAGTTCACCGAGAGCCGGGGAGTGGCCTTCCTCGACGCCGTCGCCGAGGCCGAGGCCCGCGCCGGACTGTCCCGGCTGTACGCGATGCCGGTCCTGGAGACCCCCGACCTCCTCCACCTCGAAACCCGCGTCGACGCCCTCGCGGGCATCTCGCGCACCGTCAACCGCTACCGCGAGCGCGTCCTCGCCCTGCGCCTCGGCGTCACCGACTTCTGCTCCGTGTACGGCCTGCGCCGCACCCCCGACATGACCGCCTACGACGTCCAGATCGTCGCCGGCGTCATCGCCGACGTGGTCAACGTCCTCAGCCGCGCCGACGGCACCGGCTTCACCGTCACCGGCCCCGTCTGGGAGTACTTCCGCAGCCAGCAGCGACTCTTCAAGCCGCAGCTGCGCCGCAGCCCCTTCCTGGAGGAGGGCGTGGAGGAGCTGCGCACCGCGCTCATCGAGCACGACCTCGACGGGCTGCTGCGCGAGATCGAACTCGATCGGGCCAACGGGCTGCTGGGCAAGACCTGCATCCACCCGGCGCACGTCACGCCCGTGCACGCGCTGTCGGTGGTCTCCCACGAGGAGTTCAGCGACGCCCAGGACATCCTGCGGCCCGAGCGGCTCGGTGGTGGAGTGATGCGGTCGGCGTACACGAACAAGATGAACGAGGTGAAGCCCCACCGGGCCTGGGCCGAGCGCACCATGCTGCGCGCCGAGGTCTTCGGTGTGGCGAGGGAGGAGGTCGGCTTCGTCGACCTCCTGACGGCGGGACTCCAGGTGTGAGCCCGGACCACCGGGCCCCGCGGGTCCCCGCCGGAACGCTGAAGGAGACGGGAACGGCAGTGGAGAAGGCGCGCAACGACGAGACGACCGGCCCGGTGTGGTCGGGTGCCTGGGTCGCGGACCGGCTGGGCGTCGGCCTGCGGGACGCGGACGGCCCCCGGGCCCCCGGCGCACCCGGCGCCCCCGAGGCCTCCGAGGTCCGTGGAGGCCCCGAGGCCCCGCGCCTGGAATCCCTCCTCGGGCTCGCCCTGCGGCGCAACCCCAAGCGGGCCCACCTGCTGGTCTCGCGGGTGCTGGGCAAGCACGTCCCGCAGTCGCCCGCCGTCGTCCACGCCGCCGGGTACGGCCTCGGCGAGCGCGTACGGGAGCTGCTCGGGGACGAGGGGGCCGCCTCGGCGGTGGTCCTGGGCTACGCCGAGACCGCGACCGGCCTCGGGCACTGCGTCGCCGACGGCCTGGGCGGCGCCCCCTACCTGCACTCCACGCGCCGCCCGGTGGCGGGCGTGGAGGCGGCCGGCGGCTTCGAGGAGTCCCACTCGCACGCCACCTCGCACCTGCTGCTGCCGCAGGACCCGCTCCTGCTGGCGGGCGACGGCCCGCTGGTCCTGGTCGACGACGAGTTCTCCACCGGCAACACCGTCCTGAACACCATCGCCGACCTGCACGCGCGCCACCCTCGCGGTCACTACGTCGTGGTCGCCCTCGTGGACATGCGCGGCCCGGCCGACCGCGACCGGCTGACCGCCTTCGCCGAGGGGCTGGGCGCGCGCGTGGACCTGATCGCGCTGGCCTCCGGCACGGTCTCCCTCCCCGAGGGAGTCCTGGCCAAGGGCCAGGCCCTGGTCGAGGAGTACGAGAAGTACGAGGCCTCCGCGGACGCGGCTGCGGACGGGGCCCCCGGCGCAGGCGGCCCCGGCGACCGGGCCCCCCACGTCACCCGGATCCCGCTCGACTGGCCCGCCGGCGTGCCCGACGGGGGCCGGCACGGCTTCACCCCCGCGCACCGCACCGCCCTGGAGGCGGCCCTCCCGCACCTGGCCCGGCAGCTCGCGGACGCGCTCGGCACGGCGCCCGGCCGGGTCCTCGTACTCGGCAACGAGGAGCTGATGTACGCGCCGCTGCGGCTCGCGCTCGCCCTGGAGGAGTCCGGGACGGCCGCCGAGGTGCGGTACTCGACCACGACCCGCTCGCCGGTGCTGGCCGTCGACGACCCCGGCTACGCCATCCGCACCCGCCTGGTCTTCCCCGCCCACGACGACCCGGCCGACGGCCCCGGCGACCGGTACGCGTACAACGTGCGCGGCGCCGGCTTCGACGCCGTCGTCGCCGTCGTCGACTCCACCGGCGACACCCCCGCCCTGCACACCGGCCTCCTGGCCGCGCTCGCCCCGCACACCGGACGCGTCCTGCTGGCCGTCGTCCCCTCGTACACCCCGGACCGCACCCCCGGGCACGCCCCCGACCGGCAGGAGCCGATCATGCCCGAGCCCACCGCGCTCCCCGAACCCCTGCGCGGCCCGGCCTTCTCCTCGTACGCCCCCGAGGACGTCGGCTGGCTCCTCCAGGACCTCTCCGGGGTGGAACTGGAGGCGCCGACCGAGGAACGCGAGGAGGCCATCCAGGCGGGCGGCGCCCACTACGCCGAATCCCTGCCCGTCGAGTACCAGCCCTCCGACGCCTACCAGGCCCTGTACCGCAGCGCCCTCGACGCCTCCGCCGCCCGCATCGCCCGCGCCGTCGGCACCGTCACCGAGACCGTCCTCGCCGAACGCTCCCCGGCCCCCGTCCTGGTCTCCCTGGCCCGCGCCGGCACCCCCGTCGGCGTCCTCATGCGGCGCTGGGCGCGGGACCGGCACGGCCTGGACCTGCCGCACTACGCCGTCTCGATCGTGCGCGGCCGGGGCATCGACGCCAACGCCCTGCGCTGGCTGGCCGCCCACCACGACCCGGCCGACATCGTCTTCGTCGACGGCTGGACCGGCAAGGGCGCCATCACCCGCGAGCTGCGCGAGGCGCTCGCGGAGTTCGAGGGCTTCGACCCGGAGATCGTGGTCCTCGCCGACCCCGGCTCCTGCGTGAAGACGTACGGCACCCGCGAGGACTTCCTGATCCCCTCCGCCTGCCTGAACTCCACCGTCTCCGGCCTCGTCTCGCGCACCGTCCTGCGGGCCGACCTCGTCGGGCCCGGCGACTTCCACGGCGCGAAGTTCTACCGCGAGCTGGCCGGCGCCGACGTCTCCACCGACTTCGTCGACGCCGTCGCCGCCCGCTTCGAGGAGGTCGCCGAGGCCGTCGCCGAAGAGGTCAAGGAACTCCTCGCCGCCGACCGCACCCCCACCTGGGTGGGCTGGGCGGCCGTCGAACGCATCAGCGAGGAGTACGGCATCCACGACGTGAACCTCGTCAAGCCCGGCGTCGGCGAGACCACCCGCGTCCTGCTGCGCCGCGTACCGTGGAAGATCCTGGCCCGTCGCGGAGCCGGCCCCGACCTGGACCACGTGCGCCTGCTCGCCGAGCAGCGCGGGGTGACGGTCGAGGAGGTCGACGGGCTGCCCTACACCTGCGTAGGACTCATACACCCCCGCTACACGCGCGGCGCCACGGGCGCCGACGGAAAGGCAGTGGCCGCCAAGTGACCGTCCTCGTAGCCAGCGACCTCGACCGCACGCTCATCTACTCGGCCGCCGCCCTCGGCCTGACCATGCCCGACGCGCAGGCCCCCCGCCTGCTGTGCGTCGAGGTCCACGAGAGCAAGCCGCTGTCGTACATGACGGAGACGGCGGCCGGACTGCTCGCGGAGCTGAGCGCCGACCCGTCGGTGGTCTTCGTCCCGACCACGACGCGCACCCGCAAGCAGTACCAGCGGATCCGCTTCCCCGGCCGGCCCGCCCCCTACGCGATCTGCGCCAACGGCGGCCAGCTCCTCGTGGACGGGGTCCCGGACCGGGACTGGCGCCGGACCGTCGCCGCGCGCCTCGCCCGCGAGTGCGCCCCGCTGGAGGAGGTGCACCGGCACCTGCTCGCCGTGTCCGACCCGGCGTGGCTGCGCAAGACGCGCGTGGCGGAGGACCTCTTCGCGTACCTCGTCGTCGAGCGGCCCCTGGTCCCCGAGGAATGGCTCAAGGGCCTCGCCGAGTGGGCCGAGGAGCGGGGCTGGACCGTCTCCCTCCAGGGCCGCAAGATCTACGCCGTACCGCGCCCGCTGACCAAGAGCGCCGCCATGCGCGAGGTCGCCCGACGCACGGGGGCCACGACCACCCTGGCCGCCGGCGACTCCCTCCTGGACGCCGACCTGCTGCTGGCGGCCGACCGGGCGTGGCGCCCGGGCCACGGGGAACTCGCGGACGCCGGCTGGACGGCGCCGTCGGTGACCGCGCTGGAGGAGACCGGAGTGGTGGCGGGTGAGCGAATCATCCGCGCTTTCGGGGAAGCGGTTGCCACACTGGCCGCATGACCAAGGGCAACAGCACCAAGATCACTGACGAGCTCTACGCCTACGTGCTCGCACACAACCCCCCGCTGGACGAGTTCCAGCGGGGGCTGGTCGAGACCACGTGGGAGAGGTTCCCCGACCGGGCGATGATGCAGTCGGCCCACGAACAGGGCCCCCTGCTGGCCTTCCTGGTCCGCCTCACGGGAGCCCGACACATCGTCGAGGTGGGCACCTTCACCGGCTTCTCCGCCCTGTCCATGGCCCAGGCCCTGCCCGCGGACGGACGCCTCATCGCCTGCGACGTCTCGGAGGAGTGGACGGCGTACGGGCGCGAGGCCTGGAAGGCCGCCGGCGTCGCGGACCGCATCGACCTGCGCATCGGCCGGGCCCTGGACACCCTGCGCGCCATGCCCGCCGAGCCCCACATCGACCTCGCCTACATCGACGCCGACAAGGAGAGCCAGATCCTCTACTGGGAGGAACTGGTCCCCCGGATGCGGCCGGGCGCCCTGATCGTCACCGACAACACCCTCTTCCACGGCACGGTCCTCGACGAGTCCCCCGACGGTCGGGGCGCGAGCGTGCGGGCCTTCAACGACCACGTCGACGCCGACCCGCGGACGGAGTCCGTCCTGCTGGCGATCTCGGACGGACTCACGCTCTCGCGCAAACGCTGACCGGCCGTCGACCGGCGGAACCGGCCGTTGACCTGCGGTAACGACCCGCGGGCCGGCCGGTCGGCGCTCGTTCGCGGGCTAGCCGCAGGCACCTCCGCCGCAGCAACCTCCCCCGCCGCCCCCGCCCATCGGCCGGGCCGGCGCGGGCCCCCCGCCCGACCCGCCGACGGCGACCGCCGACAGCAGCTTGACGGTGTCCGCGTGCCCGGCGGGGCAGTCGGCGGGAGCGGAGGACTCGGCCATCGGACGACTGACCTCGAAGGTGTCGTCGCAGGTCCGGCAGCGGAATTCGTAACGAGGCATGCCGCCAAGACTAAGAGGAGCGGGCGCCGGCAGGAAGCACCCGACCCCGCGCCCGCTGCTCACGGGCCGCCTCCTCGGGGTGACGGGCACGCCAGTACGGATTGTCGTGCGGCAGGGCGCTGCCGACCCTCCCGTACATCCCGAACCACATCAGCATCACGCCGACGACGAAACTGAACAGCACGTTCTGGATCCTGAACGCCAGGAAGTTCAGGCCCGTGTCCAACAGCGCCAGGTTCACGAAGCCGCTCGCGATGAACAGCACGCCCAGCACGATGTTCAACGTCGAGGCGAAGGTCCCGCCCACCAGCATCCCGGCGAAGAGCAGCCCGCCGATGCAGATCGACAGGACGCTCAACGCGCCGTTGGTGTTCAGCGCCAGCACCGTGTCGCCGCCCGTGTCGAAGAAACCGATCCGGTCCACCAACCCCAGGATCCCGAAGACCACCAGCAACAGACCCGTCAGTCCCGCCCCCACCCGGTACACCTTGCTGAGCTTGTGGTCGGTCGGCAGGTGCTCGTCGAGCCGCGCGTTGACGGGGTGCAGGGCGCGATTGACCCGCCGCGCGATGACCTGGCGGGCCGGTGGCGCGGGCGCCGCGCCGCCCTCGTGGGGCACGTACGGTGCGTAATGCTCATGGGGTTCCGTGCAGCCGTACGCGGCGTGAGGCGCATAGGACCCCTGGGACGTGTGGACGGTATGGGCAGCCATGGTGCCCTCCTCTGCTCCGTTCCCGGCACCTCCCAGCATCCGCCCATACCGCCCGAAACGCCACGACGGGCGCCCGGCGGGTGGGAGCCCGGGTGGTGGGCACCCGGGTTGTGGGAGCCCGGGCGGTGGGAGCCCGGCTGGTGTGCGCCTGGTCCCGGGCAACGGTCGGCCGCTGCCCGGATCGGCCGCTGCCCGGATCGGACCGGCGCGGGCCGATGCGAGCCCGGATCGGCGCGGGCCCGAACCGGCCCCGGCCCGAACCGGCCCCGGCCCGGCTCAGCCCTGGCCGCGCTCCGCCCGGATGCCGTCCACCACCCGGTGCACCGCACCCCGCACGTCCGCCATCTCCAGCAGGAACGCCCAGTAGTCCGGATGCCGCCCCTCCAACCCCGCCACCGCCCGCTCCACCCGGGCCACCGCCTCGTCCAACGGACGCGCGTGCCGCGGCTCCGGCACACTGCGGCCCGCCATCGCCAGCCGCTGCGCGTCCCGGATCGCGAACCGGGTCCGCTCCACCTCCACCTTCGGGTCCCGCGCCACCGCCTCCAGCCGCGTCAGCCGGTCCTGCGCCGCAGACACCGCCTCGTCGGTCGCCTCCAGCGCGTCCCGCACCTCCTCGACGAGCGCCCCGACATCGGCCCAGCGCTGCTCCTCCCGCGCCCGACCCGCCTCCCGCAGCCGCTCCTCGGCCCGCGCCACGTCCCGCACCGCCTCCTGCGGAACCTGCTGGAGGTCCTGCCAACACGCCGCACTGAACCGCCGACGCAACTCGCTGAGCACCGGATCCACCCGGTCCGCCCGATTGCGCAGCGCCTGCGCCCGGGTCCGCAGGCTCACCAGCCGCCGGTCGACCTCCGCCGCCCGCTCCGGAAGCCGCACCGCCTCGGCCCGTACGGCCTCCGCGTCCCGCAGGATCCGATCCGCGCGCTGCACCGTCTCCTGCACCCCGTGCCGCGCCGCACCCTGGTTCAGCTTCGTCAGCTCCGGCCCCAACGCCGCCAGCCGCGCCGCCAGATCGTCGGCCCGAAAACCCCGCGCCCGCGCCGCGTCCAACGCGTCACTCGCCGCCAACAGCGCCGCCCGCGCCCGCTCCCGCGCCGGCGCGACCCGCGCCAGCTGCGTCTCCGCCTTGTCCAGCAACGGCTGCAACCCCTGCGCGAACCGCTCCAGCTCCCCCTGGACCCGTACCAGCTCGTCCTTGGCCCGCGTCAACTGCTGCCGGGCCTGCGAGGCCGCCGAACCCTCCAGATCGACCCGGTCCAGGTCGTGCGCGTCGACCGCCTCGATGTACACGTGACTGACCTCGTCGATGCGCCGGCCGAGCGCCGCGAACCCCTCGGTCGCCTCCCGCGCGGCGGGAGACCCGTCCGCCGCGGCGATGGTCTCGATGGAGATCCGCAGGTCCCGCTGGGCCGTGTCCAACGCGTAGAACGCCGCCGCGGCGGCATCCTTCGCCGCCTGCGCGTCGGCCCTTCGACTCTCGTCCCGCCCCCCGAACCACCGCCGGGATGCCGTCGTCACAATCCCACTCCCGTGCCGTGTCCGCCATGCCCCGATCCATTCTCCCCCACGGGAACGCGTTTGCGTGGGGAGTGCGCACTCCATGTAGGCTGTCCACTCGTCCACGGGTGCGTAGCTCAGGGGTAGAGCGCTGCTCTTACAAAGCAGATGTCGGCGGTTCGAAACCGTCCGCGCCCACCAGTGCAAAGGCCCCCAACCGATCTTGGTTGGGGGCCTTTGACAGCTAAAAGTGACGGCAATGCCTACTCGGTGGGCCGCATACCGTGGAGGCGGGTGCGTCGTCGTCGCGGCCGCCCTCTGCGAGATGGCCCCCGAGATTCCGATCAACCGATGATTGAGGGCGCTATGGGGGACGGGAAGCTCTCCGATGGCGAACTGGAGCTGTTCATCCGGTATCTGCACCGGTTCGCGAAGCACGACGTGGACATCTTCCTCAACTTGGAACTCGGAGACCCTGAGTACCCCGTCTACGTGACCTTCTCCCGGGATTACCCCCCCCGATCGGAGAGGTCGCGGACTTTCGGCGGCCGGTCCTGAAGCGGCGACAGGCGCCGTCCGAATTCGACAGCAGCGATGGTGGATGACAGCGGCTCTGTGGGTCCCGGTGGGCCTGCGGAGCGCCTGTCGCCAACGCCGGCGCTGGACCTTGACCTGCCGAAGCGGGCGAAACACAAGTGACCCCCGGATGCGGTTCGGACCGTCCGCGCCCACTGACACGAAGGCCCCCAACCGGGCACGGTTGGGGGCCTTTCGCGTGCGGGTCCGACGGCTACGGGGTCGTGCGCCCGGGTGGGGCGGGGTGGGGTCAGGCGTTGGGGCGCTTGCCGTGGTTGGCCTTCTTCTTCTTGCGGGCGCGACGCTTGTTTCCTCGCTTGGCCATGGTGCGTACTCCCTTATCCCGGACAATTCGGGTCTTCGTCAGTCTAGGTTCCGGCCCACGGCCCCGCATCAGAGTGCGGTTGTTCGGGTGACGCGGAGGGGATGTCCCTCCTGGGGGGTGGTCGGGATGGTCGCGGTCGGGGAGTGGGTCTTCGGAGTCGGGGCGGGAGTGGCGGCCGCCGCGCTGGTGGGCGCCGAGTGGTTGCGGGGGAACCGGTTCGAGCGGCGCCGCGACGAGGAGCGGGCGCGACTGCTGGAGGGCGTCGTCGCCCCGGGCACCCCGGCCGGACCGCAGCCGGCCGAACCCCGGTTCGTGGACGCCGGCACGCACGGCGCCGAGGACTCCGTACTCGGCGACCGGCGCGACGAGTTCACCCCGATCCTCGTCGAGTACTACGCCTACGGACTCGCCCAGGCCCGCAGCAGCTTCGCGACCAGCCAACGCTTCGCCGGGGTCGGCGCGGCCATCCTGCTCTTCGGCGTCGCCCTCGCCGTGTGGAAGGCCGAGAGCGCGGGCGACGTGTACGTCGGCGTCGTGACCAGCTCCGTCGGCCTGGTCGTCACCCTCGTCGGGCAACTGTTCCACCGGCGGGCCGACGTCGCCCTGCGGCACATGGCGGCCCAGACCGCCGCCCTGCGCGAGGACCGGCGGGCCGCCGAGAACACCCAGCAGGCGATCGGCCTGCTGGACGAGATCGCCGATCCGGCGCTCAGGGGCCGATTGCAGGCCGGGCTGATTCTCAAGCTTTCCGGGGCCGACCTGCCGTCCGCCGCGCCATAGTGGAGGCATGTGCCGTTCCATTAAGACGCTGCGCCCGCCCGCGATCCCGGAGAAGGCCACCGAGGAGGAGATCCGCGCGGCCGCGCTCCAATACGTACGCAAGGTGTCCGGCTTCCGGGCCCCCGCCGCGCACAACCAGGAGGTGTTCGAGGCGGCGGTCGACGCCGTCGCCGAGGCCACCCGGCTCCTGCTCGACGGGGTCCAGGTGCGCGGGCAGCGGGCCCCCGCCGCCTCCTGACCGCGACCCGGCGGGGGGTGGGGAGCACGCGTCTCCTCACCCCTCGCGGGCCGGCGCGGTCAGCGGGTCGCCGCGGTGCGGCGGCGCAGGACCCACGCGCCGGTGCCGAGGGCGCCGGCCGCGAGGACGCCGCCGAGCGCGATCTGGCCCGGGCTCATCGAGTCGACGCTGCCGCCGAGACCGCCGCGCGCCGCGCCCGGTGACACCTGGAGGGAGACGGTGACCCGCTGCCCGCCGGCACCGCCGCACTCGAAGGTGACGGGGTGCGTGCCGGTGGTGGCGTTGCGGGAGACGGTGGCGGTGCCGTAGAGGTTGGTCGCCTCCAGGTTGCCCGGGGTCAGCGAGACGTCGCCGAAAAGGGTGGAGGAGGCCTTGCCGGTCTTCGTTCCGCAGCCCGCGATGTTGAGGCTGACCCGGCCTCCGGGGGCGACGGTGCCGGGGGAGACGGAAGCGGACGGGGCGGCGGAGGCCAGGGTGGCGGGGGTGACGGCCGCGACGACGAGTGTCGCGGCGGCGATCCCCGTCAGGCGGTGCCGGTAGCGCGTGGGGGACATGGAGAGAACTCCTCGGGCTCCTCGAAACGACGCGGATTCGGTTGCGTGCCGTGCCTAGGACGCTAGAAGCCACGCCGCCGGGCGGCGATCGGTGCCGGGTGAACGGGTG
The DNA here is from genome assembly GCF_040650855.1 of Streptomyces sp. NPDC048606. NCBI lineage: Bacteria > Bacillati > Actinomycetota > Actinomycetes > Kitasatosporales > Streptomycetaceae > Streptomyces > Streptomyces sp. NPDC048606. The sequence goes on along the minus strand of NZ_JBEZIB010000034.1, from coordinate 18,748 downwards.
ACGGCGCTGACCCACCCGGGCGACGAGCGGCGTCCGCCGGGCGTGGCGGCCGGTGAACCGGGGCGGGCGGGGCCCCTCGCCGCTCGCCGCTCGGCGCCGGCGGCCGTCCGGTGCGCCCGCGCTTCCCCCGTACGCCCACCCGGGCGCGGGGCTCGGGCGGCCCGACCGGCGGGGTCGCTCAGGTCGCCGGGGTGGCGGCGGGGGGAGGGGGACGACGGATGACGAAGGCCGCGAGGGAGCCCGCCGCGAACAGCGCGATCAGCGAGACGACCGGGCCCAGCCAGGTCGCCCCCAGCCACTGGGTGCCGAAGTAGCCCAGGGCCACGCTGTAGCCCGCCCACGTGATCCCGGCCAGGACCGACCAGGGCAGGAACTCCCGCACCTTCCGACGCGTCCGGCCCGCCCCCAGCGACACCACCGAACGGCCGGCCGGGGCGAAGCGGGCCAGCACGACGAGGGCGCCGCCGCCGCGGGCCAGTGCCGTACCGAGGCGGTCGTGGGCCCGCGTCAGACGCCGCGAGCGGGCCACGACCCGGTCCAGCCGGACGCTGCCGCGCCGCGCGAGCCGGTACGCCGCCATGTCGCCCACCACCGAGGAGGTCGCGGCGACGAGCAGCAGCGTCGCGACGTCCGGCACCGGCGCGGACGTCCCGGCGCCGGCGGCCGCCGTCGCCGCGGCGGTGATCACCAGAACGCCGCTGGGCAGCACCGGCAGGAAGACGTCGAGCAGGATGGACAGCGCCACCACGGCGTAGATCCAGGGGCTCGCGGTCAGCGACCCCAGAGTCTCAAGCAAGGCGGGACTCCCCGGTCCGAGGCGCCGCGTGGTCGCGGGGGAGCGGCAGGGGCGGCTTGACAGCCATACAGCGTACGCCCGGCGGCATCACCCCGGCCCCCCGCCCCCGCCCCACCCTCCCCTTACCCCCTGCCCCGCCTGGATTCGGTTTCGGCACGGCGGCCCGGCGGCCCGGCGCTCCGGGGCTCGGCTCTCCGTCGTCCCGCCCGGGCCGGTCTACTCCGGGGCGGTCAGGTCGCGGTCCAGGACCGTGACCAGCCGGGTGGTCGAGCCCCGGCGGCGGGCCTGGTCCAGGTGCAGCCGGGCGGAGCGGCCCGCCAGCGCCAGCGTCATCAGCTGGTTGCCGAACCACGGGCCGCCCGAGCGCCGCCAGCTCAGCGGCGGCCGGCCCGTCCGCCCGTGCCGCGAGAAGCCGCGCCCCAGCCAGCGGCCCAGCCGCGACCACCCCAGCCGGAAGCCCCACTTCACCGCCAGGTGGATGGAGTTGTGCACCGGGGAACAGGTCAGCTGGAACACCCGGGCCGTGCTCGGTATTCGGGGCTCGGCGACGTACGCGTGGTGCACGTCCCCCGACAGGACGCAGACCGTCGCGGGCGCCCGGGGGCCCGTGCCCACCTCCTCGATCAGGTCGCTGAGCGCCGCGAACGAGGCCGGGAACGCCGCCCAGTGCTCCAGATCGCTGCGCCGGCGCAGGTCCTCGCCGATCCGAGCCCACCGGGGCCCCCGCTCCCCCCGGCACAGGGCGGCGTTCCACACCTCCGCGTCGTGGATCAGCGGGGGCATCAGCCACGGGAGGGAGGACCCGATCAGCAGGTGGTCGTATCCGCCGTGTCCCTCCAGCGCGTTCTCCCGGAGCCACTGCCGCTCGGCCGGGTCGAGCATGGCCCGGTCGTCCTCGTCGAGCACCCGGGCGGCCCGGGTGTCCACCATCAGCAGCCGCGAGCGCCCGAAGTCGCGCCGGTAGCTCCAGCGCACGCAGCCGGGGTCGGCGTCCGCCGCGGCGGCGAAGGCGCGCAGCGCGTCCGTGCCGTCCGGGGTGGCGCGGACCGAGGCGTACAGGGCGTCCCGGTCGAGTTCGGCGTGGGAGAGGTTGCCCAGGTGCTGGTACACCCAGTACGTCATCAGCCCGCTGAGGATCCGCTCCGGCCACCACGGGGTCGCCCGCATCTCGGCGAGCCAGGCGGCGCTGGTGTTCCAGTCGTCTATGACGTCGTGGTCGTCGAACATGTGCAGGCTCGGCACCGTCGACAGCAGCCAGCGGATCTCGGGGTCGAGCCAGGACTCGTAGTAGAGCCGGGTGTACTCCTCGTAGTCCCCGACCTGTGCGCCGGGGGCCTCCCGAAGGTCCCGGCGGGCCGCGAGCCACTGCCGGGTCTCGCGGGACAGCTGGTCGGCGTAGACCTGGTCGCCGAGGAGCAGCAGGACGTCCGGGCGGGTGGCGTCCGGTGCGGAGGCGAGCCGTGCCGCGAGGGTGTCCAGGGCGTCGGCGCCGTGCGGTCCGCGGCGGTCGGCGGGGGGCGCGGCCTGCCGGCAGGAGCCGAAGGTGATGCGCAGCTCGGGCGTCGGCCGGCCGGGGCCGCCCACCGCCGGGGTGGTGATCGTGCTGGGCGGGAAGCGGCCGTCGACGGCGGGCCAGACCGGCAGCCCGTCGAGGAACACCTCGTAGGCCGTGGTCGTGCCCGCCGTCAGGCCCGTGACCGGTATCAGCGCGTAGTGGTGTCCGGCGATCTGGAAGGTGCGGGCGCTGCCGCCCGCGCCGTCGGCGCAGCGCACTTCCGCCGTGCACGGGCGGTCGGCCTCCACCCACACGGTGGCGCTGTCGCCCGTGTTCCAGTCGACGTAGCGCAGCAGTGGCCCAAGCCGCAATCCGGCCATCCAACTCCCCCTCCTCGGCAGCCCTTTCGATCACGGTACGGGGTGGGAGGGGGCCCTGGCCTCCCCCTGGCGGGGGAGAGGGAGGGGTGAATGCGGGAAGTCGGGGTCAGCAGCCGTTCAGGACGTTGACCAGGGCCGTCTTCTCACCGGAGTCCATGGTCAGACCGTAGTACTGCTTCACCTCGACCCACATGCGGGCGTACGTGCAGCGGTAGGCGGTGCGCGAGGGCAGCCACTTGCCGGGGTCGAGGTCGCCCTTGGCCTGGTTGACGTTGTCGGTGACGGCTATGAGCTGCGGCCGGGTGAGGTCGTTGGCGAGTTGCCGGCGGCGTTCGGTGGTCCAGGAGGAGGCGCCGGAGCGCCAGGCCTCGGCGAGCGGGACGACGTGGTCGATGTCGACGTCGGAGGCGGCGGTCCAGGTGGCGCCGTCGTACTCGGAGTACCAGCTGCCGCCGGTGGCGGCGCAGGCGGAGTCGGTGACGACGTTCACTCCGTCGCGCTTGAGGACGGTCTCGCGGGTGTTGCAGGTGCCGGAGACGGTGCCCCAGTGCGGGAAGAGGGTGCGGCTGTAGCCGCTGAGGGAGCCCTCGGTGGTCGGCGTGACGGTGGCCAGGTAGGAGCGGGCGGCCGCCGCGCTGATCGGGGCGGGCGGGGAGGCGAGGGCGGAGGGGGCGTTGACGAGAGTGGTGAGGGAGGCGAGTGCCACGGCGGAGGCGAGGACGCCGGCGCGGACTGTTCGACGCGCGTAGACGAGGGGCGTGCGGGTGGATGTGAGGGCCATGAGGGCTCCCTGGTGCGGGGGGTGGTGGCCGTTCGACCCCTGGCGGGTCGCGGCCATGGTGGCGGCGCCGGATGTCGGGGGGACGGGCGCCAGGTGAAAGGTTGCCGACATGGGCACGTCACATCAAGGAGTCCAACGTCCGGGAATCAAGCGGAAGTTGAGATTCCCCACACATCGGGGCGTCCCGAAGGGGGGCGGGGCGGGGTCAACCTCACATACCGGGCGGGTCCGGGGTGCGGGTGTCGTCACGTACCCTGGACGGAGCAGAAGGGGAGTAGCTCTTCGCCGGACCGTCGACATACTGCTGGGTCACACCAGCCGGCGCCCGGAGGCGAACCGCGTGAGCGGGCCGCCAGCGAGACCTTCGGCCGCAGTGTCCTGTCCGTGTGGCGCGCGTGATCGCGTCGCGCGTTTCCACCCCCAGGGCGCCGCCGTGCCGAAGCGACCCCTGAAACACCCCAGGTCTCTCGGTTCGACGGCGTCCTGCCCGACCGATCGAGGTTTCACTCCGTGTTCAGCTTCACCGTCATGGCCATCGCCTTCGGCGTCGTCTTCCTCGCCGAACTCCCCGACAAGACGGCCCTCGCCGGTCTGATGCTCGGCACCCGCTACCGCGCCTCGTACGTCTTCGCGGGCGTCGCCGCCGCCTTCGCCGTGCACGTCGCGCTCGCCATCGCCGCCGGCAGTGTGCTCACGCTCCTGCCCCACCGGCTGGTCCAGGCCGTCGTCGGACTCCTCTTCCTCGCGGGCGCGGCGATGCTGCTCCTGAAGAAGAGCGACGACGAGGAGGAGGTCAAGCCGCCCGCCGACCAGTCCTTCTGGAAGGTCTCCGGGGCGGGGTTCATGCTGATCCTGGTCGCCGAGTTCGGCGACCTGACCCAGATCATGACCGCGAACCTCGCCGCGCGCTACGACGACCCCGTCTCCGTCGGCCTCGGCGCCGTGCTGGCCCTGTGGGCGGTCGCGGGCATCGGCATCCTGGGCGGTCGCACGCTCATGAAGTACGTGCCGCTGAAGCTCATCACCAAGATCGCCGCCTGCGTCATGGCGGCCCTGGCCGTCTTCTCGCTCTACGAGGCCATCGCGGGCTGACCGCGGTCGCGGGACGGGGCCCGGGCGGCCCCGCGGGCCGGGGAATCCCCTTGCGGGCACCCCGGGCACGCGGGCACGCTCGCGGGCGTGAACACCTCCGACGCCGGGCTCGAACCCGGCTCCGACCGGCGCTTCGGCTGGTCCAACATGTTCGTCGACCCGGCGCGCGACGCCCGCTCCGACGGCGGCTTCCGGGGCGAGCGCGCCATCCTCGCCGGCTACCTGCGCGACCAGCGCCTGACGCTGGAGCTCAAGTGCGAGGGCCTGGACGCCGAAGCGATGGCCCGCCGGTCCGTGCCGCCGTCGAACCTCTCGCTGCTCGGCCTCGTACGCCACCTCGCGGGAGTGGAGCAGAAGTGGTTCCGGCAGGTCATGGCGGGCGAGGAGATCGCCCGCCACTACCGCTCGGCCGAGGACCCGGAAGGGGAGTTCACCGGCGCCCTGCCCGACCCGGCGGTCATCGCGGACGCCTGGGCCACCTGGCGGGCGGAGATCGCCTTCGCGGAGCGGCTGGTGGAGGAGGCCCCCGACCTCGGGATCACCGGAGACGCCGGCGGCGAGCCGATGGAGCTGCGGGAGGTGCTGGTGCACATGATCGAGGAGTACGCCCGCCACAACGGCCACGCGGACTTCCTGCGCGAGCGCGTCGACGGACGCGTGGGCCAGTAGCCGCAGCCGGCGGGCCCCACCCCGCGCGGCCCGTCCCCCACGCGCCACCGTGCCCCGGCGGCACGCGGGCCGACCGGGGCGCGGTGCGGTACGGGGTGCGCGGCGCGCGGGGCGGCGTCGGGCGCGAAGGGGCTCCGGGGCGTGCGCGTACGGCGGGGCGCGGGGCGACCGCCGCGCATCCCGCGGGGCCGATCGGTTACGCGGCCGGGGCGGTCAGCGTCAGGCGGATCGTGCCGTCGGCCTCGGTGTCGACGCGGACCGAGGTCAGGTCGAGGACGTGCGCCGTCGGGCCGTGCTCGGCGGCGCGGGGGCCTATGCCGATCACCCTCATCCCGGCGGCCAGGCCCGCGGTGATGCCCGCGCCGGAGTCCTCGAAGACCAGGCAGTCGGCCGGGTCGAAGCCCAGCTCGGCGGCGCCCTTGAGGAAGCCCTCCGGGTCCGGCTTGCTGGCCCCGACGGACTCGGCGGTCACCCGCACGTCCGGCATGGGGAGCGCGGCGGCCGTCATCCGGGCCGCGGCCAGCGCGGCGTCGGCGGAGGTGACCAGCGCGTGCGGGAGGTCGGCGATGGCGGCCATGAACGCGGGTGCGCCCCCGACGGGGACCACGCCCTCGGTGTCGGCGGTCTCGCGGGCGAGCATCACGGCGTTCTCGGCGTGGTTGAGCTCCATCGGGCGCTCGGGCAGCAGGATCGCCATCGTGGCGTAGCCCTGGCGGCCGTGGACCACCTTGAGGGCCTCCTGCGGGTCCAGCCCGTGGGAGACGGCCCACTCGCGCCAGCAGCGTTCGACCACCGCGTCGGAGTTGACGATGGTGCCGTCCATGTCCAGGAGCAGGGCCTTGGCGGTGAGGACGACGGGGGTGGATGCGGTGGTGCCGGCAGACATCGGCGGGGCTCCAGACGGGCGGGAAAAGAGAACAAGTGGTTCCGTCCACCGGTCAGGGAGTGCGGACGGAACCACTTTGTTCCTTCACGATACAAAACCCGGGGCGGTTCGCGCCACCGCGCGGCGAGTGACGTGTGACTCCATCCGCCCGATCCGTCCCCGCTCCCGTCCCCCGTCCCCGTTTCCGTCCCCGTTCCTCCGGTCCTAGCCCTCCAGGGCGCGCCGGGTCGCCGGTCCGTAGACGCCCCACGGGTCCTCGTAGGTCCCGCTTTCGAGCTGGAAGTTCTCCACGGCGCTCTGGGTGGAGCGGCCGAACCGGCCGTCCTGCCGGCCCCGGTACAGGCCCTGGTCCGCCAGCAGTCGCTGGAGCTTTTGGACCTCCGCGCCGGAATCCCCGTAGCGCAGCGTCGGCGCCTGGGCGGGCGGCGGGGGCGGCGGCTTGGGGGAGGCCGACCTGCTGGGACTCGCCGACCGGCTCGGAGAGGGCGCGGCCGAGGAGCGGGAGGCGCTCGCGGAGGCGGACGGCGAGGCGGAACGGGAGGCGGAGGCGGACGCGGACGCCGTCGCGCTCGTGGACGCGCTCGGCGAGGGGGCCTCGCTCGACTCGGACGGGGACCCGGAACCCGCCGGGGCGGCGGCCGGCGCGGAGGCCTTGGTGTCGACCATGGCGGTGTCGCTCGCCCCCGAACCGGAGAAGAGGCCCAGCCCGAACGCGGCCGCCGCCGCGGCCACCACGACCGCCGCCGCGGCGCCGAGCGCCACCGCGGGCACCCGCCGCCGCTTCCCCGTGCCGGCTGCCGCGTCCGCGCCGCCCGCGCCGACCGGAGGGGCCGGGTACGCCTGCGGGGGCACGGCCCGCAGCCGCACCGTCCGGTCCGCCGCCGGCGGTACGGGTACGGGTATCCCGTACGCGGGCGTGTCCGGCCCGCCGGGCCCCACCGGGCCGCCGTGGGCGGGCGTCGGGTGCGGGCCCGTGACGGGGGCGGGACCGGCCGCCGGCACCACCGGCAGGACGGTCGTCGCCTCCTCGGGCGCCCCGTCCGAGGCCCCCGGCCCGCCGCCCACCCGGTCATCGACCGGGTACGGCGACACCCCGGGCGCGGGAGGGAAGCCCTCCGGAGCCGGGCCCGTCGCACCGACCGGGGCTTCGCCCGGGAAACCCGCCGACGCGGCGGCGGCATCCCCGCCGGCCGCGGACGGGAGGTCCGCCGGGCGGTCGGTCCCACCCGCGACGGCGAACCCCGGCGCGGACCCGGGCAGGGAACCGGGCACGGACCCGGACCCCGGCGCGGAGCCCGCCCCGGACCCCGTCGCGGAGCCGAGCGGGGGCACCGGTCCGGGAGCGGGCGCGGAGGCCGGCGCGGCGCCGGGCCCGAAGTCCGGCGCGGTCTCCGGTACGGAGCCGGGAGCGGGCGCCGCCCCGGGCCCCGGCACGGAGTCGAACGCGGGCACCGGTCCGGGCAGGGACCCGGGCAGGGACCCGGGCGGGGAGGCGGAGGGGGAAGCCGGCGCGGGGATGTCCCCCGGGGTGCCGGGCGCGGGGCCACTCGGGAACGGGCCCGGCGCGGTTCCTCCCGGGAAGCCCGCCGGGGGCTGCGCGGGAGGCGGGGCCACCGCGCCCAGCACCGGCTGCGGGGAGGGCTCCGGGGGCGTCCCCTGGTCCGGGTGGGGCATCGCCACGTACGGGCGAATGCGCAGCGGGTTGAACCCCACGCCCGGCGTGCACGCGCAGTCGGTGTCCGCGACACCGCAATCTGGACAGCGCTCAGCGCTCACTGGAATCCCCTCCCTGGGCAATGCCTGCGATTATGCAGACCCCTCACGCCCCACCCAACCCCGTCCGAGAGGCCATAACGGGACACACCGCTCAGGATGGAGATGTTGATCCCGCCGGAGGCCCGAGGAGGAGTCGATGGCTCAGGATGTGACCGCTTCGTCCGTGGAGCCCGGCCCCCGCGCCGAGCGCGCCTCCCGTGAGGTGCTCGTCTCGATCGGGGCCCTGTTGCTGGGCCTGCTCATCTCCTCCCTCGACCAGACGATCGTCTCCACCGCCCTGCCCACGATCGTCAGCGAACTCGGCGGCATGTCCCACCTGTCCTGGGTGGTCACCGCCTACATGCTGGCCTCCACCGCCGCCACCCCGCTGTGGGGCAAGCTCGGCGACCAGTACGGGCGCAAGAAGCTCTTCCAGTCCGCCATCGTGATCTTCCTGATCGGTTCCGTGCTGTGCGGCCTGGCCCAGAACATGCCGCAGCTGATCGCCTTCCGCGCCGTCCAGGGCCTGGGCGGCGGCGGACTGATGGTGCTGTCGATGGCGATCGTCGGCGACATCGTCCCGCCCCGCGAGCGCGGCCGCTACCAGGGCCTGTTCGGCGCCGTGTTCGGCGCGACGAGCGTCCTCGGCCCCCTGCTGGGCGGCCTGTTCGTCGACCACCTCTCCTGGCGCTGGGTCTTCTACATCAACCTCCCCATCGGTCTGATCGCGCTCGCCGTCATCGCCGCAGCCCTGCGCATCCCGTCCCGCTCCGAACCCCACACCATCGACTACCTCGGCACGTTCCTCATCGCCTCCGTCGCCACCTGTCTCGTCCTCGTCGCCTCCCTCGGCGGCACCACCTGGGCCTGGGGATCGCCGCAGGTCATCACGCTCGCCGTGCTCGCCGCGCTCCTCCTCGTCGCCTTCCTGCGGGTCGAACGGCGGGCCGCGGAACCCGTCCTGCCGCTGGGCCTGTTCCGCGTGCGCACCTTCACCCTCTGCTCGGTGATCAGCTTCGTCGTCGGCTTCGCCATGTTCGGCGCGATGATCTACCTCCCGACCTTCCTCCAGGTCGTGCGGGGCGTATCGCCCACCATGTCCGGCGTCCACATGCTGCCGATGGTGTTCGGCCTGCTGCTCGCCTCCACCGGCTCCGGGCAGATCGTCAGCCGCACCGGACGGTGGAAGGTCTTCCCCATCCTGGGCACCGCCGTCACCGCCATCGGCCTGCTGCTCCTGCACCAACTCGACCGCACCAGCTCCGACCTGGAGACGAGCGTCTACTTCTTCGTCTTCGGCGCCGGCCTCGGCCTGGTCATGCAGGTGCTCGTCCTGGCCGTCCAGAACTCCGTCGGCTACGCCGACCTCGGCGTCGCCACCTCCGGCGCCACCTTCTTCCGCTCCATCGGCGCCTCCTTCGGCGTCGCCATCTTCGGCACGCTCTTCACCCACCGCCTCGACGACGAACTGTCCACCGCCCTCGCCGGGCTGCCCCTGCCGCCCGGAGCCACCCCCGAACGGCTGGAGGCGGACTTCCGGTCCCTCGCCCTCCTGCCGCCCGAGGTCCGCCCCCGCGTCCTCGACGCCTACGCCACCGCCATCACCGACGTCTTCCTCTACGCCGTGCCCGTCGTCCTGATCGCCTTCGTCATCTCCTGGTTCCTCAAGGAGGACAAGCTGCGCGGCTCCGTCACCGCCCCCGACGTGACGGAGACCCTCGCCTCCAACCCCGTCCAACGCTCGTCGCACGACGAGGTCGCCCGGGCGCTGTCCGTCCTCGGCACCAGGGAGGGGCGCAGGCACGTCTACGAGAAGATCACCGCCCGGGCCGGCTACGACCTGCTCCCCGCCGCGAGCTGGCTGCTGCTGCGCATCAGGAAGTACGGCTCGACCGAGCCCGCGCTCCTCGCGGAACGCACCGCCGTCCCGCTCCGGATCATCACCGACGCCGCCCGTCAGGTCGAGGAACGCGGCCTCGCCGTCCGCACCGGGCTCCCGCTGGTCCTCACCGAGCGGGGACGGGAGGCGGCGGAGCGGCTCTCCGCCGCGCGCCAGGAGTCCCTGGCCGAACTGCTCGGCGACTGGTGGGGCCCCGACCGCCCGACCGACCTGGTCAAACTCGTCGAGGAACTCAACCGGGAGCTCTGCGGATCCGACGCCGAGGAGCCCTACGACACCCTGCCGCGACGGGACCACTCCGCCCACTGACGCTCCCGGCGCCGCGAGACCTACCCGGCGGTCGCGGATACGGCCGCGGGCCCGGGACCCGGCACGAGCGGCTTCTCGAACCAGTGCTCCGCGTACGGGCCGTCGTTGTACGCCGGTATCTCCCGGTACCCGTGGCGCGCGTACAGGGCGCGGGCCTCCACCAGGTCGCTCCGGGTGTCCAGGCGCACCCGCTCGGCGCCCAGGGCGCGGCCCGCCTCCTCCAACGCGGCGAGCAGGGCCGCCCCGCCGCCGGTGCCGCGGGCGCGGGGGTCGACGTAGACCCTCGTCAGCTCGGCGGTGCGCGCGTCGAGCAGGCGTATGCCGGCGCAGGCCAGCGGCGCGCCGGCATACCGGCCCACGACGAAGGCTCCCGTCGGCGGCGTCAGGTCGTCCGCGGGGTCGTCGATCATCCCCTGGTCGATCTCCGCCTCCGTGGCGGACCGCTTCCAGTACCGGCCGGCGACCTCCGCGTAGTACGCGCGCCGCAACGCGGTGGCCTCCGGGGTGCCGAAGGCCTCGGCGGACACGCTCCAGGCGCCTCCCGTACCGGCCACGCCGTGGGCCGCGGCGGCGACCGTGACGCCCACCGCGTCGATGTCGCCCGCGTTCTCGCTGATCATCACGTTCCTGTCCATGGCGTCATTGTGGGACGACCGCCACGTCCCCCGCGTGGAATATCCACAGGCACGGGCCGATGATGAGAAAAGGTGAAAATCCGGCAATCGGAGGGTGTGAACCGTCATGTCGCAGCATCCGGACTGTGCCCTGATCCGCCGCGGCTACGAGGCCTTCGGCAAGGGGGACATGGAGGCACTGGGCGCCATGATGACGGCCGACGTCATCCACCACGTGCCCGGCAACAACCCGCTCTCGGGACACCACAAGGGGCGGGAGGCCGTCCTCGACCTCTACCGCCGGCTCGGCGAGGAGACGCACGGCACCCACCAGCTCGAACTGCACTCCGTCATGGCGGACGGCCGGGGCCACGCCATGTCCTTCCACACCCAGCGCGCGGACCGGGGTGACCGCGGCATCGAGATCCGCCAGGGCCTCTTCTTCACCATCGTCGGCGGGAAGATCACCGACATCGACGAGTGCACCGAGGACATCGAGGAGAACGACGCCTTCTGGCGCTGAGCGGACGGGCGACGGGTTCCCGCAGCGAGCCACCCGCAGCGGCCCCCCGGCAGCGCCCCCGCCGCGGCCACGTCCGTGAGGCGACGTGGCCGCGGCGAGGTGTGACCTCACGCGCGCCGCGGTGCGGGCGACCGTCAGGCTTCGACCATCAGGCCTTGACCGTCAGGGTGACCATCAAGCCTTCTTCGGCGCCGCCTGCTGCACGACCTCGAACGACCACACCGAGGAACCGGAAGCCGCCGGCTTCGGACGCTCGCCGCCGCCCGCACCGCCACCGCCGCCCTGGTGGGCCGCCTTCATCGGACCCTCCATCCACGCCTGGAAGTCCTCCTCGGAACGCCACCGCGTGTACACGAGGTACTGGTCCGTCCCCTCGATCGGCCGCAGCAGCTCGAACCACTCGAACCCGTCCGAACCCTCCACCGCGCCCGCGCGCGAGGCGAAACGCTGCTCCAGCACTTCCCGCTGCTCGGCGGGGACGGTCAGGGCGTTGATCTTCACGATGCTCATGCCGCCATCCTAGGGACCCCCTCCGGGATATCGTCGGGACCCGGGCATCGACCGCGGTACGGGGCGCGGCGGATCGACGCGGCGGGCAGGGCGGGCCGACAGGGCGGGCCGACAGGGCGGGAGGACGGCGGGGCGTGGCCAAGACGGCGGAGCGCGGCGGTACGAACGAACACGTCGGAGTCATAGGCGGTGGTGGTGGCGGCCGACTCGGGGCGTCGCGCCTGCTGTTGTGGGCCGTGGCGGCCGTCCTGGCCGTCCGACAGGCCGCCGCCGTGCTGCGCGTGCCACCGGGAGGCGGACCGGCCGACCTCCACCTCCCGGGCTCCGCCACCGACTTCCTCCCCGACTTCCTTCTCGGTTCCGTTCCCGGCTTCCTCCCCGACCTCCCCGACCTCCCTCCCGGTTCCCTCCACGACTCCGGACGGTTCACCGGGCCCCCCTTCGCCGCGCTCGTCCTCAAGCCGCTCCTCGGCCTCGCCGTCCCCTCCCCGGCGGTGGCCTGGACCTGCCTGAGCCTGCTGTTCGTCGTCGGGTCCGGGCTCGTCGCCGCCCGCGCCCTGCCCGAGCCCGTCGCCCGGCGCACCGCCCGGCTCGCCGCGCCCGCCCTGGTCGCCCTGATGATGCTCTCGCTGCCGGTGCGCGAGGCCGCCTTCCCGGGCCGGATCGCCTTCCTGCCCCTCCTGTTGGTGCTGCTCGCCCTCTTCCGGGTGCCCGCCGAACGCCCGGCCGGCTTCCTCGTCGGCCTCGCCGCCGCCCTCCAGCCGGCCCTGCTGCTGTTCGCCCCGCTGCTGTGGCGCTCCGGCCGCCGCCCCACCGCCCGGGCCGCCGCCGCGACCTTCGCCGGCGCCACCGCGCTGTCCTGGGCCGCGCTGCCGCGCGACGCGTGGACGTACTGGGTCGAACACCTCGCGGGCTTCGGTCCCGGCGGCCCGTCCGACGCCCCCGGCGACCAGTCCGTCCAGGGCGCCCTTTCCCGCCTCGGCCTCGACGGCCCGCCCGGGATCGCGCTCCACCTCGCCCTCGCCGCCGTCGTCGTCGTGATCGGCCTGCGTCGCGCGGCCCGCTACGCCCGCGACGGCCAACTGCTGCTCGCCGTGGCCGTCACCGGCTGCGCGGCCGTCGCCCTGTCCCCGACCGGGTGGGGCCACCCCCTGGTGTGGGTGATGCTCGCGGTGGCCGGCAAGGTGGGCCGGCGGGCCGCGGACCGGCCCGTGTGGCCCGTCGCCGTGGTGCTCGCGGCGACCCTGCCCAGTCACGTACTCCTGCCGAACCTGGCCGCGTTGGGGCCCGTACGCGACAACGTGCCGCTCATCGCCGCCCTCGCCGCCGCCTGCGCCGTGCCGTTCCTGCCGCGCTCCTCCCCGCTCTGGCGCGAGCCCGAGCCCACCCGCCACGGGCGCCCCGCCGCCTCCCGGTGGGCGTGGGTGCCCCTGCTGCCGTTCTGGCGGCGGGTCGCGTCCCGACCGAACCTGCTGCTGGAACTGCTGCTGATACGGGTCGGCTACTCGCTCTACTCCCACATCCGCGCCGCCGCCCCCACCAACCGCCCCCTCGCGGAGGGCAACGGCACCCGGATCCTGGACCTCGAACGGGCGCTCGGCATCGACATCGAGCACGCCGTGAACCGGGCCGTCGTCGACACGCCCTGGCTGGAGGCGTCCTTCGACTTCTACTACACCTCCTTCCACTTCGTCGTCCCGCTCGCGATCCTCGCCGTCCTCTACTGGCGCCGCCCGGCCGCATACCGTTGGGCGCGGGCCTCGCTCGGGCTGGCGACCGTCCTCGCGCTGGCCGGCTTCTGGCTCTACCCGCTCGCCCCGCCGCGCCTGATGCCCGGCCTCGGCTTCGTCGACACCGTGCACGGGGTGCAGGACCTCGCGAACCCGTCCTACGGGGCGATGACCGCGATCTCCAACCAGTACGCGGCGATGCCCTCGCTGCACTTCGGCTGGTCCCTGTGGTGCGGGATCGTGATCGTCGCGCTCGCGCCGAAGCGCCGGCTGAAGCTCCTCGGGGTGCTCCACCCCACCATCACGGTGTGCGCGATCGTGGCCACCGCCAACCACTGGGTGCTGGACGCGGTCGGCGGCGCGGCGGTCGTCGCCGCCGGCTTCGGGCTGGTCCACGTCCTGTCCGGACCGCGCCGTACGCGGGCCGACGTGCCCGCGCAACGCTCCGCGCCGGCGCGGGAGGAGGCCGCCGCGCGACTGCCGCAGACCACCGGGGCCGGCCCGGGCCCGACGCGTCCGTAGGGTCCCCGCGTCCGTAGGGTCACCGCGTCCGCAGGGCCGCCGTGCCCGTAGGCCCCGCGTCCGTACGGCCCGCCCGCCCGCAGGGCCTACGCGCGCACGCGCCGCAGCAGGGCGCGCAGCGGGCCGGGGCTCTCGTAACCGACCCGGCGCGCGACGGCGGCCAGCGGCAGGTCGGTGGTGCGCAGCAGGTGTTCGGCCTGCTCGACCCGCAGGTCCTGCACCAGGCGGATCGGGGACCGGCCGAGCGTGCGGGCCAGGGTGCGTTGCAGGGTGCGCTCGCTGACGCCGAGGTCACGGGCCGCGTCCGCGACGGACAGCGGCTGCGCGATCCGGGCCCGGACCCAGCGCTCGAAGGCGGCGACCAGCGGATCGTGGCGGGCCAGCGCGCCGGGGATGACGTAGCCGGCCTGAGAGGCGCGGTCGTCCACCACCAGGTAGTGCCGGACCAGGTCGGCGAGGGCGGGGCTGCGGCCCGCGACGATGGCGAGCGCCAGGTCGAGGTGGCCGAAGGCGGCGCCGGCGGTGGTCACCCCGTCCGAGGTGGTGACCATCAGGTTCTCCTCGACGCGCACCCGGCGGTAGCGCTCGCGGAACACCGGCGCGAGCCACCAGCTCGTCGTCGCGCTCAGCCCGTCCAGCACCCCGGACTCGGCCAGCAGGAACGTGCCGGTGCAGGCGGAGGCGAGGGGCGTGCGCCGCTCGCGGGCCTCGGCCAGGACCCGCCGCGCCGTCCGGTGCGCGGGGGAGGCCACCGTCTCCAGCAGCTTCGCGGGGCCGCGTTCCATGAGCGCGGGCAGGACCAGCAGTCCGGCGTCGTCGGCCTCGGTGACGGGCTCGGTGTCGATGCGGTGGCCGAGCCCGCTGCGGACCCGTCGGCGCACGCCGACCGTACGGATGTCGAAGGCGGGCGGGCGGGCGCCGTCGAGCCGGCCGCGCAGGACGTTGGCGGTGTGCAGGACGTCGAGGACGGCCGAGATCCCGGAGTCGAACACCCCGTCGAGGGCGAGAACGGCGACTTTCACGCTCCCACCCTAGGCCTCGTCCGACCCCCGCCGCGTGTCGGAATCGGTTCGGAAGATGCCGGATCCGACACTCCCGGCCGCGTCGGGGCCCGCCTAGGGTCGGTGGCATGACCACGTACGAGAGCGGTCCCCCCGCTCGCACCCGCACGCACACCTGGCAGCCGCGACCCGAGGTCGGACCCGAGATCCCGGTCATGAGCGGCCTGGACATCCTCCGGGCGAGCCTGAAGGGGGAGCTGCCCGGTGCCTCGATGGCGAGCACCCTGGGCTTCAGGCTGACCGAGGCGGGGGAGGGGTTCGCCGTCTTCGAGGGGGACCCGGGCGACCACCTGCTCAACCCCATGGGCACGGTCCACGGCGGTTTCCTCGCCACCCTGCTCGACTCGGCGCTCGGCTCGGCCGTGATGACCCGCCTGCCGGCCGGAACCACCTACACCACCGTGCAGTTGGGCGTGCACATGATCCGTCCGGTCCTGGCGGACACCCCCACCCTGCGCTGCGAGGGCACCGCCCTGCACGTCGGCCGGACCACGGCCACCGCCGAGGCCCGTGTGGTCGGCACCCACGACGGCAAGCTCTACGCCCACGGGACCACGACCTGCGCCGTCCTGCGCCTGGCCTGACGTTCGGGGTGACGTTCGGGGTGACGCCTCGTGCCGCGGGGGCGGCGGGGGGGGCGCGCCCCCGCCCCCCCCCCGGGGGTGGGCCCCGGGCGGGGGGGGGGGGGGGGGGGCCGCCCCCCCCGCCCGCCCCCGCGGTGGATCGCCGCGTGTTGTAAGGATCGGGCCGCCGGCCGGATACCGCCACTCGGGCGACGTCCGGGCGACGTCCGGGCAGCGATCCGGCGACGTCCGATCGCCCCGGGGTCAGGCCGTCGGAGGGTGCTCGACCCGCAGTTCCTTGATGCCGTTGAGCCAGGCCGCCCGCAGCCGCCTCGGCGCCTCGCCGCTCAGGCGCAGGTCGGGCAGGGTGTCGGCGAGGGCGTTGAAGATCAGGTCGATCTCCATGACGGCCAGGGACTTGCCGAGGCAGAAGTGCGGGCCGCCGCCCCCGAATCCGAGGTGCGGGTTCGGGTCGCGGGTGATGTCGAAGACGTCGGGATCCTCGAAGACCTCGGGGTCGTGGTTGGCGGAGGAGTAGAACATCCCCACCCGGTCACCGGCCTTGATCTTCTGGCCGCCCAGCTCGGTGTCCCGGGTGGCGGTGCGCTGGAAGGACACCACGGGGGTGGCCCAGCGGACGATCTCCTCGGCCGCCGTGGCGGGCCGCGTCGCCTTGTACAGCTCCCACTGTTCGGGGTGGGTGAGGAAGGCGTGCATGCCGTGGCTGATGGCGTTGCGCGTGGTCTCGTTGCCGGCGACCGCCAGCAGCAGGACGAAGAAGCCGAACTCGTCGGAGCCCAGGTTGCCCTGTCCCTCCGCCGCCACCAGTTGCGTGACGATGTCCTTGGCCGGGCACTGCTTGCGCTCGGCGGCCAGGTTCATGGCGTAGCCGATGAGCTCCACGGCCGCGTTGGAGCCGACCTCCTCGGTGATCGCGTACTGCGGGTCGTCGTAGGCGATCATCTTGTTCGACCAGTCGAAGATCCGGGTGCGGTCCTCCTGGGGTACGCCGATCAGCTCGGCGATGGCCTGGAGCGGGAGTTCGCACGCCACCTGGGTGACGAAGTCGAAGCCGCCGTCCGCCGAGACCTCGCGCGCCCCTTCGGCGATCTTCCGGGCCCGTTCGCGAAGGGCCTGTTCCAGGCCGCGGATGGCGCGGGGGGTGAAGCCCCGCTGCACGATCTGGCGTACGCGGGTGTGCTCCGGCGGGTCCATGTTCAGCATGATCAGTCGCTGGGCATCTATCTGCTCGCGCTGCACGTGCGCGTTGAAGCGGATGATCGCGGTGTTGGTGGTGGAGGAGAACAGCTCGGGGTGCGTGGAGACGTACTTGACGTCCGCGTGCCGGGTGACGGCCCAGTAGCCGTCGTCGTCGAAGCCGGTGATGCCCCGCGGCTGGGGGCACCACCACACGGGGGCCGTCTGCCTCAGCTGTGCGAACTCCGGGAAGGGGACCCGCTCTTGCAGGAGGTCGGGGTCGGTTGCGTCGAAGCCTTCGGGCAGCGCGGGACAGGGCATCGGGCGACTCCAAAGTCTGACGGCCCATCAGAAGTTGGCTTGAAGGTAGTAACGAGTTCCACAAGTGACAAGGGCTCCCGCGCCAACTGTCGAGTGTGGAATCCGTGTAAGCCGCGTGCAAGACCCTTGCGTGCCGAGGCTCCGGGTCATAAGACTGCGGGGGAGGAACTAGAACGCGTACTAGTTCGGGCGGGGCGCCGGGACGGCCCGCCCCGACGGCGCTGTGCCGGTAGAGATGTGCAGGAGAGGACGAGCTCATGGCCGCGGAACCCGTCATCGTCGAAGCCGTACGCACCCCCATCGGGAAACGCGGGGGCGCCCTGGCCAACCTCCATCCCGCCTACCTGCTCGGCGAGACCTACCGCGAACTCCTCGCCCGCACCGCCATCCAGCCCGACTGCGTCGAACAGATCGTCGGCGGCACCGTCACCCACGCCGGCGAGCAGTCCATGAACCCGGCCCGCAACGCCTGGCTCGCCATGGGACTGCCCTACGAGACCGCCGCGACCACCGTGGACTGCCAGTGCGGCAGCTCCCAGCAGGCCAACCACATGGTCGCCAACATGATCTCCGGCGGGGTCATCGACGTCGGCATCGCCTGCGGCGTCGAGGCCATGAGCCGCGTCCCGCTGGGCTCCGGCTCCAAGCACGGACCGGGCAAACCCTTCCCGGACGAGTGGAACGTCGACCTCCCCAACCAGTTCGAGGCCGCCGAGCGGATCGCCCGCCACCGGGGCCTGACTCGCGAGGACGTCGACCGCCTCGGCGTGCTCTCCCAGGAGCGGGCCGCCACCGCCTGGGCCGAGGAGCGCTTCAAGCGCGAGACCTTCGCCGTCCAGGTCCCGACCACCGAGGCCGAGCAGGCCGCCGGACAGGGCATGTGGAGACTGGTCGACCGCGACGAGGGCCTGCGCGACACCAGCATGGAGGGCCTCGCACGGCTCAAGCCGGTCATGCCGACCGCCGTGCACACCGCCGGGAACTCCTCGCAGATATCCGACGGCGCCGCCGCGGTGATGTGGGCCTCCCGCAAGATGGCCCGCGCCCTCAAACTGCGCCCGCGCGCCCGCATAGTCGCCCAGGCGCTGGTCGGCTCCGACCCGCACTTCCACCTGGACGGACCGATCGACGCGACCCGCGCCGTCCTCGGCAAGGCGGGCATGTCCCTCAAGGACATCGACCTCGTGGAGATCAACGAGGCCTTCGCCTCCGTGGTCCTCAGCTGGGCCAAGGTCTTCGACCAGGACCTGGAGAAGGTCAACGTCAACGGCGGCGGCATCGCGCTCGGCCACCCCGTCGGCGCCACCGGCGCCCGACTGATCACCACCGCGCTGCACGAGCTGGAACGCCGCGACAAGGAGTTCGCGCTGATCACCATGTGCGCGGGCGGCGCGCTGGCGACCGGCACGATCATCCAGCGCCTGTGACGTCGCACGCCTGACGCCACGCGCGCGCACCAGACCCCGTGGGATGGGATGCGGAAGGCCCCGGGGGCCGGACCTGGGGAGGTCGGCCGCCGGGGCCTTCGTGTACGTACCGCGCTCGTGCTGTGGCGGCCTAGTACCAGTGGTTGGCCTGCCAGAAGTTCCAGGCGCCGACGGGGCTGCCGTAGCGCTCGTTCATGTAGTCCAGGCCCCACTTGAT
>NZ_JBEZIB010000033.1:0-107665 GCF_040650855.1 Streptomyces sp. NPDC048606 | reverse complement strand
GTCAAACTCCAGGCACCCGGGCGCCGGGTGGTCACCACCCAGCTGTACTTCCCGGGCGAACCGCGCAACAACACCGACTCCCTCTTCGACAGCCGGCTGCTGATGAACGTCCGCCAGTCCGGACCCGGCCACGAAGGCACCTTCGACTTCGTCCTGGACGTGCCCCAGGACCCGACCACCCCGCCCACCACTCCCCCGCCGACGCCTTCGCCGACGACCCCGCCCACGGGCACCTGGACCCCCGGACGGGCGTACCGCGCCGGCGAAGGGGTGACGTACGCGGGATCCTCCTACCGGTGCCTCCAGGCACACACCGCGGTCGCGGGCTGGGAGCCGCCGAACGTGCCGGCGCTCTGGCAGCGCGGGTGAGGACCGCCCGGCCCGCACCCGACCGGGGCGGGCCGGGGCGTCCGTCGCCACCGGGAACCCACGCGCACCACCGCCCCCGGGGCCCGGGCCGGCCGGATCGGAGGGGTTCGCCGGGGCGCCGTCCTGGACAGGATCGACGCATGTATTCCGTGAAGACCGTCCTGGCGGCCACCGCCGCAGCGCTCCTCGCCCTCACCGCCCCGACCCTCACCGCTCCGGCCGTCGCCGCCCCCGCGGCGCCCGCCGCCGCGCCACGCTCCGCCTCGTCCGCCGCGCCACGCCCGTGCGAAGGCTCCCCGACCTGTTGGGTCGACGTGACGGTCGCCCAGGTCTGGGTCAGTCCCGACCAGGTCCGCCCGGTGGACGCTCCGGCGACCACCAACCCCGCCGACGTACGCGGCTGGCTGGCCGGCATGTCCCTGGACGAGCGGCGCGAGGTCGCCGGGGAGACCCAGGCCCTGCACGGCGTCCGGGTGACCGTCGACCGCAGCGAGTGGCGCGACGGTGTGCTCTGGGACCACGTGTGGGTGCACGGCCAGCCCACCCCCAGGGACCAGGCCGGGCGGGGCGCCTACCCCGGCTGGATCCCCGACCGGCAACTGACCTCGGAGCGGCGCCGCCCGCCCGCCGGCACGCACGAGGAACGGGTCGCCCGCACCACGGCCCGGGGCTTCTCCACCGCCCGGGCGGCGCTCGCCGGCGGCGGATCCGGGCAGATCGCCGAGTACTCGTACAACACCTCGTTCCCCGTGGAGGCCGGGCCGGTGCCCGGAGTCGTCACCGCGCACTCCACCGGCGGCGGCCGGGTGTACTTCCGGGCCGACGACCTGGCGAGGGTGCCGTCCACCCGCGGCGGCGCGGACGTGGTCGCCGCGGCACGCGCCTTCCTGGGCCTGCCCTACCTGTGGTCGGGCACCTCCGGATTCGGCTACGACTGCTCCGGTCTCACCAGCCAGGTCTACTCCGCGCTCGGCGTGACCATCCCCCGGGACGCCCAACCGCAGTTCGACGCGGGCGGCGTACAGGTCCCCGCGGGATCGGCCGCGGGGGTGCGGATCACCGGTACGGCGGACCTCCGCCCCGGTGACATCGTCGCCTTCCGCCCCGCGACCGGCACCGGGGTCACCCACGTCGGCATCTATTCGGGGACGCGGAACGGCGAACCCATGATGATCAATTCGCCTCGAACGGGCGACCCGGTCACGGAGGAGCCCATCGCCTCCAGCGGCCGCGTCTACGTCGGCGCCACCCGCTTCCTCACCCGCTGACCCGCGCACCGGGACCGTCCGCCGCGGTGCGGGCGCCGGCGGACGACAGTCGGGCCGCGGCCTGCTCCCAGGGTCGCGGTTCGGCCACGTCGTCCCGGTCGTACGCGTCCTCCTCGAACCAACCGGTTCCGGCCAGCCAGGTCTCCAGCCACTCCGCCAGGCCGACGGAGTCGAGGAACCAGCACCCGTCCCACGCTCCGCCGTCGTGGGCGTTCGGCTCGAAGAGGAGGACCCGGCCCCGGGGGTCGAGGCAGTCGACGCCCGCGTACATGCCGCAACCCCAGTGGAGGATCGGCACGACGCCTTCGGGCCACACCGGGTGCTCCGCCTCCGGCGACTCCGCGCGCGACGCGAGGTAGTCGGCGACGACGCCGCCCGGTCCCAGCAGCGGCAACAGGTGGTAATCGGGGCCGAATCCGCCGTCGGCGACCTCGCGGTAGAGGCGTCCGAGCAAGGGGTGCAGGGTGAGTCCCAGCAGGGACTGCGCCCGCGCGATCCGCTCGTCGTCCACGGGGGCCGGAAGGTTCCCGTTGTCGGCCGCCGCCCGGATGGCGACGCGTCGGAGGAGGTCGTCGAATTCGTTCATGGCGTGATGGTGCCAGGGCCCGCTGACACGTCGACGCGGTCGACGGGCCGGGCCCCCGCGCGGCGCGAGGCGGCCACGCCGGCCCGTCCCCTGACGCACCCTCCGCCGCGATCGTCCGAATCTGAGACGCGTGTGCAACTTTGACACGGATATGCCAACATGACGGCGCCCCTGCCGCACCGCGCCGCATCGCCGTGCCCCGGGGCTCCCCCTGTTCGCGAGGATCTCCCTGCCATGTCCGACTTTCAGCCCCAGCAGCCCTACGGTCAGCAGCCCCCGCAGTACCCCGCCCCGAAGCAGGGCATGAGCACCGGTACGAAGATCGCGCTGGGCTGCGGCATCCCCACGCTCCTCGGCCTGCTCGTCCTCGGCGGCTGCGCCCTCGTCGTGGGCAAGGCCGCCGACGAGGTCGGCAAGGAACTCGACAAGTCCTACGACTCCGCGCAGGTCGGCGGCGACGTGAAGGCCGGGCAGCCGGACATCACCAAGGACGCCCGGATCACCGCCTGTTCCGTGAAGACCGGCGACTACGACATCAAGGAGATGGAGGTGAAGGTGGAGTACACGAACAGCGGTGACCGCCGGTACTCCTACCTCGTCGAGGGCGAGATCCTGGTCAACGGCGCCAAGAAGGAGGACCTCACCTCGACGGCGCAGAACCTCTCCGCCGGTCAGACCTACACCGACGAGAACGCCGGCGCGCTGGGCTACAACGTCGCCAAGGACGCCAAGCCGTCCGACAAGATCGAGTGCAAGATCGTCAAGATCTCCCGCAACGCCCTCTGATCCGACCGCGATCGACGTCGCACCCCCGCCCCGTCGCACCCCTGCCCCGGCCGTCGGCCGGCCCGTGTTCGGCACCGGCCGGCGGGCGGGGCCGTGCCACCCGGAGGGGCCACGCGCACGGCGTGGCGGGAACGGGGCGCCCGGGGGCTGGGTCATGATCGGCCGCGTGAAGACTTCCGGACGTCTGACCGCCCTGGCGGTCGCGCTCCTGCTCGCCGCGCTGCCCGCGTGCTCGCGGTCCGGCGAACGCGCCGCCGGCGGTACGGGTGGGAGCGCCGGCCCACAGACCGCCCGGACGGGAGCCGCCGGCCCGGCGTTCCGGGGCGGGCACCCCGCGGCCGCGGGCGCCGGTGACCCGTACTTCCCCGAGCTCGGCAACGGCGGGTACGACGTGTCGCACTACGCCCTGACCCTGGCCTACGACCCCGACAGCGGCCGCCTCGAAGGGACCGCGGAGATCACCGCGAAGGCCACCGAGGACCTCAGCGCCTTCCACCTCGACCTGCTCGGCATGGAGGTGTCCGGCGCCACCGTCGACGGCCACGCGGCCCGGGTCGACCAGGACGGGCAGGAGCTGACGCTGTGGCCGCGCGACCACATCGGGAAGGGCGCCGCCTTCCGCGGCGTCGTGCGCTACGCGGGCACGCCGGAGTCGATCGTCCACGACCACGGGTGGCGCGAGGGCTGGCTGAGGACGGACCGGGGGGCGGTCGCGTTCGGTGAGCCGACGGGCTCGATGACCTGGTTCCCGGGCAACCACCACCCCTCGGACAAGGCCTCGTACGACATCACCGTCACGGTCCCCGAGGGACTCCAGGCGATCTCCAACGGACAGCTGCGCGCACGGCGCACGAGCGGCGACCGGGCCACGTTCCACTGGCACCAGGCCGAGCCCATGGCCAGTTACGTGGCGACCGTGGCCATCGGCAGCTACGACATCAAGACCTCGAAGACCCGCTCCGGCGTCCCGGTCCTGTCGGCGGTCGACACGACCGCGCGGGTGGACGAGGACGGAACGGTCCTCGGCCGGTTCCCCGAGATCATGGAGTGGGCCGAGGGCCGGTTCGGCCCCTACCCCTTCGCCACCGCCGGGCTGATCGTCGATCAGGCGGCCGGCATTCCGTACGCCCTGGAGACCCAGACGAGGCCGACCATTCCGGCGGACGCCTTCCACACCACCAACGTGGTGCACGAGATGGCCCACCAGTGGTTCGGCAACTCCGTCACCCCGCGGACCTGGCGGGACATGTGGCTCAACGAGGGGTTCGCGACCTACGCGGAGTGGCTGTGGACCGAGGACCACGGCGGTGCCACCGCCCAGGAGCACTTCGACCGCAACCACGCCAAGGCCGCCGACGACCACGCCTGGGACTTCCCGCCCGCCGAGCCGCCGAGCGCCTCGGACATCTCCCGCCAGCCCGTGTACGTACGGGGCGCGATGGTCCTCCACCGGGTCCGCCAGGCCGTCGGGGACGAGGGGTTCCGGGACCTGGTGCGGGGCTGGGCCCTGCGCCACCGCCACGGCCACGCCTCCACGAAGGACTTCACGGCGTACGCGGAGGCCAGGGCCGGCCGGGACCTCGACCCGATCTGGGACGCGTGGCTCCACGGCGACGGCAAACCCGCGTGACCGGGGCGGCGGGGCGTCCCGGCGGCGGTGGCGGCGGCGCGCGGCGGGGCGGGACGGGGCTGGGCGTCAGACCTTGACGCGCCGTCGGGCGGTCTCGACGAGCTCCATGTACCGGTCCCAGTCCCACACGGTGCCGGGGTCGTCGTGCGTGGACAGCGGGACCTCGACGTGGCCCAGGATGTGGTCGCGGTCGATCGGGACGTCGTACTTCGCGCAGATCGTGGCGGTGAGCACGGCGGAGGCCTCGTACATCTCGTCGGTGTAGACGGGCTGATCGGTCCAGCCCTCGTGTTCGATGCCGATGCTCCGGTGGTTGTACCAGACGCTTCCGGAGTGCCAGGCCACGTCGCGCTCGCGCACGCACTGGGCGATCCGCGTGCCGGTCGCGCTGATCACGTAGTGCGCGGACACCCTCTCCGCGGGGTCCTTGAACTTGGCGAACATGATCGGCATGATGTCCGTTGTGAGGTGGATGACGACGTATTGGATGGGATACTCCTCGGGACGCTCCGAGGCCGTGTAGTTGTACTCGGAGGCCTCGACCCAGACGGCGGGGGCGTAGTCCACCGAGGCGTCACCCTTGCGTTTCGCGGGCGGACCGGCGGCGCCGTCGGTCCTGCGTACGGGACCCGCGGGCGCGGCCTTCGTCTTCGCCTCGGGCACCATCAGCCGGGGCAACCCCACGGCGGCCAGCGCCGTACCCGCCGCGACGGCACCACCCCACACGAGCCGTCGGCGGCTAAGCGGGCTGTCTTCCATGGCCACTCCTCATGAGGTCGAGCAGGCGGGCAGGGGTCGACGCACCGCGCATCGTGACATCACGAAAGATGGCGGTTCGTCCCGTATTCCGATGCTTCACCAGTGCCCACATCCCGGCAAGCCGGTCCTCCACCACTCGGCGCACACCCGGTGACGGGCCGACGGGCCCCCGGCCCTCGGTGTCCTGAGGGAGTGTGACGGCAGATAGCGTGCGGGCATGGCGATGACGAAGCAGAGGGTCCTGTACCGGCAGGGCAGCGGGTTCTGGCGGATGACGGCGAAGTGGGCCGTGTTCTTCGGGGTCGTGTCCGTGCTCGACGGTGCGCTGATCCGGACCTGGGGCCACGCCGTGGTCTGGCCGATGATCGGGGTCGTCCTGTGGGCGCCGATCGGGGTGGGCGCCGTCTGGTACCCGCGCAAGGACCGGCAACTCGTGGTGACGCCGCGTGAACTGCGCATACGGCGCAGGCGGCTGCCGATGGAGGACGTGAACCTGCTGCACGTGGCGCGCCTGTGGCTGGAAGGGCGGTCGACGGCGGACGACCTGCCGGCATCGCGGTGGAACCGGTCCACCCGGGTGGTGTGGGTGCCGCTGAAGGACGGAGAGGCGTACGGCGTCGAGCTCGGCGACCCGGCGGCGTTCGCCAAGGTGTTCGGGGAGTTCGCGGTCGCGGCCTGCGGCGGGCCGGACGTCGTCCGGGCGCGGGCCGCCGCGGAGACCTACCCGGAGCCGCGCCCGAGGCTGCACCGGTCCACCGCCGACGGCTCCCGACGCGGCGCCCTGGACCTCTTCGACTGACGGCCGCCGGGCGCACGCCCGCGCGTGCGCCCGCCGCTGTGACCGAGGGCGTTTGACGCCCCGCCGGGCGGATCATCCTCCCTCCGGGGGAGACCACGGGAGCGCCACCGCACAGACAGGGACGCACGATGGCCAACGAGTTCCAGCGTCACAAGATCGACCGCGCGTTCCGCATGCTCGACGTCGACGGCGACGGTTTCCTGACGGAGGAGGACTTCGCGCTCCTCGCCCGGCGGTGGACGGAGCTGCGCACCGCGGGCGACCACGTGGTGCTGCGGGAGACGATGCTCGGCTGGTGGCGGACCCTGTCGGCCGCCGCCGACGGGGCGGACCGGGTGTCGCTCGACGACGTCCTGAACGTGGTCGACCTGCTGCCCACCATGCCCGAAGCCGTCCACGGCACCGCCGAGGCGATGTTCGCGGCCGTGGACGCCAACGGCGACGACGAGGTCGATCGGGGCGAGTACAAGCAGATGGTCGAGGCCTTCAGCGGCCGGAGCACGGACACCGACACCGCCTTCGACCGGCTCGACCTCGACGGGAACGGTCGCATCAGCCGGGAGGAGTTCCGCGCCGGCTGGTACGAGTTCTGGGCCGGTACCGACGAGTCCGCGCCCGGCGGGCTGCTCTTCGGCCCCGTCGAGGTGGACCGGACCGGCTGAGCCCGTCCCGGCCGGTTCGGGACGCCCGGCCGGGACGGGCGTAACGAGCCCGCCCGGCGGGTCAGTACGAGTGGTCGACCGTGACGTCGGCCGACAGCCGCAGCGCCGCTTCGGCCGGTTCCCCGCGCAACCCCAGCAGGGTGAGGGCGAGGGCGTCGATGACGGTGAGGTGGGCGAGCCGGCTGGCGACGGTCTCAAGCCCGAACACCAGGTCCTGGCCGCCCGCGACCAGTGTGAGGCCACCGGCCTCGCTGAGCGGCGAGCGGGCGTAGCTGGTGACGGCGACGACCCGGGCCCCTGCCCGCCGGGCCCGTCGGACGGCGTCCACGGTGCTGCGCGTGGCGCCCGTGTGGCTGATGGCCAGGCAGACGCCGGTCGAGGTCAGCTGCGAGGCGGCCAGCTGGGCGGTCAGCGGGTCGGCCGGTGCGTCGACCGCGCAGCCCAGCGCGCGCAGCCGGTACGCCGTGTCGAGCGCGACCGCGCCGGAGAGTCCCGCGCCGACGACCAGGACCCGGGGGGCGGCGTCGATCAGCTCGGCCGCCGCCCGCAGGTCCTGCGGGGTCACCGTGGCCGCGACCCCCTCCAGGGCCTCCCGTCCGGCGCGGATGGTGTCCGCCAGGGCGCGGGCGGCGGGGTCGCGGTCGCGGGAGGGTTGCGGTGCGGGTGCCTGCCGGGCGGCGGCGATCTTCAGCTCCTGGTAGCCGCGGAACCCCAACCGCTGGCAGGCCCGTACGACGGTGGACGGCGCGGTGCCGGCCAGCGCCGCGACGTCGCTGACGCTGAGCCGCACCAGCTCGGCGCCCTTGTCGAGGACGACCCGGGCCACGCGCGCCTCGGTGTCGCGCAGCTCGGACAGGTGGGCGCGGATGTGGGCGGCGAGCCCACCCGAAGGAGTGGAATCGATTTCCATGGGTTTACGCTAACAGGGAATCTCATTCCACCCTCCAGCCGTGGGGAGCGCCCCTTGCCCGTACACCTGTCGGCCGCGGCGGGCACCACCGCCGTGCCCGCCGTCGTCCTCGCCTCCGCGGTGCTGCACGCCGCCTGGAACGGCCTCACCCACGGCCTGCGCGACAAGCTCGCCGGTTTCACCCTGATCAGCCTCGCCTCCGCGGGCTGCGGAGCGGTGCTCGTCTGCTTCGCCCCGCTGCCCGCGCCGGCGGCCTGGCCCTACATCGCCGCCTCCGCCGCACTGCAGGTCACGTACCAGCTCCTGCTGCTGCGGGCCTACCAGCTCGGGGACTTCGGCCAGATGTACCCGACGGCGCGCGGCACCTCGCCCGTGGTGGTGGCCCTGGTGTCGACCACCCTGCTCGGCCACTCCCTGGCCGCCGGACAGGCCCTCGGCATCGCGGTGATCGCCTGCGGACTGGCCGGCCTCGCCCTCGCCGACGGGATCCCCGGCAGCGCCCAGGTGCCGGCGCTGGCCGCCGCGGTCGGCACCGGGGTGATGATCGCCTCGTACACCCTCGTCGACGGCAGCGGGGTCCGCGTCTCGGGCAGCGTCCTCGGCTACGTCGCGTGGCTGTTCCTGTGCCAGGGGCTGGTCCTGCCCCTCATCGCAGGGGCGCGCCGGGGCCGCGCCCTGTTCACCGCGCTGCGCCCGATGTGGGGCCGGGGTCTGGTGGGCGGGCTGCTCTCGCTCGTGGCGTACGGGCTCGTCGTGTGGGCGCAGTCGCGGGGCGACCTCGCCACCATCGCCGCCCTGCGCGAGACGAGCATCGTGTTCGGTGCCCTGATCGGCGCGGTGGTGTTCCGCGAGCGCCTCGGGCACCGGCGGATCACCGCGAGCGTCGCCGTCCTGGCGGGGATAGCGGTGCTCCAGCTGACGGGCGGCGTCTGAGGGGGGCCGCGCGGGGCCTAGCTCGGGTCCTCGGGGTGGGGGCCGGTGGCGTACGGGTTGGGTTCGCCTTCCGCGAGTACGCCGACGAAGGGCTCGCCCTCCCCCGCGAACGTGTAGGCACCGCTCTCGATGCGACCGATCAGGCCGCGGGTCCATTCCGCCTCGCTGTCGGCCGAGTGCACCCACATGTTCATGATCTCGCCGATGTGGCCGAGCTGTCCGGGGCCGTTCTCGGGGGTGTAGTACTCGGTGACCGAGGCCCGCCACTGCCCGAGGGCCGCGATGCGCCGCTCCAGGAGCGCGACGGCCTCCTCGCGCGGCAGGTCGACGATGAATCCGACGGCGGCAGAGAGCACGTCCATCTTCTGGTCGTACGAGGTCAGGGCCTGGCGCAGCAGCGTGAGGTACTCCTCGGTGCCCCGGTCGGTGATCTCGTACTCGACGCGGGGCGGGCCGCCGACGGTGCTCGGCGCGACCTCGTGGGCGAGGAGGAGGTCTTCCTTGGCCATCTGCTTGAGCGCGTGGTAGATCGAGCCCGGCTTGGCGTTGGACCACTCGTGCGCGCCCCAGAACTCCAGGTCGTTGCGGACCTGGTAGCCGTGCGCCCGCCCGTGCTGGCGGACCGCGCCGAGGACCAGCAACCGGATCGCGGACATGGGGTCTCCCTTCGAGGAACTGCGGCCCAGCCTACACAAATTTGACTAGTCTCCTCGGGTGACCCGGTAATCAAGTTTGACCAGAGGCTTCGCGTGCCCTACGGTGAGCCTCGTAGTCAAGTTTGACCACTGACGGAGGGGGCATGGTGACCTCGC
Source organism: Streptomyces sp. NPDC048606 (assembly GCF_040650855.1). Classification (NCBI taxonomy): domain Bacteria; kingdom Bacillati; phylum Actinomycetota; class Actinomycetes; order Kitasatosporales; family Streptomycetaceae; genus Streptomyces; species Streptomyces sp. NPDC048606. The sequence continues at coordinate 98,151 of NZ_JBEZIB010000033.1, read as the reverse complement.
ACGATCCGGCGATCGCCGTCGAAGGAGTCCGCAAGAGGTACGGCTCCAAGCAGGCCCTCGACGGTCTCGATCTCACCGTCGGGGCCGGGACCGTCCAGGGGATCCTCGGCCCGAACGGAGCCGGCAAGACCACCGCCGTACGCATCATGTCCACGCTCCTGCGTCCCGACGAGGGGCGCGTCGAGGTGGCCGGCGTGAACGCGCTGACCCGGGCCGGCGAGGTGCGCACGCGGATCGGGCTGCTCGGGCAGAACGCCGCCGTGGACGAGGAACTCGGCGGCCGCCAGAACCTGGAGATGTTCGGGCGCCTGCACCACCTCGGGGCGCGCCGCGCGGGCGCGCGGGCCGACGAGCTCCTCGCCCGTTTCGGGCTCGCGGACACCGGCGACAAGGCCGTCCGACAGTACAGCGGCGGCATGCGGCGCAGGCTCGACCTCGCGGCGTCCCTGATCTCCCGGCCGCTCGTGCTCTTCCTGGACGAACCCACGACCGGGCTCGACCCGCGCGGTCGCACGGAGGTGTGGAACGCGGTGCGTTCCCTGGTCGGCGGCGGTACGACCGTCCTGCTGACCACGCAGTACCTGGAGGAGGCCGACCAACTGGCCGACCGGATCGCCGTGATCGACCACGGGAGGGTGATCGCGCAGGACACGCCCGACCGGCTCAAGTCCACGACGGGCGGCGACCGCATCGACGTGGTCCTGCGCGACGCCGCCCATCTGGCGCTCGCGGCATCCCTGTTGCCCGGTGGGGCGGTGGTCGACGAGGACCGGCGCCTGGTCAGCGCCCCCGTCACCGACCGGATGCGGGCCCTGACCGAGACCGTACGGGCGCTGACGGACGCCGGGATCGAGGCGCAGGACATCGCGGTGCGCCGGCCGACGCTCGACGAGGTCTTCATGCACCTGACGAAGGAGGACGCCGCGTGAGCGCGACCCACGTCGTGGACACCACGCCCGGCACGGGGACGAGGGTGGGCCGTGCCGCCGCCGACTGCTGGACGATGACCCGGCGGGAACTGGCGCACTGGGCCCGCCGACCCGTCCAGGTGGTCGTCGGCCTGGTCTTCCCCGTGATGATGCTGTTGATGTTCGGCTACCTGATCGGCGGAGGACGCGGTGTCGACGGGGACTTCACGGCCTACCTCGTCCCCGGCATGCTGACCATGACGATGGCCTTCGGCATCGAGGCGACGATGCTCGCGGTCACCCAGGACCTGGGCAAGGGGGTCATCGACCGGTTCCGCTCGATGCCGATGGCCTCGGGCGCGATCCTGGTCGGGCGGAGCGTCGCCGACATGCTCCAGTCGGCGGTCGGTCTGACCGTGATGATCGCCGTCGGGTACGCGATCGGCTGGCGATGGGAGGGCGGAGCCGCTTCCTTCCTGGGTGCGGTGGGCCTGCTGTTGCTGCTGCGGTTCGCGATGCTCTGGATCGGCATCCACCTGGCGATGGTCGCGGGCCGGCCCGAGATGGTCCAGGCGGTGCAGATCCTGGTCTGGCCGGTCGGCTTCCTCTCCAACGCCATCGCCTCGCCCGCGTCGATGCCCGCCTGGCTGGGCGCCGTCGTGGAGTGGAACCCGATGTCGGCGACGGCCACCGCGGTACGCGCGCTGTTCGGGAATCCGGGCACGGCCGGGGGATCATGGGCCGCCACCCACGCGGAACTCCTCGCGGTGGTCTGGCCGGTGGCCCTGATCGCGGTCTTCCTCCCGCTGGCGGTGAACCGGTTCCGCAACCTGAGCCGCTGACCGTGCCCCGCGACGCCCGCCCGGACCCGCGACGCCCGCCCGACTCCGACCGCACCGACCCACGCCACCCCGCACCGGCGTGCCCCGCGCCGACCCGCACCGTTCACGCATCGAGGAGAGCCATGACCCCGCCCGAAACCCCTTCCCCGGACGCCGCTGCTCCACTGCCCCCGCTCGCCGCCCAGGCGGAGCGGCTCATCGAGCTCGGGGTGCCGGAGCTCACCGGAATCTCCGCGACCGAACTGCGGGCCTTCGCCGGCGCCTTCGGTGACGACGCCGACGGCGCCCTGCTCGCCCTCCACCCGGACCGGGCGCCCGCTTCCGTTCTCGCGCCCCTGCTGCGGCGCGCGGACAAGCCCGGTTTCGTCGTCGAGGACATGACCGACGTCGACCAGTTCGCCCCCCACGACATCGAGTTGCCCGACGCCGCCCTCTACCTGGTCACCGGGCCCGACCGCGGCGACGACCTGGCCAACCTGACCCCGGAGGAGGCGCTGCCCGCGCTCGCCCGGGCGCACCGCACCCCGCTCCTGCTCACCGAGGGCATCCTCTGGCTCCTCCAGCGGCCCTCGCTACTGGAACGCAACCACTGCTTCATGACGATCGGCTCACGGCTGCGCAAGCCCAACGGCACCCTGGACGCCCGCACCCCGGCCCTGTGGATCAGCAACGGCACCGGGCGGGACGGCCGCGAGCGCCGTGACGCGCCCAAGGTCGGCTGGTGCTGGTGGAACAACCGCCACACCTGGCTCGGCTTCGCCTCCGCCGACGGCAGGCCGCCCCGGCCCGAGGGCCGCCCCGCGTAGGCCGGCGCGGCGCGCGGGCCCGCCCGGTCCCGGGCCTCGTACGGTGTGGGCATGCGTCACCACGATCTGGTCGTCATCGGTGCGGGATCCGGCAACGCCGTCGTCGACGACTCGTTCGCCGATCTGGACGTGGCCATCGTCGAGGAACGCTGGTTCGGCGGGACCTGCCTGAACGCCGGGTGCGTCCCGAGCAAGATGCTCGCCCACACGGCGCACGTGGCGCGCACGGTCCGGGAGGCCGGGACCTTCGACGTGGACGCAGCGCCGGGCACGGTGCGCTGGCGGGCGGCGCGGGACCGGGTCTTCCGGCGGCTGGACGACGTACGGGACCGGGGCCGCGGGGGCCGCGAGCGGGAGCCCTCGGTCACCGTGTACAAGGGCCGGGCCGTCTTCACCGGGCCGAGGACGCTGCGGATCGAGCGGGCGGACGGGCCCGTGGAGGTGAGTGCCGGTCAGGTCGTCATCGCGGCGGGCGGACGCCCGTCGGTGCCCGGACCCGTCCTGGAGGCGGGCCTGCCGTACGAGACCTCCGACACCGTCATGCGGATCGACGCCCCGCCCCGACGCCTGGCGATCCTGGGCGGCGGGTACATCGCCGCCGAACTGGCCGAGGTGTTCGCCGGGGCGGGCAGCGCCGTCACCATCGTGGAGAAGGAGGCACGGCTGCTCGGCCCGCAGGACGAGACGGTCGCGCGGCGGTTCACCGAGCTGGTCCGCACGCGCTGGGACCTCAGGCTCGGCCGGGAGCTCACGGCGGTCGAGAGCGGGCCGGGCGACGCGCTGCGCCTGCTCCTGGACGACGGCTCGACGGTCGAGGCGGACATGCTGCTCGTCGCGGTGGGCCGGGTGCCGAACAGTGACCGGTTGAACCTCGCGGCGGCCGGTGTCGCCGTCCGGGAGGACGGCCGCGTGGTCGTGGACCGCCATCAACGCACCACCGCGGAAGGCGTCTTCGCGTTGGGGGACATCTGCTCTCCGGTCCCCCTCAAGCACGTGGCCAACCGGGAGGCGGAGGTCGTCGCGCACAACCTGCGCCACCCGCACGACCTGATCTCCTGCGATCACGAACACGTCCCGGCGGCGGTGTTCACCGAGCCCCCGATCGCCTCGGTCGGCGTCACCGAGCAGGAGTGCAGGGACGGGGGAATCGCGTACGCGGTGGGCTCGGCCCGGTACGCGGACATCGCCTACGGCTGGGCGATGGAGGACACCACCGGCTTCTGCAAGGTGATCGTGGAGCCCGGCACGGGGCGCATCCTCGGCGCCCACGTGATGGGCGCCGAGGCACCCGCCCTGATCCAGCCCCTGGTCCTCGCGGTGACCCTCGGCATCGACGCGAGGACCCTCGCGCGCAAGCCGTACTGGATCCATCCCGCGCTGACGGAGATCGTCGAGAACGCCCTCCTGGACCTCGACGTCCGATGAGGGGCGCCACCGGCCCGGCCGACGGGCCGCGTTGACGGCGGTCGGGGCAGCCTCGGCCGTCGCCCGCGGCCGGATGTGCTCTGACCAGCGGAAACCGTCTGGACTCCGGGCGGGGGCCCGGCATATCTTCTGCGATGGCCCCGCCCGCTCGGCGAGGCCGGCCGCATGCCATCCGTCCCGTGGGGGGTCCACCGTCATGTCCTTCAGCGCTCCCGGCTCGCCGCCTCCGGGACAGCCGTACCCGCAGCCGTACCCGCAGCCCGGTGCGCATCCGCATCCGTATCAGGGCCACCCGCAGGGGCACCCGTACCCGGGTGCGCCCGGCTACCCGGCCCCCGCGGTCCGGCAGGACGTACCGCGCTCCCCGAAGGGCCTCGCGACGGCCCTGACCTGGCTGCTCGGTGCCGGGGCGGCGGTGCACCTGTTCTCGGCCGGCGCCGGCGGGTACGAGCAGTCGTGGCTGGGCGGGTTCGCTCCGGACACCCACTTCGACGACCTCGAAATCAGCCTGTCCGCGGGGCTGACGATGCTCGCGGGCGCGCTCCAGGTCCTGACGATGGTGCCGACGATCGTCGTCTTCATCATCTGGTTCCACCGGGTGCGCGGCAACGGCGGCGTCTTCCGCCCCGACGCCTTCACCCTCGGCCGGGGGTGGGCCATCGGCGCCTGGTTCGTCCCCGTCGCCAACCTGGTCATGCCCTACCTGATCGCACGGCAGACCTGGCGCGCGAGCACCCAGCGCGGCCCCGACGGCTCCGAGCGGTCGGCGTCCATGGCGCTGCTGACGTCCTGGTGGGTGGTCTGGGTCGTCGCGGCGAGCCTGGGCCGGATCTTCAGCAAGGTCTACATGGCCGCCGACACCGTGGAGGAGCTGCTCGCCGCGGGGTCGCTCGGTATCGTCGCGGACCTCGTCACCATGGTCGCCGCCGTGCTCGCCCTCCTCTTCGTCCGCCGGCTGACGGAGATGCAGAACACGATGGCCGCGCAGGGTCCGTACGCGCGGAGCTGACGGCGCCGCCTGTGGGGCACCACTCCATCCGCGCGTCGACTGTCAGCGCCCCGTGAGAGCATCGGGGTTCAGGGTCCGCCTCCCTCTCCCCCGTGCCGCGCGGTCATGGGGAAGGGGCGCGGGCCGTCGCCGTGTACAGGGTTCGAGCAGTCCCCGGGTTCCGCGAAGGAGAGGTGCCTCCATGCACTCGACAAGGCCGACGGAAGCCCGCATCGAGGATGCGGGCAACCTCCTGGTCGCGCCCGCGACGACGCACGACGACGCCGCGGTCGGGGAGTTCTTCGGAAGCACCGTCACGCCGGAGGAGTTCGCCGCCGACGCGACCGACCTCGCGGGCAGGACCGTCTACGTGTGGGGCGACGCCTCCGGGGTCGACGCGCACCGACTGCGCACGGCGGAGCGGGTGTTCGTCGTCCGGGACCCGGCAGACGGCCGGCCCGAGGGGGGCGACGGGCCGTGGCCCGTCGTCGGCGTCGGGCGCCTTCCCCTGCGCGTCCACGGCGCCGGCGTGTACTACCGCCGCTTCTTCGACCCCGATGACGACCACTTCGGACGGATCCGCGCGGAGCACGCGTTCCAGTCGCTGACGGAGTCCACGAAGCCCGGTACGGCCCATCGCAGCGGCATCTACCTGACGCCCGTCACGAGGAGCGGTGACGAACTGCGTTTCCGCCTGCTCCGGTGCTCGACGAACCTGTCGGGGCCGACCGAGGGCTTCCGCGCGACCGACACGCAGGTCGTCGAGGCCCTGAACCGCGAGGCCGCCGCCGTCTTCCGCGACCACGCGCCCCTGAACCACGTCCTCGCGCAGATCTACCACAACACCCCGGCCACGGCGGAGCGCGGGCAGTCCAAGGCCAGGATCTCCTCCCACGCCGACAAGACGAAGGACATGCCCGCCCACGGCATCATGGCCTTCTGCACCTTCTACGAGGGTCTCGACGGGCTGGCGCCCCTGGCGCGGGACCCCTTCGACCTGGGGGTGAAGGGGACCAGCGGGCTGACCCGGCTCCACTTCCGGCTGAAGGAGCCGGGCCCGGAGGGTGACGGGGGCGCGCTGCCCGCGCGGTTCGGCGTGACCCTGTATCCCGGCTCCGTGTTCTTCATGCCGCTGTCCACCAACCGCCTGTACACGCACGAGATCAGGCCGTCGGGACTGGACGCCGGGCTGCTGCCGACCCGTCTGGGATACGTGGTGCGCTGTTCGAGCACCGAGGCCGTGCACCGAGGCGGCGACACGTACGTCGGTGTGGGTGGGGACGCGGTGAAGCTGGGGCCGCCCACGCCGGAGGGCATGGACGAGCTGCGCAGGCTGTACGCCGAGGAGAACAGGAGCGCGTCGTTCATCGACTACGGCGCCGACGAACTCCTCTTCAGCATGAACACGGGAGACTATCTTGCGCCCCGGGTCTAGGATCCGCGACGAGATCCTCACGTGCTCCCTGCCGGGCGAGGGCGACCTCTTCGCGGAGCTGGCCGCCTCGACCGTCTGGGAGGACGTGGGCAAGGGCCGGCGGGGGGCGGTGCTCACCCGGCCCGACGGCACGGGCGGCGTGCCGCTCGTCCGTACGACGACGCGGTACGGCAACCCGGCGCAGCGGTTCCGCGCGGTCCACGAACGGCTGGCTCGACGGGTCCGGGAGCTGGCGGGGATCCCGGTCGGCTTCGACAACGCCCTCGTCGAGCGCTACACGAACGCCTACACCACCATGGGCGGCCACAGCGACCAGGCCCTCGACCTCGCCGACGGGTCCTTCATCGCCGTCTTCTCCTGTTACGCGCGTCCCGACGCCGGCCCGTCGAGGAAGCTGATCGTCGAAGCGAAGGAGTCGGACGGCGAGACGGGTGAGGCGGGCGAGACGTTCGAGGTGCCCCTCACCCATCACGGCGTCGTCGCGTTCTCCGTGGACGCGAACCGGCGGATGCGGCACAGGATCGTGGCGGAGCGGCCCGTTCCGGCGGCGGACAACGAATGGCTGGGCGTGACGTTCCGGACCTCGAAGACCCTCCTGCGCTTCCACGAGGGACGGGCCCACCTCCCGCGGGGCGAGCGGCTCGTCGTCGCGGACGAGGAGCAGGCCCGCGCGTTCTACCGGCTGCGTCGCCGCGAGAACGCCGAGACGGACTTCGTCTACCCCCCGCTCACGTACACCGTCAGCGGGAGCGATCTGCTGCCGCCCGTGTGACCGCCGCGGCGGGGCCCCGCCCGGTGGGCGGGGCCCCGAACGCCGGGGTGTGAGCGTTCCGTTCGGGGTCGGTGTGGTCAGCGCACGGCGGCCGGGGAGAAGCCGCCGGGCACCAGGAGGCGGGGTGCGCCCGTGCCGTCCGCCGGGACCGACCAGACGTCCGAGACGCGTCCCCCCTCGCCCGGGAGGGCGTAGCCGATGGTGCCGTCGTCCAGCCAGGCTGCCTGGTCGTCGACGCCGCGCGGTTCCGCGAGCGGGTGCTCGCGCAGGTCCGCCAGGTCCAGGACGTACAGCCGCCAGGGTGCGGGGCCGTCGGTGACCTTCTTCTTGAAGGCGACGCGGGTGCCGTCGGGTGACAGCGACGGGCATTCGACGTTGACGCGCAGGGCCTTCGCCGACCAGGCGCGCAGGTCGCCCTCGACGAGGTGGGTGCGGCCCTTGGTCGAGACCGTGGCGTAGAAGCGGTTGTCGTCCGAGGCGAAGGTGACGCCCCAGTAGTTGACGTCGGGGGCGTGGTGGCGAGCGCCGTCGATGGTCAGCGGGATCTCCTCCATCGACTTGATGAGGTAGCCGGTGCGCAGGTCGAGGATGGAGGTCCGGGTGGAGAAGCCGGTCGTGGCGTAGGAGTCGCCGGTCGCGAAGGTCGTCCAGGACAGCACGTTGCCCGAGGCCGAGACGCGGGCCCGGTTGGGGATCCCGGGCACGGTGACGCGTTTGACCTCGCCCAGTCGTCGGTCCAGTACGAGGGCCTGGGTGCGGGCCGGGATGCCGGGCAGCTTGCGCAGGCACAGGGCGCGTTCCGGTACGGCGTGGAAGCGCTCGCAGGCGGGGCCTCCGGTGACGGGCGGGCCGGTGGCGCCGCTGCGGCGGGCGATGCGTCCGGTGGCGGAGTCCTGGTAGTAGAGCCCGGGTTCGATCGGGCCGAACGACGCGTCCGGCGCGGCCGTCGGCGGGGTCCGGTGCCGGGCGTGCAGGACGTAGCCGAGGGAACCGCCTCCGAGCAGGAGCACGGCGAGGACGACGACGGTGATGCGGCGCAGCTGTGGCGCTCGGGGGTTCACGGTGCCTCCGGGGCGTCGTGGTCGGGCGCGGGACGGGGGTCGCCGGCGGGCCCCGGCCGCGCCGCGGGCAGGATGCGCCAGGCCGCCGCGAGGGCCGCCGCGAGCGCGAGGGCCGCCGCGGCCAGGGCGGGGCCCTGTCCCCAGTAGGTCCAGGCCGCCCCGAAGCCGGCGGCTCCCAGCAGTCGGGCCAGGACCTGGCCGGTCTGGAGCACCGCGAGGCCGCCGGCGCGGCGGTGTGCGGGCAGGACGGGAGAGGCCAGCGCCATCAGCACGCCGTCGGTGGCGGCGTAGAAGACGCCGAGGAGGGCCAGGACGAGGATCACGGTCGGCCAGGCGACGGGGAGCAGCAGGACGGCGTACGCGCCGAGCAGCGCGAGGTGTCCGGCCAGGAAGGGCAGGCGGCGGCCGAAGCGGTCGGCGATCCGGCCGGCGGGGACGGCGAGGAGCAGGTATCCGGCGGCGGCGCCGAGCGGCAGCAGGGGGAACAGGGTGGGCGGCAGGTCCAGCCCGCGCTGGACGAGGAGGTAGAGGAAGGAGTCGCCGATGGTGGCGGCGCCGAGCAGTGAGGCGGCGTACAGGATCCGACGGAAGGCCGGGTCGCGCAGCGCTCCTTGGCGCGGGGCGGTGTGGCGCGGGCGGACGGGCGGGGCGGATGGGGCGGGCGCGACGGCGGGGGCCGCCGGGGGGACGGGGGCGGAGCGGGGGACGTACAGGAGGAGCAGGAGCACGCCGAGCAGGCCCGTGCAGAAACTGACGGCGAAGACCGCGTCGTAGGCGTCGGCGGTGGCCCACAGGACGGCGAAGGCGGCGAGCGGGCCGAGCAGTGCGCCGGTGGTGTCCATGGCGCGGTGCACGCCGAACGCGCGTCCGAGGTCGCGCGGCGGGACGCTGAGGGCGATGAGCGCGTCGCGCGGGGCGGTGCGCACGCCCTTGCCGAGACGGTCGGCGGCGAGGGAGGCGGCGATGCCCGTGGTGGAGCCGGCGGCGAGGAGCAGTCCGAGCCGGGACAGCGCGGACAGGAGGTAGCCCGCGGCGGCGACCCGTCGGTGCCGGCCGCCGCGGTCGGCGAGGCGGCCGCCGAGGAGCCGTACGAGCGCGGTGGCCGCGTTGAACATGCCGTCCAGGAAGCCGAACTGGAGCGGTGAGAGGCCGAGGCCCAGGACGAGGTAGAGCGGCAGGACGGCCGTGACCATCTCGGAGGAGACGTCGGTGACCAGGCTGACGGTACCCAGTGCGATGACGGTGGCGGGGACGCGCCGCCGGGCCCCGAGGGGGGCGGACGGCGCGTCCCGGCGGCCGGTGGTGGCCAGGTACATCAGTGGCAGTCGTACTTCGGGCTGGTGTCCTTGACGCCGTCGGTGGCGACGTAGGTCCAGCTGTAGCCCGAGTCCGTGAAGTCGAGCTTCAGGACCCCGTACGGGCCGCTGATCCGCTTCTGGCTGTTGGGCTGGACCTCCTCGATCGGGTAGGGGTCGGCGCCGCCCATGCCGCCGACGATCTGGACGATGCCGTCGGCGGTCGCCTTTCCGTCGGGGTTCTGCGGGGCGAACCGCTCGTAGTGGTGGTCGTGTCCGCCCAGGACGAGGTCGGCCTTGGCGGCGTAGAGGATCTTCCAGACGGGCTTGGAGACGGGGTCGTTGCCGTGGCCGCCCGAGGAGAAGAGGGGGTGGTGCCAGTAGGCGGCGACGCACTGCTTCGTGTTCGCGGCGAGGTCGGCCTTGAGCCAGTCGATCTGGGCGGCCTGGTCGAAGGCGTTGGAGTCGAGGGCGACGAAGTGCCAGTTGCCCTCGTCGAAGCTGTAGTAGCTCTTGCCCTGCGGATAGGCGATGTTCCCGAAGTACGCCTTGTATCCGGCGAGGGCCCCGGCCGGGTCGTAGGTCTCGTGGTTGCCGGGCACGGGGCGGGTCTTGGCCTTGAAGGCGCCCCAGCTCTTGTCGTAGTAGGCGCGGAAGTCGGAGAGCCGGGCGTCGTCGTACTGGTTGTCGCCCATCGTCAGGTAGAACTTCGGGTCGATCTGCCGGGCCAGGGCCGCGGTCTTCGGGTGCGCGCAGCCGCTGTCGGAGGCGGTGCACTGCGCCGCGATGTCGCCCGCGGCGACGACGGTGAAGGCTCCTCCGCCGGGGGGCGTTCCGCCGTCCGCGGTGCCGTAGACCTCGACCTCGAAGAGGGAGTAGCCGTACGCCGTGCCGCGCGCGGTGCCGTACACGCGCAGGTACCTGCCCTTGCCGGAGAGGCCGGCGAGGTCGTCGGTGCCGCCGTTGCCGGCCTTCTCCTCGGCGATCCGGGTCCAGGTGGTGCCGTCGGTGGAGACCTCGACGCGGTAGGCCTTGGCGTAGGCGGCCTCCCAGGTCAGCTTGACGCGGGAGACGGTGGCGCCGGCCCCGAGGTCGACGCGGATCCACTGCGGGTCCTTGCCCTCGGCGCTGGCCCAGCGGGTGGAGGCGGCGCCGTCGAAGGCGTTGGCGGCGCCGAGCGAGGAGCTTTCGGTGGAGGAGGCGGCGGCGGGCCTGCCGCGTGAGATGAGCGGGTCGGCGACGGCTCCCGCCCGGCCGGGCCAGGCGAGCAGGAGCCCGGCGGCGAGCGCGAGCACCACCGTCACGATGAGGAGGGCCGGTCGATGCCGGCGGCCGGAGGGGGGTAAGGGGGTGGGGGCGTACGGGTGCATGCCTGGACTCCTTGGCCTGAGTAAGGCGAGTGCGGGACACCGGTGCGGGACGCCCTTCCCGCCCGGGGGCGGGAGGGGGCGTCCCGGCGGCCGGGGCGGAGCTCTCGCCGATCACGCCATGCGCATGCCAATTTTGGGCAACGGCATGACGTCGGGCCGCCGTCCGGGAGCGTAGCGGACAGGAAAGTTTCCTACCAGTAGTCCGGCGATCTCGCCTACGAGGCCGGCGCCCGGGGTCGACGCCGCGACCCCGGGCCCGGGCCCCGCCCCCGTCAGCCGTACATCGCCAGGTGGTACAGCTTCGCGAGCGCCTCGTCGATCGGGTGGGGCTGCGGCCTGCCGGAGTCGTCGAGCCGGTTCCACCGCTGGAGGTTCACCGCGACCGCCATCTGGCGCTCCCCGTCGGCACGGGCCATGGCCAACGTTCCGCCGCCCCAGACGGTGCCGCCGTGGCCCCAGAAGACCTCCTGCCCGGGAGCCTCCATCGGGTGCAGGCCGAGGCCGTACGCGATCACCTTCCCCTCCTGGGAGACCACGGGCACCGTGCGGCGCATCCGCTCCAGCGACTCCGGAGCGACGATCTCGCCGGCCAGCAGCAGCCGGTAGAAGCGGTTGAGGTCCGCCACGGTCGATATCAGCGAGGCCGACGGCCCCACCCAGGACATGTCGTAGACGCTGTAGTCGCGCGGCGGGTCGATCATGCCGAACCAGGCCTCGTAGAGCCGCGCGTGCGGCCCCTCGACGTGCGGCCCGTCGGGGAAGGCCGTGTCCCGCAGCCCCGCGGGCTCGATGACGTGCCGGGTGATGTACCGCTCGGCGGTGGTGCCGGTCAGCCGTTCCAGCAGCCGGCCGAGGAGCAGGTAGTTGGTGTTCGAGTACACCCCCGGACCGCCGCCCGGGACGCCGACGGGGGGCGCGGCCACCCCCATCCCGATCAGCTCGACGGGGTCGAACCGCGTGTGCCGAAGGTCGTCGAGGCTCTCGGGTCCGGTCTCCGCGAGGACCGGGAACGCCTTGAGGGAGGGGTAGGCGTACGGGAGGTACTCGGCGAGGCCGCTGGTGTGGTCGAGCAGCATCCGTACCGTGATCGCCTCCCCCCGCTCCCCCGGCACCAGTTCCGGCAGGTGTCGGCCGATCGGCGCGTCGAGATCGACCCGGCCGCTCTCGACCAGGCGCAGGACGGCGACGGCGGTGAAGGTCTTGGTGACGCTGCCGACGCGGTGGCGCATGTCGGCGGTGACGGGGCGGCCGGTGGCGACGTCGGCGACCCCGGCGGCGCCGCGCCAGACCCGGTCACCGGCGCGCACCTCGGCGAACAGGCCCGGCATCCCGGCGCGGTGGACGTGGTCGAGGGCGGCGTCCAACGCCGCGTGATCCAGTGCGTTTCGCACGTCATGCGTCCTTTCACATCCCCGGGGCGGGCGGACGGGCTCCGCACCGCTCGCCCGTCCCGGACAACAGGGCACGAACGGCGCGCCGGCTCGCCGACACGCTCATGCCCTCATTATGCACGCGGTGCGTGCAACACCAAGTGCACAGCTAGGATGAGGGCCGACGAGAGGAGTTGGATGGCAGGCCGAAGGCGTTGGACGACCGAGGAGATCCTGGACGCGGCGGCGGAGATGCTGCGCTCGAGCGACGCGGATTCGTTCAGCGTGCGCAAGCTGGCGGCGGTCCTGGGGACCGATTCCTCCAGCCTCTACCGGCACTTCCGCAGCAAGACCGAACTGCTGCGCGCGGTCGCCGACCGGATCCTGCTGGCCGCGATGGACGGCCACCGACCCGAGGGCGACTGGAAGCGGCGCCTCACGGCCCTGGCCCTGCGCGTTCGGGAGGCCTTCGGGCAACAGCCCCAGCTCGCCGGGGTCTGGGGGCGCTACGCGTCGAGCGGCGCCGGTTCCCGACTGGTCATGGAGGAGGCCCTCCAGGCGCTGCGCGCGTCGGGCCTGCCCGACGCGGAGATCCCGGTGCGCTACCACCGGCTCGCGGTCCTGATCTCCGCGCTGATCGCCTCCGAGGCCGGGGCCGGCTCCGTGACCCCCGAGGAGCACGAACAGGGCATGGAGCTGTTCCGCGTGGCGGTGCTGGGCGCCGACCCCGAGCGTTTCCCGGCCCTGGCCCACTTCGCCCGCGAGGTGCGCCCGCTCGGCGAGGACCGTGACGCCGCGTTCGAGGAGATCCTCGCCGCCCACCTCGCCGTCATCGAGGCCTCGATCGGCCCGGCGTAGACGACCGACCGCGCGGGGCCGCCCTGTTCACGGCCCTGGGCGCGGTGAAGGGCGGTCCCGGCGCGGGAGGTGCGCGAGTCGCCGCGCCGGGATCCGGGAGGGGGTCGGCGGGGGGGCCGATCGACGCGGAGGGGGGGCGATGTCGGCCGTCCGTCGTTCGCCGACCCGACGACGGACGCCGAACCCGCCGCGTGGCGGCCTTCGTTCGGCGTCCGCTTCGGGGCGGGGCCCCGCCCCGGGCGGGCTCAGGCGGGTGCGTCGGAGGCGGTCGCCCGGTGCGGACCGGCGGCCCCGTCGTCGAACCAGTAGTCGCCGGCGGCGACGTAGTGGAAGGACGGCGTCGCGGCGGCGCGGGGAGGGATTGCGGGCCGCGCACGGTGGGAGCGGCCCGCGCCGCCGACCGCCCCTCGCGGAACGTCGGGGGGCAGGACGAGAGTGAGCGGCTCGCGTTCGAGCACGGTGTTCTCCAACCGTGGGAAGTGGGGGTGGGCTGGGTGGCGATGGTCGCGGGCGTCTTCGCGCCCGTGACGTCGTCCGAGAGGGGGCGGCTGCCCACGTCGCCGATCCCCCGGCGGGTCTTCGCCGAGGGTGGCGGCGGGGGTCGGCTCCGACGCGGGCTGCCGGCCGGGCTTCCTCGACCGGCCGACCCGCGCTCGTGAACCTCTCGTCGCCCTGCCACCGTGCCACGCGACGGCCCGCGCCGCCGCGCCAGGACCCCGGGCGTAGGCCGAACGGGCGACGGCCCGGGGCGAGGTGGACACCCTCGGCGGGACGCGCCCACACCCCCGGCCGGCAATATGCCCGAATAATGGCGGTTATGGATACATTGCGTCTGACTCGTGACCTGACCCACGGGGCGTAGACGAAGGAAGCCATGAGCGACGTTGAAGCCAAGGCCCCGCCGGCCGGGGGCCCGCCGGCCGTGAAGCTGACGCTGGTGACGCTGACCGCGATGGTGGTCGGCTCCATGGTCGGCGCCGGCGTCTTCTCACTGCCGCGCCGCTTCGCCCAGGAGACCGGTGTCGCGGGCGCCCTGATCGCCTGGGCGATCGCCGGCACGGGCATGCTGATGCTCGCCTTCGTCTTCCAGACCCTCGCCGTCCGCAGGCCCGACCTCGACGCCGGCGTATACGCCTACGCCAAGGCTGGCTTCGGCGAGTACCTCGGGTTCTTCTCGGCGTTCGGCTACTGGGCGAGCGCCTGCGTCGGCAACGTCACCTACTGGGTGCTCATCATGTCGACGATCGGCGCGGTATGGCCCGCGCTGGGCGACGGCGACACCCTGCTCGCCGTCGTGCTGTCCTCGGTCGGCCTGTGGTGCTTCTTCCTCCTCATCCGCCGGGGGGTCAAGGAAGCCGCGGCGATCAACAGGATCGTGACCGTCGCGAAGATCGTGCCCATCCTGGTCTTCGTCCTGATCGCGCTCTTCTACCTCGACGCGGAGGTGTTCGCGGCCAACTGGGGCGGCGCCGACTACGCGGGCTCACTGTTCAACCAGGTGCGGGGCACGATGCTGGCGACCGTCTTCGTGTTCCTCGGCGTGGAGGGGGCCAGCGTCTACTCCCGCCACGCCCGGCGCCGCGAGGACGTCGGGCGGGCCACGATCCTGGGATTCCTCAGCGTCTTCGCCGTCTTCGCCTCCGTCACCATCGTCTCCTACGGCATCATGCCGATGGCCGAGATCGCCGAACTCCGCCAACCCTCCATGGCCGGGGTCCTCCAGCACGCCGTCGGCACATGGGGGCAGGTCTTCGTCAGCGTGGGCCTGATCGTCTCGGTCCTGGGCGCCTACCTCGCCTGGACGCTCATGGCCGCGGAGGTGCTGTTCGTCGCCGCGAAGGACAACGACATGCCCCGCTTCCTGGGGCGGGCCACCGCGGCGGACGTACCGGCCAACGCGCTGCTGATGAGCACCTCGCTGAGCCAGATCGTCCTGGTCGTGACGATGTTCTCCGACGACGCCTTCACCTTCGCGCTCGACCTGACCAGCGCGCTGAGCCTGATCCCCTTCCTGCTCGCCGCCGGCTTCGCCGTGAAGATCGCCGCGGGACGGGGCGGCGCCGGGACCGTCGGACGCGGCACCCGACCGGAACTGGCGGTCGCCGTACTGGCCACCCTCTACACGGCCTTCCTGCTGTTCGCCGCCGGCCTCAAGTTCGTCCTGGTGTCCTTCCTCCTCTACGCCCCGGCCACCTTCCTGTTCGCCAAGGCCCGGCGCGAGCAGAACCGCCGGGTGTTCTCCGCCCGCGAGGCCGTCATCTGCGCCGTCTCGGTGGCCGGAGCGGCCCTGGGCGTACTCGCCCTCGCCCTCGGCTGGATCGAGCTCTGACCGGACCCGCCCCGTCTCCGCCGTACCCGACGACCGAAAGATGCGACGAGTTGAACACCGACAGCCCCGCCCCGCCCGCCTTCGGCGTCCACTCCGAGGTCGGCAGGCTCCGCAAGGTCCTGGTCTGCGCGCCCGGACTCGCGCACCGGCGGCTCACCCCGACCAACGCCGACGACCTCCTCTTCGACGACGTGATGTGGGTGGAGAACGCCCAGCGCGACCACGCGGACTTCGTCAACAAGCTCACGCAGCGCGGCGTCGAGGTCGTCGAGCTCCACGACCTGCTGGCGCGGACGATGGAGATCCCCGAGGCCCGCACCTGGCTCCTCGATCGCAAGATCACCGCCAACGAGGTGGGCCTGGGGCTGCTCGACACCACCCGGGCCTTCCTGGAAACGCTCACCTCCCGCGAGCTGGCCGACTTCCTGATCGGCGGACTGTCCACCGCCGACCTGCCCGACGACTACCGACCCCCGTACGTCGCACTCGCCCGCGAGGGCACGGGCGCACGGGAGTACCTGATGCCTCCGCTGCCCAACACCCTCTACACCCGGGACACGACCTGCTGGCTGTACGGAGGCGTCACCCTCAACCCGCTGTACTGGCCGGCCCGGCACGACGAGACCCTCCTGATGAAGGCCGTCTACACCTTCCACCCCGACTTCAAGGACTCCACCGTCTGGTGGGGGGATCCCGAGCAGTCCTGGGGCCAGGCCACCTTCGAGGGCGGCGACATCATGCCCGTCGGAAACGGCGTCGTCCTGATGGGCATGAGCGAGCGCACCTCCCGCCAGGCCATCACCCAGGTCGCCGCCTCCCTGTTCCGGGGCGGCGCGGCCGAACACGTCATCGTCGCCGGCATGCCCAAGCTCCGGGCCGCCATGCACCTCGACACCGTGTTCACCTTCGCCGACCGGGACATCGTCACCCTCTATCCCACGATCATGGACGCGGTGCACACCTTCTCGCTGCGCCCCGGTGACGCGCCGACCGGCGTCCACATCACGGACGAGGGAAGTCGTCCCTTCGTCGAGGTCGTCGCCAAGGGCCTCGGCCTCACCGGGCTGCGGGTGATCGAGACCGGCGGTGACGTCTACGCCTCCGAGCGGCAGCAGTGGGACAGCGGCAACAACGCCGTCGCCCTGGAACCCGGGGTGGTGTTCACGTACGACCGCAACACGACGACCAACACCCTGCTCCGCAAGGCGGGCGTCGAGGTCATCACCATCGTCGGAGCCGAACTCGGACGGGGACGCGGCGGCGGCCACTGCATGACCTGCCCGATCATCCGCGACGCCGTCGCCTTCTGACGGCGCGCCGCCGCCCGCGGAGGACCCGGTCGACGGCGGGCCGGAGCGCGGACCCCCAGGCGCCGGAGCGCGGACCCCCAGGCATAGAGTGCTCCCCGTGACGGATCACCAGGAGCGGACCGGGGCGGCCTACGACGGGGTCGTCGAGCTGTACGCGTCGCTGTTCGCGGACCGGCTGGAGGGGCAGCCGTTCGCGCGCGCCATGATCGGCACCTTCGCCGAGCTGGTGCGCGCCATGGGCAACCGACGGGTGGCCGACGTCGGCTGCGGACCCGGACATCTGACGGCCATGCTGTGCGAACAGGGCGTGGACGCCTTCGGGTTCGACCTGTCCCCGGGCATGGTCGACCACGCCCGACGGGCCCATCCGGCGCTGCGCTTCGGGCAGGCGCGGATGGAGTGCCTGCCGGTCGAGGACGGCGCGCTGGGCGGCGTACTGGCCCACTACTCGATGATCCACACCCCGCCGGGGGAACTGCCGCAGCTGCTGGCGGAGCAGGTCCGCGTCCTGGCGCCGGGCGGGCTGCTCCTGGTCTCCTTCTTCGGGACCGACGGCCCGGAGCCGGTCCGGTTCGACCACAAGGTCACGCCCGCGTACAGCTGGCCGGTGGACCGTCTCGCCGGCCTCCTGGCGGGCGCCGGGCTCGTCCCCTTCGCCCGGCTGGTGCACGACCCGTCCTCCGAGCGGGGCTTCCTCGACGCCCATATGCTGGCCCGCCGCCCGTAGGTCGTCAGGTCCGCAGGTCTGTTCAGGGTGCGGGCGGCGGGTTCCGCGGGTCCTCGCGGTCGCGCTCCTCGTTCCTCGGCTCCGCGGGGGGCGTGTCCCCCGCCGGGCCGATGCGCAGTTCGAAGCCTCCCGCGTACTTCTCGTGGCCCGCGATCACGGCCTCCTCCACCGCCTCCTCGGCGAGTTCGACGCGGACGATCAGCGGGTCCCGGCGCAGGTCCCTCAGGAGGGACCAGCACATGCCGATCATGACGAGGACGAACGGCGCCGCGACGAGGATCGTCAGGTGTTGCAGGCCCTCCAGGGCGTCGCCCTTGCCCTGGCCGACGAGCAGCATCACGGCCGCCACGCCACCGGTGACCACTCCCCAGAAGACGACGACCCACCGGCCCGGTTCGAACGTGCCCTTCTGGGAGAGCGTGCCCATCACGATCGAGGCCGCGTCGGCGCCGGAGACGAAGAAGACGCCGACGAGGATCATCACGAGCAGGCTCATCACACCGGCGATGGGGAACTCCTGCAGTACGCCGAAGAGTTGCGCCTCGGGCGTGGTCGCGGCGCCGAGTTCTCCCTGTTCCTTCAGGCGCATGGCCGTGCCGCCGAAGACCGCGAACCAGACCAGGCTCACGGTGCTGGGCACCAGGATGACCCCGCCGACGAACTGGCGGATCGTACGGCCCCGGCTGATGCGGGCGATGAACATGCCGACGAACGGCGTCCAGGAGATCCACCAGGCCCAGTAGAAGACCGTCCAACTGCTCAGCCAGTCGGCGACGTCACCGCCGCCCGTGGACGCCTCGGTGCGGCCGACCAGTTGGGGCAGCTCGTCGAAGTAGGCGGCGAGGGAGGTGGGGATGAGGTCGAGGATCAGGATGGTGGGGCCGACGACGAACACGAAGACGGCGAGGACGACGGCCAGCACCATGTTGATGTTGGAGAGCCACTGGATGCCCTTCTCGACACCGGACACGGCGGAGAAGACGAAGCAGACGGTCAACACCCCGATGACGGCGACGAGCAGGCCGGTGCCGGCCTTCTCCAGCCAGCCCACCTCGTGCATGCCGCTGCCGATCTGGAGCGCGCCCAGTCCCAGGGAGGTGGCGGAGCCGAACAGCGTGGCGAAGATCGCCAGGATGTCGATGACGCGGCCGGGGGCGCCCTCGGCGCGCCTCTCCCCGAGGAGCGGGACGAAGACGGCGCTGATCGTCTGCCGCCTGCGGCGGCGGAAGGTGCTGTACGCGATGGCCAGGCCGACCACGGCGTAGATGGCCCACGGGTGCAGCGTCCAGTGGAAGAGGGTGGTGGCCAGCGCCGTCTGCATGGCGTCGGCCGAGTCGGCGGGGTCGGTGCCCGGCGGCGGGTCGGCGTAGTGCGCGAGGGGTTCGCTGACGCCGTAGAACATCAGGCCGATGCCCATGCCGGCGCTGAACATCATCGCGACCCAGGAGACGGTGCTGAACTCCGGCTTCTCGTGCTCCTGGCCCAGCTCGATCCGCCCGTACCGGCTGATGGCGAGCCAGAGCGCGAACACGACGAACCCGGAGGCGACCAGGACGAACGCCCAGCCGGCGTTGTGCATCAGGCCGTTCAGCAGGGTGTCGGAGACCCGCTCCAGGCTGTCGGTGGCCGTGACGCCCCAGATGACGAAGCCCAGGGTCAGGGCGGCCGTCACGCCGAAGACGATCCGGTCGGTGACGGCCTCCTCGTCCTCGTGCGGGTGACGGCCGGGCAGGGCCGCCTTCACGGGCAGCCGCCGTCTCTGTCCCCGCTTGCGTTGCTCGTCGGACACGGGCCGCACCTCTCGCGATCACGGGCACAAACGCCTGTGCCCTCCGTATCACGGCGCGTGCGCGGGTCCCGGGACCAACAGGCCTGCGACGGTCGACCCCCGTCAGGGGTTGGGCCGCCCGGGTGACGTCGGGCGAGCGCGGCGGATGCGCACGGGGCCGCGCGCCTTCGACGGGTCGACGGGCCGGCCGCCCTGGGTGATCTCCACCTCGCCGGCCTCCACCAAGCGGCGCGCCGCGATGCGGGCCGGTTCCATCAGGGTCCGCCAGCCCTCGTCGTCGCCCGTGTACACCGCCCGCGCGGCGTCGGACGGGCAGATCGTGGCGCCGGGGGCGCGGCGGTCCAGCAGGTCCGTGATGGCCCGCTCCAGGAGCCGTCGCGTCTGCCGCCCGTGGTCGCTCACCCCTCCAGTGTGGCACCGGGACGCGCCCGGCCCGGTTCACGCTCCGCGACCGGCGCCGCGGCCCGCTCCGGGTCAGGCGAGGCGGAGGGCCGTGGTGATGGTCTTGCCGTCGGGGCGCGCGTCGCAGGCGACGTGGTCGCTCAGGCGTCGGATGAGCGGCCAGCCGAATCCGCCCGGATTCTCGGCGGTGCCGGTCCGGGGAACGGGCAGGCGGGGGTTCGCGTCACCGACCGCCAGGCGCAGGACGTCGCCGGCGACGTCGGCGCGGAAGTGGGTGATGCCGCCGCCGTGGCGGATGGCGTTGGTGACCAGTTCCGAGGTGACGAGCAGGGCGTCCGCGGCCATGACGCTGTCGAGGCCGACGCCGGCCCGCAGCAGCAGTTCGCACACCCTCTGGCGGGCGGCGGCCGCGGAGTCGGGCGGGCCGGTGGGCCGGGGGGTGTCCCCCCGCCGCGACCGCGGGTCGTGCGGGGAGTCGAAGGGCGGGCGGGGTGGGTTCATGCGTCATCGCCTGCCCATGGTCGGCGCGTCGTACCGCGCCGGCCCGTTCGGGGACGGGGGTCGGTGCTCAGCATGTCATCGCGGTCTCCAGGCTGTCCGCCATGCGGAACACGGACGCGGAGCCGGTGACCTCGAACAGTCGCCGGACGGCCGTGTGGAAGGGACCGGCGAGGACGAGCGTGGCCCCCGCGGCCGTGTGGGCGCGCTGGGCGTCGAGCAGCGCGTGCAGCACGGAGGAGTCGGCGAAGCGGGTCCGGGAGAGGTCGACCACGGTGCGCCCGGGGCCCCTGGACGCGGCCTGCGCGAGGGCGCCCGCCAGCCGGGGCGCGTGGTCCTCGTCGACCTCTCCGCGCAGGCTGATGACCGCCACGTCCCGGTCCGTCGTCGTGGCGACGACCGCTCCCTCTCCGCTCACCGGGACATCCTCCTACATCGTGCGCGGCCGGCGCGACCCCCTCCCGCGGGTGCCGCACGACCGTTCGTCACCCGCGGGAGGGACGGCTCGACACCTCGTCCCACCCGCGCGCGGTTGCCAGGGGGAGGGCGGATGGAGGATGGTTGCCGCAGGACAATGGTTTCTCCGGTCACTTTCCGACGTGACGAAACGCGATGAAGAGGTGAGGGGTTCGCGCAGCGGGCCTTCGACGATTGGTTCCTTCCACCGAGACGACGCCCGGCTCTTCCGTCGCGGGCCTGCCGTGGAGTCAGGCCCCCTACCCCGCTCTGGTGGTGGACCTCCGGGCGGTCGTCGTCCAGGTCAACGACCCGGCCCGGCTGGTGTTCCCGCGCGCCCTCCCCGGTTCGCCCCTCGCGGACGCGGTGCCCGGGTGGCTGGCGTCGGCGCACGCGCGCTACGCCGCCGTCCCGCCCGCGCGGGGGTCGCTCGCCGGGGCGCAGGAGGTCCGGGGGGCCGTCGGCGAGCGCTCGTACGAGGCGCATCCGACCCGGCGTGACGACGGCACGGTCGTGTGGTGGCTGGTCGACGACACCCACCACCGCCTGGCGCGCGAGGCCCTGCGGGCGGAGCGCGAACGCACCGCCTTCCTCGTCCGCTCCTCCAACCTGCTGCTGTCCTCGCTCAACCTCGACCGGTGCATGGACGTGACCGCGCAGATGGCGGCCGATCACCTCGCCGACGCGGCCCTGGTGATCGCCCCGGCGCACGGGGCCGAACTGCCCGTCGTCTCCTGCCTGCGCGGCGGCGGCCCGACGGTGTCCCGCGCTGCCGTCGCCCCCGAGGAGGTACCGGGTCTGGCCGAGGCGCTCCAGGGGTTCCCGCCCGTCCCCTCCCGGTGGCTGGACCCGTCCGCGGCGCCGGACTGGCTGGTGCCCGAGGGGTTCGGCGCCGTCGGATCGATCGTGATCACGCCGCTGCCCGGGCACGGGGTCCCTGCGGGCGCCCTGGTCCTGTTGCGCCGCGACGGGGCGAGCGCCTTCACGGAGGGCGAGGAGGTCTTCGCCCGGCTGTTCGCCGCCCGCGCGGGGGCGGCCATGTCGGCCGCCAGGCTCTACTCGGAGCAGGCGTCGATCACCGACACGCTGATGCGGGAGCTGCTGCCCCCGTCGCTGCACCACGTCTCCGGCGTCGAGTACGCGGGCGGCTACCGGCCGTCGAAGGACCACGAGCGGGTCGGCGGGGACTTCTACGACGTCCATCCCGCCGCTCGCGAGGGCGACGCCTCCCTGGTCGTCCTCGGGGACGTCTGCGGCAAGGGGCTGGAGGCGGCGGTGATGACGGGCAAGATCCGCAACACCCTGCACGCCCTGCTGCCCATGGCCGACGACCACCACCGGATGCTGAGCCTGCTGAACACCTCGCTGCTGAACTCCGACAGCACCCGCTTCGCCACCATGGTGCTGGCCTCCGCGACGCGCGACGGCAACGCGGTGCGCCTGCGCCTGACGAGCGCCGGGCACCCCGCCCCGCTGATCCTGCGCTCCGACGGCCGGGTGGAGGAGGCCCCCACGAAGGGCACGCTCGTCGGCGCGCTGCCCGAGATCTCCACGGAGACGGCCTCGGTGACCCTGTCCCCCGGCGACACCTGCGTGCTCTACACCGACGGCATCAGCGAGGCGCGGGGCGGACCGATGGGTGGCGCGATGTTCGGGGAGGAACGGCTTCGCCGCGCCCTGTCGCAGTGCGCGGCGATGCCCGCGGAGGCGGTGGTGGAGCACGTGCAGATGCTGACCTCGCGGTGGGTGGGCACGGGTCGGCACGACGACATGGCGCTCGTGGTGATCGCCGCGCCCCGCACCAACCACCTCAGTGCCGTCGACGGCCACACCCGCGGGCGGTTCACCGCGTGAGCGCTCACGACACGGCGCGGGGCACGGTGGACGGTACGGACCACGACACGGCCCACGGCACGACCCCCGGCGCCGGGCACGACACCGCACGCGACACCGCACGCGCCCCGGCGCACGACGGCGCGGTGTCCTCGCACGCGCCCCGTCCCGCTCCCGGCACGGAACGGCTCCTCGCGCGCGTGTGGGAGTCGGTGACGGCCCTCGACGAGGCCGCCACGGTCGCCACGCTGCTGCGCGCGTTGGACGAGGGCGCGCGGGCGGAGGACCTCCTGCTCGACGTCATCGCCGCCGTCCAGGGCCGCGTCGGCGGCGAGTGGGCGGCGAACCGGCTCACCGTCGCCCAGGAGCACGCCGCGACGGCCATCAACGACCGGGCCGTCGCCGCCCTCGCGCTGCGCGCCGCGGCCCGCCCGGCGGCGGGGCGCGGCCGAGTCACGGTGGCCTGCGTGGACGGCGAATGGCACGCCCTGCCGGCCCGGCTACTGGCCGAGGTACTGCGGCTGCGGGGCTGGCACGTCGACTACCTCGGCGCACAGGTCCCCGCCCCGCACCTCGTCGCGCACCTGCACCGCACCGGCCCGGACGCGGTGGCGCTGTCCGGGTCCCTCGCGACCCGGCTGCCGGCCGCGCACGCGACCATCACCGCCTGCCAGGCCGTCGGCACCCCCGTGATCGTCGGCGGCGCCGCCTTCGGTGCCGACGGCCGCTACGCCCGGCTGTTGGGCGCCGACGCGTGGGCCCCGGACGCCCGGTCCGCCGCGGACGCGCTCGCCGCCGGACCGCTGCCCCGTCCCCGACCCGGCCACCAGGCCATCGACGACCTGCCCCACCTGAAGGACCAGGAGTACACGCTGGTCGCCCGCAACCGGCCCCGGCTGGTGCGCGCCGTGTTCGGGCGGCTGGAGGAGGCCTTCCCGGCGATGCGCGCGTACACGGAGGCGCAGCGCGAGCGGACCGCCGAGGACCTCGCGCACATCGTCGAGTTCCTGGCCACCGCGCTGTACACCGGTGACGAGGAACTGTTCTGCGGGTTCCTGCTGTGGACCGCCGAAGTCCTGCGCTCCCGGGGCGTCCCGGCCGGATCCCTCCTGCCGGCCCTGGACCTGCTCGGACGCGAACTCCACGACTTCCCCCGCGCCCGCTCCGCCCTGCGGGCCGGCAGCGCCCGCCTGACCCGTACCCCCCACACCGCCGCCGGGATCCCAGAATGACGAGCCTTCCCCACTCCTCCCCGCTCAGCCTCACGTGCTCCGCCTCGCAGGGCACCGTGCGCGTCGAGCTGCGCGGCGACCTCGACCACCTCTTCACGGACCGGCTCCTCGACGTGGTGGACCGGGTGCTCGCCGAGCACCGACCGCTGCGGCACCTGCGGCTGGACTTCACCGGGCTGACCGGTGTCGACTCCAGCGGTCTGGCCGCGCTGCTGATGGTCCGGCGCCGCACCGACGCGGTCGGTACGGGGCTTCACCTCGACGGCCGGACCGTGCAGTTGAACCGGCTCCTGGAGGTCACCGGGACCCTGGAACACCTGACGGCGCCGGGCGTGCGGTCCGCCCGTTCCCGGGGGCCGGAGACGTCCGTCTGACGTCGATACGGTCACCGGTCGGGGCCTGGCGGGCGGCTGTCGGGGCCTGGCGAGCGGCCGGGTGGCGGCCCGGTCGTCAGCGGGCGGGGCGCGCGTTCGGCACGGCGGCCCAGCTCCCGCCCTTGACCGTGTACACCGTCAGCCGGCGATCGAGCGTGTCCCCGCTGCCGTCGAAGGCGACGCGTCCCGTGACCCCGTCGAAGCCCAGGCGGGCCACGGCGGCGGGCAGTCGCCCGCGGGCGTCGTCGGGAAGGGTGCCGCCGTTCGCCGCCACGACCGCCTTGACCGCTTCGATGAGGCTCCAGGTCGCGTCGTAGGCGTACGGCCCGTACCAGCCGGCCGCTTCCGGGAAGCCCGCCCCGCCGTAGCGGGCCAGGAAGTCCCGCCCGGCCGCCGAATCCTCGGCGGGCACGCCGATGTTGGTCGCGAGGTCCCCTTCGGCGCTCGGGTTCGCCGTGAGGTACTGCTGGTCGAAGATGCCGTCGCCGCCCATCAAGGGGGCCGTCACGCCCGCCTGCTCCAGCTGCCGGGAGAGCGGCGCGGCGGTGTCGTGGTAGCCGCCGAAGTAGACGGCGTCGGCCTGCGAGGAGCGCACCCGCTCCGCGAGGCCCGCGAAGGCGCGCTCGGCGGGGTCGACCTGCTCGGTGCCGACGACGGTCCCGCCGA
This sequence comes from Streptomyces sp. NPDC048606, assembly GCF_040650855.1. Lineage (NCBI taxonomy): Bacteria > Bacillati > Actinomycetota > Actinomycetes > Kitasatosporales > Streptomycetaceae > Streptomyces > Streptomyces sp. NPDC048606. Next base: position 73,405 of record NZ_JBEZIB010000033.1, on the reverse strand, counting down.
GCTTCGTGAACTCGGCCGTGAGGCCGGAGGTGAGGGCGGTGCCATGGGCGCTCGCGTCGTCCACCACGTACAGCTTGGTCCTCTTCGCCTGGCCGTGCAGGTAGCGGGCGGCGAAGGGGCCCTGGTCGACGTCGGTCGCGACGGTGCGGAAGTAGGTGGGGTAGGGGCGCGAGGTGGTGCCCGCGGCCCAGTCGGGTCCCAGGGTGAGCACGGGGTCGGTGTTGCCGGGCGAGACGACGGCCATGTCCGCCCGCGCGAGCGGCGCGAGGAAGGTCTTGGCGACCCCGGAGTTCAGGGGGCCGACGACCCCGAGCACCTTCTCGTCGGACACGAAGCGGGCGGCGTTGGAGGCGCCCTTCGCGGGGTCCGCGGCGTCGTCCAGGGCCTTGATCTCGAACTTCACGCCAGGGACGTGCCCGGCCTCGTTGGCGGTGCGGGCCGCGAGCTCGGCGGAGTTCCTCATGCCGGCGCCCAGGGCGGACAGGCCGCCGCTGAGCGGTGCGTCCACCCCGATCACCACGGTGACGGCGGAGGCCGCCGAGCCGCTGCCGGCCGCCCGGCCGTGGGGCGCGTCCTCGTCACGGGTGAGGGTCCAGGTCAGGAGGGAGCCCGTCGCGAGGGTGGCGAGCACCGCGGCCAGGACCACGGAGCGTCGGGCCGGGGGCCGCCGCCGGGCGGGGAGGCTCTCGCCGTCCGCCGTCCCGTTCGACACCACCGGGGTGGCTCCGGCGGGGTCGAGGACGGTCGGCGTCCGGGTCGGCGCAGCCGTCGGCGCCGGCGTCGATCGGGGCCGGGGCTCCGGCTGCCGCCGCGGGGGTGTGGGTGTGGGGTCCGGGGTGGGCGGCGCGGCGTCCGGAGTCGCCCCGGGGTGGCTCACGCGCGGGTCCGGGGTGCGGGGGGAGGCGGGCGCGGGGTCGGACTCCGGTCCGGCGGACGGACCGTGGGCGGGGGCGGGGGTGGTGGCGGTGGGGGCGGTGGACCGCAGGACCGATGCCAGCATCTCGGCCGCCCGGTCGGCGTCGACGCGCCGGTCCGGGTCCTTGGTGAGCAGCGCGTCCAGCACCGGTGCGAGCGGGCCGGCGTGGACCGCCGGCCGGTGCGGGCGGGTGAAGACGGCCACGGCCAGGGCGTGGAGCCCTTCCGCGTCGAAGGGCGGGCGTCCTTCCACGGCGTGGTAGAGCGTCGCGCCGAGTGCCCAGAGGTCGTTGGCGGGGGTGGGCCGCTTGCCCTCCAGTTGCTCCGGCGGCATGTAGTGGGGCGTGCCGATGACGGTCCCGCTGTGGCTCAGCCGGGTCGTGGCGTCCGCGAGGTGGGCGATGCCGAAGTCGGTCAGGACGACGCGGTCCTTGGTGAGGAGCACGTTGTCCGGCTTGATGTCGCGGTGGACGATCCGTGCCCGGTGCGCCTCGGCCAACGCGTCGAGCACGGCGGCGCCGATCTCGGCGACCCGGCGCACGGGCAGGGGGCCGTCATCGCGGATGGCGGCGGCCAGGGAGCGGCCCCGGACCAGTTCCATGACGATGACGGGGGCGCCGTCGTGCTCGACGACGTCGTGGATGGCGATGATCCCGGGGTGGCTGAGCGTGACCGCGGCGCGGGCCTCGCCGGTGAACCGCCGCAGCAGCGCGGCGCGGTCGGCGTCGTCCAGTCCCGGCGGGAAGAGGATCTCCTTGATCGCGACCTCGCGCCCGAAGAGGTGCTGGTCGAGGCCGCGCCACACGCGGCCCATACCGCCCTGGCCGATGCGTTCGACCAGCTGGTATCGGCCGGCGATGAGTTCGGGGTTCTGCTCGGTCACGCGCACACTCTAGGGGCTGCCGAGCCGATCGGGTGCGGAATCCGTGGCGTGATCCCACCCCTCGGAACACCCGCTTCCGGACCGCCCGTCACCGCCGTGGTTCCGGGCGGGCCCCAGGTCATCGCGGTCGGGGTCGCTGCGGGGCGAGGTGGGTCCGGTCCCGCTCGGCGACCGCGCCGATCGGGCCGGCGGCGCGGAGCACCACGTCGAGGACGCGGTCCGGTTCGGCGGCGTAGCAGTGGGCGAACCAGGCCATGTTGGCCTCCACGACGGCCCACCCGCCGTCGGCGAGCCGGCCGACGTCCAGGCACACCGCGCTGGGCAGGCGGGCGGCCTCGGCGTCCAGCACGGTGCGGCCGAAGGCGAGGCTCTCGGCATCCGGCGGGGCCGGGTCCAGGCGTCCGTGGACGGCGTAGCGGCTCGCGGTGACGACCTCGCCGTCGAGGACGAACAGCCGGTACTCGGCGGTGAACTCGACCACCCCGCTCACCAGGACCGGCGTGGATCCGTCGAGCCCGGCGGGCAGGTCGCCGCCGTCCTCGTAGACCTGCGCGGGCAGCGGGTCGATCTTGGCCGAGGGCGGCTTCACGAAGGCCCGCTCCCGGGAGGTCCGGGCCTCGGCGAGGGTGGTGAGCCGCACGGGGCGCCGCAGGAGCCGGTGCGGCAGGTGCGTCAGCCAGTCGTCGGCGGGTTCGAGGAGCCCGAGGCCGAGGGGACCGGCGAGGCGCGCGGCCGCGCGGGGACCTCCGTACCAGTGGACCCGGCGTCCTTCGAGGCCTGCCGCGCGGTCGGCCACGTCGTGGCCCCGCCAGACCGCCGCCCGGGCGAGGAGTTCGGCGGTCGAGGTGCGGGGCGCGGACAGGAGGAGGACGGGTGGGGTACGGGTTTCCATCCGGGCGACCCTAGCGGAGCGGGCGTGCGGCCCGAACGGGCGGTCGGCCGTCCGGCCTTGGCCTCGACCCGTACGACCCTTGGCGCCGGCCCGTACGGCCTTGGCGCCGGCCCGTCCGGCCTTGACGTCGGCCCGTACGACCCTGGCGTCGGCCGCCGCATCGGCCCCCGTGCGGGGCCGGCGCGCGCCCGCTCAGGGGGCCGGGGCCGGGGCGTAGACGACGAGGGTCTGCTCGGGGCTCCCCGCCACGTGGAAGGCGGTGTAGGCATAGGTGACCACGGCCCCGTCCGGCGACCGGAGCCGCTTGCGGCCGCCGCCGCGCGCCTCGACCTCGAAGTGCGGCCACCACGCGCGGACTTCGGGGCTGCCCTCGCGCAGCTCGTCGACCAGCCGCGCGAGCCGGGGGTCCTCGGGGCGGGCCCCGGTCAGGGTGCGCACCCGCGCGAGGAGTCCGCGCGCCTCCGGTTCCCAGTCGACGAGGACCTCGCGCGCCCGCGGCTCCAGGAACGTCCAGCGCGCGAGGTTCGGCCGCCGCCCGTCCGCGGGGACGAGTCCCGGGAACGCCCCTTCGGTGGCCGGGTTGTGGCTCAGCACCTCGTAGGTGCCGTCGATGACGTACGCGGGATGCGGCTGGAGCAGCAGCGGGACGGCGGCCACGTCCGGGTCGAGGGGCGCGGGCGGCGTCTCCCCGTCGGCCGGCGCGCGGCCGGCGAGTCGGAAGAGGTGGTCGCGTTCGGGAGGGCCCAGGCGCAGCGCGCCGGCGAGGGCCTCCAGGACCTGTTCCGAGGCGCGGACGTCCCGGCCCTGCTCCAGGTACGTGTACCAGGTGGCGCTCATCCCGGCGAGCAACGCCAGTTCCTCGCGCCGCAGGCCCGGGGTCCTGCGCCGGCCCGTCGGCGGCAGGCCGGCCTCGCGGGGGGTGATGCGCTCGCGGCGGCTGCGCAGGAAGGCCCCCAGCTCGCGCCGTTGTTCCCGCCGGGGGTCGGACATGCGGCTACCACCTCTGGTTCCAGGATAAGTCGGCTCTGGATACCAGGCTAAACCCCTCGCACACTGGCCTTGCCGCCGGTCGAAGGGCGACGGCGGGTCAGCGGTACGGGAGGAACACGGTGTCGGGCATCAGGGGCAAGGTCGTGGCCATCACGGGGGCGAGCAGTGGGATAGGCGAGGCGACCGCCTTGCTGTTGGCCGAGCGGGGCGCCCGCCTGGTGCTGGGCGCGCGCCGCACCGAGCGGCTGGAGCGGTTGACCGCGCGGATCGAGGAGGCGGGCGGTGAGGCGGTCCACCTCCGTACGGACGTGACGCTCATCGGCGATCTGCGCGCGCTGGTCGCGCTGGCGGGCGAGCGCTTCGGGCGGTTGGACGTCCTCGTCGGCAACGCCGGGGTGGGCACGATCTCGCCGCTCGACGATCTGCGGATCGAGGAGTGGCACCACATGGTCGACGTCAACATCAAGGGCGTCCTCAACGGCATCGGCGCGGCCCTCCCGGTGTTCCGCGCCCAGGGCGGCGGTCACTTCGTCACGACCGCGTCCACGGCCGCCCACCGCGTCGTGCCGACGATGGCCGTCTACGCCGGCACGAAGGTCGCCGTACGGGCCGTCTGCGAGGGCCTGCGGCAGGAGGCGGGGCCGACCCTGCGGGTCACCACCGTCTCGCCGGGCGTGATCTCCACCGACTTCGCCGAGGCGTCGAACAACGAACGGGTCCGCGCCGACATCACACGCCTGCGGGAGGAGGTCGGCATCGCACCCTCGGCGGTGGCGCGGGCCGTCGCGTACGCGATCGAACAGCCCGCGGACGTGGACGTGAACGAGATCGTGGTGCGACCGACGGCCCAGAGCTGACCGCGAGTCCGGTGAACCCTCCCGGTCGGAGCACCAGGCTGTCCAGCCGGATCAGCCGGACCAGCCGGACGGGGTGGTGTCGGTCGGCGGGCCCTGTTGGTAGAGCGCCACCAGCACGCCGTGCAGGGGCTGTTCCTCCGCGTCATCCTCGGCCTCGTCGACCAGTCGGGCGAGGGTCTCTCCGAGTTCCCTCGCCCGGTCGGGGCTCAGGCGCAGGTGGCGCAGCGTCAGGTGGGTCTCCGTGGGCGAGAGGTCCAGCTCCTGGGCGAAGGCGGCGAGCATCGCCGCGGTGCCCGCCGCCTGCGGTTCGGCGACGACCATGCGGCGGGCCGTGCGCTGGTGGTACTGCTCGGTGCCGCCGCGGACCTGGCGGGTCTCGGTGATGTGGACGAGCCCGGCGTCGCGGAGCACTTTGAGGTGGTGGGCGACATTGCCCTTCCCCGCGCCCAGCCGCGCCGCCAACTGCCGCGCGGTGGCGGGCCTGTGGCCCAGGGCGAAGAGCAGGCGCTGGCGCAACGGGTGGGCGAGCGCCGCGAACTGCTCGGGCGCGCCGATCTCCAGGACGTCCTCGGGAGGCTGCGGGTGGGAAGACTCATCACGCATGCCGAAAGTGTCCAAAGTCTTTGACGCTTTCGCAAGGGCCGTGCTCTACTCCCTGCCATGACGACTCCAACGAAGCTCTCCACGACCCCTGTTGTCGACGAGACGGTCCGACTGCTGACCGAGCACTACGTGTTCCCCGAGACGGCCGAGCAACTCGCCGGCCTGCTCCGCGAACGCCTCGCCGAGGGCGCCTACGACGTCGACGACGCCGCGGAACTCGCCCGACTGGTCACCGCGGACCTGCAGTCCGTCAACGGCGACCGGCACCTGCGGCTGAAGCACCACGCCACCCCGGTACCCCCGAAGGAGGGGGCGGCCACCCTGGCGGCCATACGCCGGGACTTCGACACCTCGCTGGGCGGTGCGCCCCGGGTGCAGCTGCTCGACGGCGGGGTCGCCGTGCTGGAACTGGCGCCGATGCTGTTCCCGCTGGAGTGGGCCGCCGAACCGCTCGGCGCCGCGCTGACCCTGGTCTCCCGCGCCCCGGCGCTGATCATCGACCTGCGCTCCAACCGGGGCGGCGACCCGGACACGGTGGCGTTCGTCTGCAGCCACCTGCTCGACGAGCGCACCCACCTCAACACCATGCACTGGCGCGGCGGCGACCGCGTCGAGCAGTCCTGGAGCCAGCCGCACGTCCCCGGCCCGCGCTTCGGCGGCAGCAAGCCCCTGTACGTGCTGACCAGCGCCGGTACGTTCTCCGCCGCCGAGGAGCTGGCGTACGACCTCCAGCAGCTCGGCCGCGCCGAGGTCGTCGGCGAGACCACCCGCGGCGGCGCCCACCCGTGCCAGGGCTGGACCGTGCACCCCCACCTGGAGGTCACCGTCCCCCTGGCCCGCGCCGTCAACCCCGTCTCCGGCACGAACTGGGAGGGCGTCGGCGTACGGCCGGACGTCCCCTGCGCCGCCGCCGAGTCCCTCGACCGCGCTCACGCGCTGGCGCTCGCCCGACTGACGGACTGACCCGGCGGCCGCCGGGGGCGGGGGCGTCGTTCAGCGTCCAGCGTTCAGCCGAGTTCCTCGGCCAGCGCGAGGATGATTCCGCCCGGCCCGCGGAGGTAGCACAGCAGGTAGGCGTCCTCGTAGCGCGTCACCTCGCCGACGAGTTCGGCGCCGTGCGGCCGCAGGCGCGCGAGGGTGTCCTGGAGGTCGTCGACGGCGAACATGACGCGGTGCAGGCCGAGCGTGTTCGCCGGGGTGGTCTTCGGCTCGGGGGTGATCGCCTTCGGGTGGTGGTACCGCGCCAGTTCGAGCCGGCCCGGTGCGTCCGGGATCCGCATCATCGCGATCTCGCACCGCATGTCGTCGAGGCCGACGACCTTCCCCGCCCAGCCCCCTTCGATCGGCATCCTGCCCTCCAGCTCCATGCCGAGTGCGGTGAAGAAGGCGACGGCGGCGTCGAGGTCGTCGACGACGATGCCGACGTTGTCCATGCGCTGAATGGTCATGGGCCCGAGGATAGGAGCCGCGTCCGACACCGCCGGTCCGACGGGCCGACCCGACGGACGCCGGTCGCCCCGGTGGGTCCGCCCGATCGGGCGGGCGTGGTGATCAGGGGCGTTCGGCGGCCCCGAGCAGGGTGAGGGCGGTCTCGCGCAGGCGGGCGTCGGAGCCGGCGGTGCGCCGGCCGGTGATGCCCGAGCGGAAGAGGGCGGAGCCCTCCATCAGCATGACGAACACCTCGGCCCGGTGGTGCGCCTCGGCGGCGCTCAGCCCGGGCGCCCGGTCCCGTACGAACGCGGCCACGTGCTCGGCGTAGCGGTCGTAGAAGGCGCGGACGGCCGCGGCCGCCTCCCCGTCGTGCGCGGCCAGGGCCCACACCTCGGTGAACAGCCGGACCAGGCGGGGGTCGTCGTGGTCGGACAGGACGCCGTCGAGCAGGGCCTCGCGGTCGGTGCCGTCCGTGTGCGCGGCGGTGAGGGCGGTGACCCGCTCCAGGGACGCGGCGAGGACGCGGTCGAGGAGCGCGGCCAGGAGGGCGGCGCGGGTGGGGAAGTAGTACTGGAGGTGGCCGAGGCGGACGCCGGCGTGCTCCGCGACCGCCCTCAGGGTCAGTTCGGACCCTCCGGAGGAGGTGAGGACGTGCGCGGCGGCGTCGAGGAGGGCCTCGCGCCGCTGCCGGCCCTTGGGGGTCGGTTCGGGCGCGGCGCTCACGCGGCGGCCCGCGTTCCGGCCCGGCCGGGGCCCGTGCCGCGGGCGCCGGCGTCGTCGGCGGCGTCCTCGTCGGGGTATTCGTCGAAGGAGAGGTCGACGCCGTGCGCGGAGAGGAGTGCGAGCGCGCGGGCGGGGTCCGGGTGTTGTTCGGGGAAGACCACGCCCTCGGAGGCGGGCGATCCGTCGGTGCCCAGGACGCGGTGCAGGCCCGCGACGGCCCCGACCGCCGTCAGGTGGTGCTGGCCGAGCGGGTCGGTGACGGTCGTGGTGCGGGTGCGGCCGCAGTGGGTGACGTCCACGCGCAGGCGGGCCGTTCCGCCGTCGCCCGGCGAGTGCAGCAGGGCGCGGCGGGCGGGGGCCCAGCGCTCCCCTCCGGCCCAGCGGAAGAACCCCGTGCCCCGCAGCGCGAGCAGGGCCCTGGTCGCGGCCGGGGAGCTGAACCCGATGCGGGTGACGGCGGTGGTGGTGCCGAGGGTCAGGGGCAGGGTGAACTGTTCGGGGGTGTCGATGCGGGCGACGCGTACGGGCGTTCCGCCGACGGCCACCGTACGGGCCTCGGTCATCGGCGCGGCGAGCCGGCGGCTACCGCCGTCGACCACCTCGAAGGACACCCCCAGGCGGTCCATGAACTCCACGGAGTCCGCCCCGGCCCGGTCGGCCATGTCCCAGCGGACGGCGATCTCGACGCGTTCGGCGCCGCCGAGTTCCGCGGCCGACGCGGCGGCCACCAGGCTGGTGACCCCGCCCATCCAGGCGGACGACAGAAGTACGGGGGCGGCGGGCCGCAGCAGGGTGGCGACGGTGACCGCCCGTTGCAGGCGGCCCGTCCAGCGGGTGATGTCGACGTAGGGCACGCCGGCGGTCGCGGCGGCGCGCAGTACCCGGTCGTCGGGGTCGTTGACGGAGCCGATGACGGCGCGGACGCCCGCCCGGAAGGGGGTGGGGTCCGTCAGGTCCCAGGCGCGCGCCTCGCCCCCGACCTCGGCGGCCAGCGCGGCGCCCCGGTCGGGGTTGCGGCCGGTGAGGAGGGTCGGGGTGTCCGCCCCGAGGACGCGGGCGATCTCGGCGCCCACGGTGCCGTACCCGCCGGTGATGAGGACGGGGCCGGAGGGGTCCGGGCGCAGTTCGTCGCGCAGTTCGGTGATCATGCCCCAGATTTTAGGTCAGGCGACCTAAAAATGCGATACGGGCCGGTGCACGATCCCGATTGCCCGACGAGACTCCCGGCCTCCCGAGCCGACACGACTCTCGGCCCCCGCCGATCCCACGGGCCGGGGGGGCGCCGCCGGATCCGGCACGGACGCATGACGCCGGGGGCAGGCCTCGGAACCGGAGACAGGGTCGCCATCGGCGACGGCGGCGCCGGCCGCTCTGACGCAGTCCCACCCGGCGCACACGCCCCGCCCGCCCCCGTCGGACCCGATGATTTCGGTCGTCGATTCGAGTCGCGTTCGGGGGCACCGCTTAGTTCATTTCCCCTTCAATTTCCTTGGCGACATACGACACGCCCCCCGAATGTCGAATCCCTCGCGGATCGAACCGAAAAGACGCAGACAACAACACCTGCCGGCCTGCCGTGCGCGTCCTTTCCACCCGAAACGAAAACGCGCTCCCCCTCTCGGCCGCCGCGCGCCCGGCCTCCGCGCGGCGGGGAACACGGAGCGGGCCGGGCCGGCCCCACCCCGTCCCATGCGCGCCACGGGCACCCGGTACCCCACCGGCCACGATTTCGCCCCGCCGCCCGGTGCATCACCACCGCGCACACCCTCCCCGCGCTTCCTTTCCGCGCCGGCCCACACCATCCGGACGCACAACAACACCGTGCGCTCACCGGAACAAGTGACGCCCGCGGCGGCCCGGTTGTACGTTCTTGCTTACCGAAGGCATATTCCAACCCGCGGTATTCGCCGTTGAGGGGGACGGGCATGACGAGCCACGCCATCGAAGTCGAACTCGAAGAACTCCTCCGCCGGACCCTGGACTCGACCGGTACGGCCGCGCGGTGGACCACCGACACGGACGACATGTGGTGCCGGCTCACCCCCCGGTCCGCGACACCGCGCGAGCAGGGTTGGAAGCTGCACGTCTCGGCGACGTCCGCCTCCGCTCCGACGGTCCTCGCGAGGGCCCTGGAGGTACTGCTGCGGGACGCGTCGATGTTCAAGTTCGCCCGGTCCCTGGAGCAGGTGGGCGCGCTCAACTCCCGCGCCACGCCCCGGGGCGGCTCGGGCAAGTTCCTCACCGTCTACCCCCGCTCCGACGCGGACGCCGCCCGGATCGCACTCGAACTGCACACCGCCACGGCCGGCCTGGCCGGCCCCCGGATCCTCTCGGACCAGCCGTACGCCGCGAACAGCCTGGTGCACTACCGCTACGGCGCCTTCGTCGGCCGGCGGCACCTGTCCGACGCCGGACTGCTGGTCTGGTACATCGAGGACCCCGACGGCAACCCCGTCGAGGACGAGCGCACCGGCCGGTACGCGCCCCCCGCCTGGGCGGTCAGCCCCTTCCCCGCGTCGGTTCCGGTGGCGCCCCCGCCCCGGGATGCCGGGACACAGCCGGTGCTGCTGGGCGGCCGGTTCTCCGTCCGGGAGGCGATCCGCCACACCAACAAGGGCGGCGTCTACCGGGGCACGGACGTCACCACGGGCGCGCCGGTGGTCATCAAGGAGGCCCGGCCGCACGTGGAGGCCGACGCCTCGGGGCGCGACGTGCGCGACTGGCTGCGGGCCGAGGCGCGGACGTTGGAGAACCTGCGCGGCACCGGCCTCGCGCCGGAGCCCCTCGCCCTGTTCGAGCACGGCGGACACCTCTTCCTCGCCCAGGAGGAGATCCCCGGCGTCCCCCTGCGCAACTGGGTCGCCGAACACTTCCGCGACACCGGCGCCGCGCGCTACCGCGCCGACGCCCTCGTCCAGGCCGGCCGACTGATCGACCTCGTCGCCGCGACCCACGCCCGCGGCTGCGTCCTGCGCGATTTCACCCCCGGCAACATCATGGTGCGCCCGGACGGCGAACTGCGCCTCATCGACCTCGAACTCGCCGTCCTGGAGAACGACGACGCCCTGCCCACGACGGTGGGGACCCCCGGCTTCAGCGCGCCCGAGCGCCTGGCGGACGCGCCCGTCTCCCCGACGGCCGACTACTACAGTCTCGGCGCCACCCTGTGCTTCGTCCTCGCCGGCAAGGTGCCCAACCTGCTGCCCGAGGAGCCCGCCGAGCGGTCCCCGGACCGGCGGCTCGCCGAGTGGCTGGACGCCGCCTGCGCCGCGTTCCCCCTGCCCGACGGCCTGCCCGAGCTCATCCTCGGGCTGATGCGGGACGAGCCGGGCGAGCGCGGGGACCCGGCCGGGGCGGGCGAGGCCCTGCGCCGGGCGATCGCTCCGCCCCGGCGGCGGGAAGGCCCGCCGGCCGGCCCGGCCCGTGGACGGCCGGCGCCCGACGCGGTGTCCGCCGCCCTGGAGGGGATCGTCGACCACCTCGTCGACTCGATGACGCCGAAGGACGCGCGGCGCCTGTGGCCCGTGTCCACCAAGGCGGGCGAGACGGACCCCTGCACGGTGCAGCAGGGAGCGGCCGGCGTACTGGCCGTGCTGACCCGCTGCTTCGAACTCACCGGCGATCCGCGCCTGCCGGAGGTGATCTCCACCGCGGGGCGCTGGATCACGGAGCGGACCGACACCCGCTCCATACGTCCGGGGCTGCACTTCGGAGGGTCGGGCATCGCCTGGGCCCTGTACGACGCGGCGCGCGCCGTCGACGACCCCGGCCTCGCGGAGCACGCGACGGCCCTGGCCCTCGCACCGCAGGAGACGACACCGAGCCACGACATCACCCACGGCCGCGCCGGCAGCGGAATGGCCGCCGCCCACCTGTGGCAGCGCACCGGCGACCCGCGCCTGGCCGCGCTCGTGGTCGGCGCCGCCGATCGGCTGGCCGCCGCCGCGCGGCCCGAGCCCTCCGGGGTGAGCTGGCCGATCCCGGCGGAAGCCGCCTCCGCGGAAGCCGGGAAACGCTATCTCGGCTTCGCCCACGGGGCGTCCGGCATCGGCTGCTTCCTCCTCGCCGCCGCCGAGGTCTCCGGGCACCGGCGGTACCTCGACCTGGCCGTGACGACCGGCGAGGAGCTGGTGGCAGGCGCGGTACGGATCGGGGACACCGTCCAGTGGCCGGCGCAGGCCGGCGACGTGCCCACGGCCCCGTACTGGTGCCACGGTTCGGCGGGCATCGGCACCTTCCTGATCCGGCTGTGGCGGACCACCGGGGACGACCGCTACGGCGAACTCGCCCACGGCGCCGCCCGGGCCGTGGTCGAACGCGCCTCCCGCGCCCCCCTGACCCAGTGCCACGGGTTGGCCGGCAACGGGGACTTCCTCCTCGACATGGCCGCGGCCACCGGGGACACCACCTACCACGCGATGGCCGAGGACCTGGCCCACCTCATCGCGACCGAACGGGCCCACCGCGCCGGCCACGTCGTCTTCCCCACCGAGTACGGGGACGTCTCGACGAGCTGGAGCGACGGATCGGCGGGGATCCTCGCGTTCCTCCTGCGGACCCGCCACACCGACTCCCGGCTCTGGATGACCAGGCAGCCGGGCTGAGCGGCAGGGAAACCTGCCCTGCCGCCACCTCCGAGAGAAGGAGAAAGCCATGGAGAACCGCGACCTCGAACTGCTGGCTCACCTGCACGCCCTTCCCGAGACCGACCCGGTCGGCGTCGACGGGGCCCCGTTCGCCGACACCTGCGCGTGCGTCGGACTCCTGACGCTGCTCAACACCGTCTGTGTGGGCATCAGCTGCGCCTGACCGGGCAGTAGGCTCCGGCTCGCACGGGGCCGCACGACCTCCGACAGGTGACCGCCCACGGCGGTGGCCACCTGTCGGAGCACGCTCCACCGCGCGGTGGGGCCGGCGACCCTCCCCACCCGTTCCCGGCTCCACCGCCGTCCTGCCGAGTCCGCAGACCACCCCCGCAGACGAGGACCCGCCCATGCAGCCACCCGCAGGTGCCGACGCCCCCGCCCGGGCCACCCTCCCGGACGCCCTCCCCGCCACCGCCCCGGACGCCGCCCGCGAGGGCCCGGACGGCGCACGGACGGACCACGGGACGACGTACGCCATCACCACGCGGGGCCTGGTCAAGAGCTACCCGGGTCCCGACGGAACCACGACCCACGCCGTGCGCGGCCTGGACCTGGACGTACGGCAGGGCGAGACCTTCGCCTTCCTCGGCCCCAACGGCGCCGGCAAGTCCACCACCATCGCCCTGTTGTGCGCCCTGGCCCGCCCCACCGCCGGAAGCGCCACGGTGGCCGGCGCCGACGTCCTCGACCGACCGGAGCGGGTACGACGACACGTCGGGATGCTGTTCCAGCACAGCGCCCTGGACACGGACCTGACGGCCGAGCAGAACCTCCACATCCACGCCCGCCTCTACGGGCTGGGCCGCCGCCACGCCCGGCTGCGCGCCGCCGAGACCCTGGAGGCAGTCGGTCTGGGCGACCGGCGGCGCTCCCCGGTCCGCAGCCTGTCCGGCGGTATGCGACGACGCCTCGAAATCGCCCGCGGGCTGTTGCACGAGCCGCGGATCCTGTTCCTCGACGAGCCGACGACGGGACTCGACCCCCACGCCCGCGCCCAGGTCTGGGAACACCTGCGGGCCCTGCGCGACCGGCAGGGCACCACCCTCTTCGTCACCACCCACTACCTGGGCGAGGCGGAGAACTGCGACCGTCTCGCCATCATCGACCACGGCCGCCTGGTGGCCCAGGGCACGCCGCTCGCGCTGAAGGCCGCGATCGGGGACGACCGCGTGGTGCTGCGCACCGGTGACGACCGCGCGGCGCGCGAGGTCGTGCGCCGGACCGCGCCGCCGGGCACCGTCACGACCTCGGACGGCGAGGGGATCGCCCTGCGGGTACCCGACGGCGGTTCCTGGATCCCGCGCCTGTGCGGGGCCCTGGCACAGCACGGCATCGCCGTGCACGCCGCCTCCGCGACCCCGCCGACGCTCGACGACGTCTTCTTCCACCACACCGGGCGCAGCATCCACAAGGCGCCCCCGGTGGCGACGACGAGCGGGGAGGGCCCGTGAGCACCTCCGCCGTGCGGGAGCGGGGAGCCCCTCGAACCCCCCGTGTCGGGGACGCCCCGCGGCGGTCGCCGCTCGCCGCCCTGCGCCGCGAACTCCGGGCCGTCCACGCCCTCGTCCACCGCGACCTGCTGCGCCTGGCCTCCCAACGCACCCACACCGCGCTGATGCTGATCCAGCCGGTGCTCTACCTGTTCATCCTCGGCGGCGGCCTGGCGGCCCTGATCCCCGACGCGAGGCTGGGCGTCGACTACCGGACCTACCTCTTCCCCGGCATCCTGATGATGACGATCCAGTCCCCGGCGATCGTGGTGGGCATCCGGCTGATCACCGACCGGCAGAGCGGCTACCTGCGCGAACTGCTCATGGCCCCCGTACGTCGCTCCACCCTGCTCCTGGGCAGCTGCGCCGGCGGCACCGCGGTCGCCACGGTCCAGGGGGCCGTGCTGCTCTCCCTCGTCGGCACCGTCGGTCTGCCCTACGACCCGATCCTGCTGGTCCTGCTCCTGGCGGGCATGGTGCTCGCCTCGTTCACCCTCACCGCCCTGTCCCTGGCCCTGGCCGTGAGCCTGGCCCGGGCCGAGATGTTCCAGATGCTGCTCGGCCTGGTGATGATGCCGCTGCTGTTCCTGTCCGGCGGCTTCTTCCCGCTGGAGAGCCTGCCGGGCTGGGCCCGTGCGTCGGCCGCCTTCAACCCGCTCGCCCACGGCGTCGACCTGCTGCGCCGCGTCGTCGCCCTCCGGGAGCCGGACGGGGCGGCCGTGGCCGGTATCACGTGGTTCGGGCACCAACCCCCGCTCCTCCTGGAAGCGGCGGGGCTCCTGACGATCGGGGTCGTCGCCCTGCTCTGGGCCGCGCACCGCTTCGGCCGCCCCGAGTGAGACGCCCGCCCTCACGCCCCGTTCAACCGGACCCGCCCCCGCCCTCCGGCCGGGCCTAGTTCCTGACGTCGAGGTGGCGCTCGTACTCGACCTGCGGGAGGAGGTTCCCCTCGCCGAAGTCGCAGGCGCGGGCGGCGCCGCTCTCGTGGAAGCCGGTCTTCGCGTAGAAGCGGTGGGACTGGGGGGTGTCGCGCAGCGTCCACAGGTGCGCCTGCGCGAACCCGCCGGCGCGCAGCCGGCGCAGGGTCTCGGCCATCAGCGCGGCGGCGACGCCGCTGCCCCAGCCGTCGGGGTGGTTGTAGAAGCTGAGGATCTCGGCGCGGCCGGGTCGGGTCGCCGACGGGGCGTACGAGGAGAGGGCCAGGGGGCGACCGTCCAGCTCGGCGATCAGGATCTCCGGCGTCGCCCTGACGACCCTGTCGTGCCATCGGGTGCGCCGGCTCTCCACCGCCCGGGCGGCGAACTCCGCTTCGAAGAAGGGCGCGTACGTCCGCTCCCAGGCCGCGGCGTGGATCTCGCCGAGGACGCCGCCGTCGTCGGCCGTGGCGCGACGTATGTCGATCATGCGGTCACCCTACCCAACGTCCGCCCGGCGAAGCCCTGTTGATGGCCGTCGTTCAGTCGATCACCAGCCGCCACCGGACCTCGCCGTCGACCCGCTCGTCGGTGGGGGTGAGTCCGGCCGCAGCGGCGACGGCGGCGGAGGCCTCGTGGTCCGGGTGGATGTGGGCGAGGACCGTGTGCACCGGGAGCGTGCGCAGCCAGGCGACGAGCCCTCGGGTCGCCTCGCCGGCGATGCCGCGGCGCTGCCAGGGGGTTCCCACGACCCAGGCCAACTCCGTGGTGGCGCCCCGGTCGTCGGCGGTGATCGTCGCCTGGAGCGTGCCGGTCAGGGGACCGCCTTGCCCGTCGCGGAGCCGGATGGCCCAGTTGCACCAGGATTCGCCGGGGTTCGGTGAACCGGCCTCCCAGCGTGCGTACCGCGCGCGCAGGTCCGGGGCGGTTTCGGGAGTGCCGCCGATGAAGGAGTGCAGGTCGGGGTCGGACAGCACCACGGCCATCTCGTCGGCGTGCTCGACCCGCAGGGGCAGCACGGTCAACCGGTCGGTGTGGAGGGTTTCGGCTCTGAGGGGTGTCACGCGGGCTCCTTGTCGGGACGTGGGACGAGTATGCCGTGCGGTGCGGCCCTGCCGGCCGGCGCCGTTCGCGGGCCGACACGACGGCTCGGCGACCGGTTCGTCGGGCCGGCTCGGATAGCGTCGTCCCCGGCGGCGGCAAGGAGTCGAGATGCGATGGCACTGGCTGTTCGGTGACCAGTTGGGACCGCACTTCCTGGATCCCGGCGACGACGGTCCCTCCCGCGACGCGCGCGTGGTGATGATCGAGTCCCGGGCGGTCTTCCGGCGCAGGCGCTTCCACCGCGCCAAGGCGCACCTCGTCCTGTCGGCGATGCGCCACAGGGCGGCCGAGCTGGGGGACCACGTCCACTACGTGCGTGCCGAGACCTACGGGGAGGGCCTGCGCGGGCTGCCGGGAAGGGATCCCTTCACCGTCCACCATCCGACGTCCCACGCCGCGGCGGCGTTCGTACGCGGTCTCGATCGGGTCCGGGTCCTGCCGGCCAGGGGGTTCCTGATCCCGCGCGAGTCCTTCCGCGCCTGGGTCGACCTGCGCGGGGGACGTGAACTGCGGCAGGAGGACTTCTACCACTGGACGCGCCGCGAGCTGAACCTGCTCATGGACGGCGACGCCCCGGCCGGCGGTCGGTGGAACCACGACCACGCCAACCGGGAACCGCCGCCCAGGGGTTGCGCGACGCTGGGCGCCCCGCGGCCCTACCGGCCCCGGGAGGACGCCATCGACGAGGAGGTCCGCGCGGACCTGGACCGGTGGCAGCGCGAGGACGGGATCGAGTTCGTCGGTCGGGACGGGCCCCGGCTCTTCCCGGCGTCGCGCCGCGAGGCCCTGGCGGCCCTGCGCCGGTTCGTCGACAAGCGGCTGGCCGACTTCGGCCCGTACGAGGACGCCGTGCTCGCGGCGGATCCCGTCATGAGCCACAGCCTGCTGTCCTCCTCGCTCAACCTGGGCCTCCTGGACCCGCTGGAGGTGGTCGAGGAGGCCGAACGGGCCTGGCGGGACGGTCGGGCGCCGGTCAACAGCGTCGAGGGGTTCGTCCGGCAGATCGCGGGCTGGCGCGAGTACGTGTGGCAGCTCTACTGGCACTTCGGGGACGGCTACCGCGACAGCAACGCGCTGGGGCACCGTGAGCCGCTCCCCCGCTGGTTCGCCGAACTCGACGCCGACGCCGTCACGGCCCGTTGCCTGGCCACGGCCCTCGCGCAGGTCCGCGACACGGGGTGGACGCACCACATCCCACGGCTCATGGTGCTCGGCAGTCACGCCCTCCAACGGGGGTGGGACCCGCGCGAGGTGACCGACTGGTTCCACCGCTGCTTCGTCGACGGCTACGACTGGGTGATGCTGCCGAACGTCGTCGGCATGTCGCAGTACGCCGACGGCGGGCGGATGACGACCAAGCCCTACACCTCCGGGGGCGCCTACATCCACCGCATGAGCGACCTGTGCGGCGGTTGCGCCTACCGGCCGGGGGACCGCACCGGGCCCCGCGCCTGCCCCTACACGACCGGGTACTGGTCCTTCGTGCACCGCCACCGTGACGTGCTCGCGGCGAACCCGCGCACGGCCCGCGCCGTGTACGGCCTCGACCGCCTCACGGACCTGCGGGAGGTGCTGCGCGGCGAGCGCGGGCGGGGGGACCTGCCTCCCTGAGGCCGCCCCGAGGCCGTCCCGGCGTGCCGACCGTGGCTCGCCCGCTCAGCGCGCGGTCGCCCCGAGCGAGGCCAGGAAATCCCGCTGGTCGGTCAGGAAGCCCGCGGCGAACGGGGACCTCGGCGCGAACACCGCGGTCGCGGTGAGGCGCGGCCACGAGCCCTGGCCGTCGGGCACGACGGGGGACCCGGGCGACCGCGCCTGTTCCGCCTCTACGAGGACGCCGCCGCCCCGTGACCCCGCAGAGTGACGGGGGTCACTTCCGGAAGTGTCACGTTCCGGGCGGGCCGACTTGTCACATGGGCATGAACGACATCGAGAACGTGCTGCTGGCAGGGGCGAGCGGGGTCTTCGGACGCCACATCGCGAAGGAGCTCACCGGGGCGGGCCACCGCGTACTGGGGCTGGGGCGCGGGGCGGAGAACGACGTCGTCGCCGACCTGACGGACCGCGAGGGCCTGCTGCGGGCCGTCGAGGGACTGCGGGTCGACGTCGTCGTGCACGCCGCCACCGCGCTGCGCGAGGCGCCGATGAGACACCGCGACATGGCCGCCACCGACGCCCTGAGAACCACCGGCACCGCGAACCTGGTCGAGGCCGCGCGGGCGGTGGGGGCGCGGCGGATGATCGCCGAGTCGATGGTCTTCGGGTACGGGTACCGCGACTTCGGGGACCGGGTGCTGGACGAGGACGACGGGTTCGGGGCCGGCGGGCTCGACCGGGGGTCGCAGGCGCACGTGGACGCGATGCGGACCAAGGAGGAGCTGATGCTCGGCGCCGAAGGCATCGAGGGCGTCGCCCTGCGCTTCGGGCTGTTCTACGGTCCCGGCGGCACCGAGGCGCTGGTGGGACTGCTGCGCGAGCGGAAGCTGCCGGCCGTCGCCGACCGGGGTCGCGTGCTGCCGTGGGTCGAACTGCGCGATGCCGCGCGGGCGGTGGCGCTCGCGGTGGAGGGCGGGGTGGCGGGGCGGGCGTACAACGTCGTGGACGACACCCCGACGGGTTTCGGCGCCCACGTCCGCGCGGTCGCGGAGGTGTTCGGCACTCCCGCGCCGAGGACCGTGCCGGCCTGGCTGACGCGGCCGATGCCGTACGCGCACCGGATGTTCACCACCAACCTGCGCGTCTCGAACGCCCGGGCCCGGACCGAACTCGGCTGGACCCCCCGCTACACGGGCTGCGCCGAAGGCCTCGCCGCCCTCCGCGGCTGACGCCGTCCGACAGCCCTGAACCCCCGAGGCCCCTCCGCCCCCGCGCGGCGTACGGTCCGTCCTCGCTCAGCCCTCCTTGCCACGTCCGCCGCGTTCGTGGCGCTCTTCGCGGTGCGGGGTCGGCTCGGGGTGGCGATCCCGGTCCGTGCGGCGGCCGCCGCCTCGGTGCTCCTGGGTCTGGCCGGGGCGGGTCGTGAGGTCCTGCGCCTGCTCCTCGCGGCCCTTGCCGGGTTCCTGCCGCTTGTCCTGCATGCCTCCCATGACGTAAGGCTCCTTTCAGGTCGGGTTCTGCCTTGCCTCGCTCCTACCCGCTGCCACCCGTCGCACCGCCGGGGCGGCCGGCCCTCGTCCGCGGACGGGCACGGGTACGCATGCCCGGGCCGGGGCGGGGCAGACGCCTGGTGCCGTACAGGAGGTGCACGATGAACACCGGCACGACGCAGCCCCACGGTCCCGGCCCCTACGTGGTCCGCGTGAGCGGTGACATGGACCTGGAGCACGCGGAGGACCTGCGTACCGCGCTCGCGGCGGCGCTCGCCCGGGCCCCGGCCCGCTCGGAGATCGTCGTCGACCTCCGGAACTCCTCCTTCTGCGACTCGACGGGACTGAACGTGCTCCTGGAGGCGCGGCAGCAGGCCCTGAACCTGGGCCGTCGACTCGTCCTCGCCGCGCCCGGGCACCAGATGATCAGGATGCTGGAGATCACCTCGACGGCCGGCCTGCTCGCGTGCGTCCCCGCGCTCGCGGAGCGGGAGGAACCACTCGGGCGGGCCCCGGCCGAGGGCGGCGCACGGCCGACGTCGACACCGTAGGGCGCGCCGGTCGCTACGCCGCTGCCGGGAGCCGGACCAGCATGATGGGGCTGTCGGTGATCGCCGAGCACCGTGTCGCCACCGAACCGGAAGACCGCCCTCCCAGGTAAGGATCGATCGCTCATGAAGGATGCAGAGGAAGACGCCCGGCAGCTGCGTCGGCAGGCCGAGGAGCTGGAGTTCCAGGCCCAGCGGTCGCCCGATCCGGCGCGACGCCGGGAGCTGATCCGCAGGGCCCTGGAGATCCGGAGGGAATGCGAACGGCTCGGCGGGCCGGAGGCGGCCACCATGGACCCCATGTAGGGCCCGGCGCCGACACGCGTGTGCGCGGTGGCGCCCGCCCGCCGAGCGGGTGCGTGCGCCATCGTCGGTCGCCCTCGCCCGGAAATATCGGTGGGGCTCTGTCGGTGGGGGTGCCTACGGTGTGCCCATGCAGCAGATGGAGATCATTTCCGAAACGGGTGTGTGGCGCGACGAGTTCGAGGGGCGGGTGTTGGCCGGGTACCGGGATGCGGGGTGTTCCGAGCCGTTGGCGCGGGCCCTTCTCGAACAGGCCGTGAAGGGGATCGACGGTTGGACGGTGGCCACGGACGGCGCCGGATGGGCGGCCGTCGAGGTCCGCGAGGAGGACGGCGCCCTCGTGGGCCGGATACACGACCTCACGACGCCGCGCGGACGCGAGTGGGCCGAGCGGTGGTGCGCCGAGCGCGGGGCGCAGCGGGTGGCGGTGCGACTCACTGGCGCGGCGGGGGCGTTCGCCGACTATCCCGTGCGGGCGCAGAACCGCATGCGGGCCGTGGCCGAGGCCCCCGAGCTCCCGGCGGGCCTGACGGCCCGGCGCCTCACCGAGGACGAGTATCCGGACTGGCTGGCCGGTGAGCAGGCCGGTTACGTCGCGGACATGGTGCGGGCCGGGGCGATGACCCCGGAGCAGGCGAAGGCCAAGTCCGACCGGGACTTCGCCCGGCTCCTGCCTCAGGGGTACGCGACCCCGGGGCACGCGTTCTACGCGATGGAGGCCGAGGGCGTCGTGGTCGGGACGGGGTGGGTGAACCACGCCTTCCTGCCGGGGGTGACGTTCGGCTTCTCGTTGGAGGTGTACGAGGAGCACCGGGGCAAGGGCTACGGTCGGGCCGCGATGGCGGTCGGCGCGTGGGCCACCCGTCAGGGCGGCGACGAGGTGCTGATGCTGAACGTGTTCGGCGGCAACGACGTGGCGATGGGGCTGTACGAGAGCGCGGGGTTCACCGTGCTGGAGGAGTACCGGTCGATCGACCTCGACCCGCGCCTCGACCCGGTCCCCGCCCCCGCGTGAGCCGCGCCGCGTAGGAGTCCGGGCCGCGGCACGGCCGCCCCGGCGGGAGCGGCGGCCCGGGCTGCGTACGATGGGGCCCACCTCAGGTGGAACACGATCCCGGACGGGAGGCCCCGGCATGGCGGACGGGCACGGCACGGCGGGCGCGTCGCCCGCGCGGCGCGGGCAGGGCGAGCTGGAGGCCCAGATCCTCGCCGTACTCGGTAACGCGCCCGGGCCGGTCACCGTCGCCTGGGTGCAGGAGCGGCTGCCGGGGGCGCTGGCCTACACCACCGTCATCACGATCCTGACCCGGCTGCACGCCAAGGGGGCGGTGGAGCGCGAGCGCGTGGGCCGTTCCTTCGAGTGGGTCCGGGTGGCCGACGAGGCCGGGCTGGCGGCGCTGCGGATGCGCAGGGTGCTGGACGGCGAGGCCGATCGGGAGGCGGTGTTGACGAGCTTCGTCACCTCGCTCTCGCCGGGGGACGAGGAGCTGTTGCGGGGTCTGCTCGCGCAGACCGAGGACGAAGGAGAACGCTGAGCTCCCATGGGGGTCTTCGTCTTCCTTCCCCTGGTGCTCCCGTTCACCGCGTGGCCCATCGCGCGGCTGGCCGAGCACCATCTCCATCCCCGTACCGCGACGTGGCTGTTGACGGCCATCGCGGCCGTCCTCGCGGTCTGCAGCACCTTGTGCCTGGCGTTGTTGATGGTGGTCGGTACCGCCCAGCTGCCCGGGAACCCGCTGCCCGACGGCTGGTCCGACCCGGAGGTCCGTGACGCGGTGCCCTACGACGAGGTGGCGGGCAAGGCGGCCATCCCGGCGCTGCTGGCCGCCCTCGCCGGGTGCGCCTCGATCACGTGGCGCCACTTCCGGGTGCGGCGCGGGGCCGTGCGCGCCCTGGCCGGGTTGCCCCGGCGGAGCGTGACGGTACTGCCCGACGACGCGGGTTACGCCTACGCGGTGCCGGGGCGGCGCGGGCGGATCGTGGTGAGCACCGGGATGCTGGCGGCCCTCGACGGGCGCGAGCGGCGGGCCCTGTTCGCGCACGAGCGGGCCCATCTCGCCGCGCGCCACCACCGGTTCCTGTTGGTGGTGCGGCTGGCCGCCCGGGCCAATCCGTTCCTGCGTCCGCTGTGCACCTCGGTGGCCTACACCACCGAGCGGTGGGCCGACGAGGACGCGGCGGCGGTGACGGGCAGCCGCCGGGGGGTCGCGCGGGCCGTGGCGAAGGCGGCTCTGGTACGGGGTTCCGCTCCGGCGGGGGCGTTCGCCCACTTCGCCGTCGCGGGTCCGGTGCCGCGGCGGGTGGCCGCGCTGCTGGCTCCGGCGCCGGCCGTGCTGCGTTGGCCTCCGGTGTTCACGGCCGTCGGGCTGGCCGTGTGGGGGGCGACGGTCGGTGCGGCGGTCTCCGCGCTGTCGTCGGCGAACGCCGCGGTCACCCTGTTCTTCATCCTCAAGGCCGCCACGCCCCTGTAGGGGGTGGCGGCCCCGCCCCGGTCGTCGCGCGGGCGCCGTCGCGCGCTCAGAGGTCGAATTCGTGGGGCGGCAGGTCGAGGGTGTAGCAGGCCTCCCGGACGACGGTCTGTTCGGTCTTGTCGAAGTCGCCGTCGGCGCCGCCGATGACGATGCCGATCTGGACGACCGCGCGGGCCTCGGCGGGCTTCTTCCGTGCCTTGGCGACCTCCTGGAGGACGGCGACCTTGCCGAAGTCGAAGTCGGCCAGCAGCTTGTCGAGGTTGGCGTCGAAGCGGCGCTGGAGGTCGGTGGCGTCGAAGTTCTGCAACACCTCGTTGGTCATGATGAGCTGGGCCACGCGGCGCCGTTCGGACGGGTCGACCGTGCCGTCGGCGGCGGCGACCAGCGCACACATGGCCATGCTCGCGTCGCGGAAGGCGCCGCTCTTGAGGTCGTTCTTCCTGGCCACCAGCTGGGTCTGCATCGTCGATGCGGATTCCTTGATCCGGTCCCACAGTGCCATGCCCACTCCACATCCCTCGGTTGGTGGCCCCGGCGGACACCCGGAGCCCCTTGTTTCTACAACTCTGTAGAAGTTACCAGCAGGGCTGTGCCCGCAGGTGATCACCCCCGGGCCGCACACCCCGTCCGGGCCCGCGGCGGGCGACTACGCCTCGTCGCCCTCGTCGTCGTCGCCCTCGAAGAAGTCGCCCACCTCGTCGACGACTTCGGCCGCGACGAGGCCGCCGACCACACCGACGGCCAGGCCCGCGGCTCCGGCCGCGACGACCGCTCCCGCGCCCGGGCCCCGGCGGGCGCCGTGGCCCTTGTCGGCGTACCGGGCTCCGCCGAGGTCGCCGCCGAGCCCTCCGTCATGGCCGGCGCGGTATTCGACCAGGTGCCGGATCCAGCCCTCGACCTCCGCGTTCCAGTTCCGGTGCGGGACGTCGGCGTGGGCGACGGTGTGGCGGCCCACGGCGTCGTGGCCGTCGGAGAAGGGTCCGCCGCGCCGGTCGGCCTCCAGGACGACCTCCACCGCGTCCGGGCCGGCGAGGAAGGTCACCTCGATCTCCTCCACCCGGTGCGCGTACGCGGCGGGGGGCGTCAGCTCGATCTCCTGGTAGAACGGCAGCCGTTGTCCGGTGCCGCGGATGTGCCCGAGTTCCAGGTCGGCGGACCTGAAACCGAACCCGAGCTGCCCGAAGGCCTCCAGGACGGCCTCCTGGACGGGCAGCGGCCGGACGGCGACGGGGTCGAGGTCGCCCTTGTCCTTCGCGGCGGCGATGCCCAGCTCGGTCCGCAGGCCCAGGACGACGCCCAACGACTGCCCGTGCAGCTCGGTGACGGGCGTCTCCCAGGGCAGGGTGACCGCGAAGGGGAGGTCGCGCTCCTCCCCCGCGGCGAGGCGGAATCCGCCGGCCACGGTGAAGCTCTCGAAGACGACCACGCCGTCGGACTCGCCGTGCTCGTGCTCCGCCTCGACCCGGGCGATCAGTTCGAGGGTGACGTGCTCGACCGTGAAGTCCGCGGCGCCTCCCTTGAGGTGGACCTGACCGCCGAGGGTGCCGCCCGGCAGGGCGGCGAAGGGGTCCGGCACCGTGTCCACGGTCGGGCCTCCCAGACCGAGCGAGCCGAGCAGTCTCTTGAACACCATCGCGGTGTCCACTCCTTCCGGTTGTACGGGTGAGGACCGACGAGCGGGGTGGCGCGGCCGGGCCGGCCACCCCGCGCGCGGTTACTTGACGGAGGCGTCCAGCGTCGCCAGCGCCCGCGCCCAGTGGGCGTACTTCAGGTCGGCGAGGTCGGCGACGGTCTTGACGCCGAAGGCCTCCTCCAGGAGGCCGCCCTGGCGCTCGCTGACGCCCTTCAGCGCCGACACGGGCGCCGCGAGCACCTCGGGCAGGCTCTTCTCCGCCCACGCCTTGTCCAGCACCTTGCTCAGATCGATCGAAGCCACAGCGGTTCCCTCCACGGGTCAGGCGACGGATGCGAGAGCGCGGGCACGCGGAACCCGCGGCACGGCGCCGGTCGAGATCCCGGGGGCGGCCGCCTCTCGCTTTTTCTACAAAGCTGTAGAAGCATAGGGGTGGCAAGGCCACGAGCAGGCCACATCTCGGAATATTTCGGAAGCAAGGCCGGAAAACATCCACCCACGAGACGCGGCCCCGCCGACGCTTTGCCCTTCCTTTACTATTGGGGTGGGGTCTTCCCCACCGATCACCACCCGACCACCCCCGGGCCGCGCGACGCGGCCCGCGAGAGCAGAAGGAGCAGTAGACCCGCAATGGGTGAACCTCCCAGTCCACGCCGTGCCACGTCCCACCCGCAGCGTCCGAGCCGGGAAGCGGAGGTGGCACGGTGACCGAGATCCTGCTGCTCCTCCTCGCCCTGGTGCTCACGCTCGCCTGCGCGGTGTTCGTGGCCGCGGAGTTCTCCCTGACGACCGTCGAGCGCGGCGAGCTGGAACGTGCCGCCGCCGCCGGGGAACGGGGCGCCGAAGGCGCGCTGAAGGCCGCCAAGCGGCTGACCTTCCAGCTGTCCGGCGCCCAGCTCGGCATCACCGTCACCTCCCTGGTGATCGGCATGCTCGCCGAGCCCTCCGTCTCGGCCCTGCTGCGCGGCCCCCTGGAATCCGCGGGCCTGCCCGCCGGCGCCGTCTCCACCACGGCCACCCTGCTGGGCGTGGCGCTCTCCACGGTCGTCCTCATGGTCGTCGGAGAGCTCGTCCCCAAGAACTGGGCGATCTCCCGCCCCCTGGCCGTGGCCAAGGTCGTGGCGGGTCCCCAGCGCGCGTTCACGGCGGCCTTCGCCCCGCTGATCCGCCACCTCAACAACACGGCCAACCGGCTCGTCCGCCGCTTCGGCCTGGAGCCCGCCGAGGAACTGGCCTCCGCGCGGACCCCGGAGGAGCTGGTGGCGCTCGCGCGGCACTCCGCCCGAGAGGGCGCGATCGAAGCGGACTCGGCCGAACTGTTCGTGCGCACGCTGCACCTGTCCGAGCTGACCGCCGAGAACGTCATGACGCCCCGCATCGACGTGCAGGCCCTGGAACTGCACGCCACCGCGGCCGACGCCGCGAACCTGACGCTGGCCACCGGCCTGTCCCGGTTCCCCGTCTACCGCGACACCCTCGACGAGGTCGTCGGCACCGTCCACATCCGCGACGTGCTCGACCTCGACGAGGACAAGCGCCCGCTGACGGCGGTGTCCGACCTCATGACCTCCCCGCTGCTGGTGCCGCACTCCCTGCCCGTCGACACCATCCTCGGGCGGCTGCGCAAGGCCCGCACCATGGCCGTCGTCATCGACGAGTACGGCGGCACCGCCGGCGTCGTCACCGTCGAGGACATCGTGGAGGAGGTCGTGGGCGAGGTCCGCGACGAGCACGACCCGATCGAGGTCGCCGACCTCATCGAGGGCCCCGAGCAGGACGGCCGCAAGGTCTGGGAAGCCGACGGAGGCGTCCGTCTCGACCAGCTCGCGGAGATCGGCTTCGACGTCCCCGAGGGCCCCTACGAGACCCTCGCGGGCCTGGTCGCGACCCGACTGGCCCGCATCCCCGTCGCGGGCGACACGACGACCGTCGACGGCTGGGAACTCACCGTGCTCGACATAGACCACCACCGCGCCGACCGACTCACGGTCGTCGCGCCCGCCGGTGACGCCGCGCGGGACCACCGGCCGGAGGAGGGCCGATGACCGCGATCCAACTGCTGATCGGCGCCCTGACGCTGATCACGAACGCCTTCTTCGTCGGCGCCGAGTTCGCCCTGATCTCGGTCCGCCGCAGCCAGATCGAACCGGCTGCCCTCAAGGGGAGCCGCCGCGCGAAGACGACGCTGTGGGCCCTCGAACACCTCTCGGCGATGATGGCCACGGCCCAGCTCGGCATCACCGTCTCCTCCCTGGTGCTGGGCGCGGTCGCCGAACCGGCCATCGCCCACCTCCTGGAGCCGCCGTTCGAGGCCATCGGGGTCCCCGAGGCGCTCGTCCACCCCATCGCGTTCGTCATCGCCCTCACCGCGGCGACGTACCTGCACATGCTCGTCGGCGAGATGGTCCCGAAGAACATCGCCCTCGCCGCGCCGGCGCCGACCGCCCTGTTGCTGGGACCGCCCCTGGTGGCCCTCACCCGCGCCCTGCGCCCGTTCGTCTTCGGCATCAACGCCTTCGCGAACACGCTGCTGAGGCTGCTGAAGGTCGAGCCGAAGGACGAGGTCGGGGCGGTCTTCACCGACGACGAGCTGGCCCGACTGGTCAAGGACTCCAGCGCCGCGGGGCTGCTCGCCCCCGAGGAGGGCGAGCGACTGCGGGACGCCCTGACCCTCGGCAAGCGGCCCGTCGGCGAGATCATGATCCCCCGGGCGGAGTTCGTCACCGTACCGCTGGGCATCACGCCGCGCGGTCTGGAGCGCACGGCGGCCGACCACGGCTTCTCCCGCCTCGTCGTCACCGGCGGCGCCGGCGAGGTCATGGGCTTCCTGCACATCAAGGACGCCCTCGGCGTGAGCGACCGCACCGCGCCGTTCCCGGCCGACCGCCTCCACACCGTCACCGCGGTCCCCGAGACGACCCCGCTCGACGACACCATGGACGCCATGCGGGACGCCGGCACCCACCTCGCGGCGGTCACCGACGCCGCGGGCGCGGTCATCGGGTTCGTCACCATGGAGGACGTCCTGGAGGAACTCGTCGGCGAAGCGGTCTGACCGGGGCGGGCCGCGGAGGTCCCGGACGTCCCGGAGGCCCACCGCAGGAGGCCGGTCCCGTCACGGGGCCGGCCTCCTCCGCTTCACCCGAGGGGCGAGGGTCCGATCAGCGGCGGGCACCGGCGCGTCCCGCGCGGGGTCGACGCCGCGCCGGGGCCCGTGCGCTTCACTCGACAGGGCCGCACCGCCGGTGGTGCGGCCCTGTCGAGGAAGCGGAAGGAGGACGGACGTGAAGACGATGCTCGCCGGACGGCTCACCACCGAGGGGGGCGGCTTCGCCGTCGAGGAGGTGCCCGTACCCGAGCCCGGCCCGGGCCAGGTCCTGGTCAGGGTGCGCGCGGCCGGGGTCTGCCTGTCGGACGTCCACCTCATCCAGGGCATGCTCGCCCCGCACCCCCTGTCGGGGAACAAGGTGACGCTCGGCCACGAGACCGCGGGCGAGGTCGCGGCCCTCGGCGGCGGTGTCACCGCACTCGCGGAGGGCGACCGCGTCGTCCTCCAGGCCGGTGAACGGCGCGACGGAACCACCTGCACCCGGGGGGTGAACATCGACGGCGGCTGGGCGGAGTACGCCGTGGCCGCCGCCGACGCGGTGGTCCCCCTCCCGCCCGGGATCCCGTTCGAGCAGGCGTGCATCATCCCCGACGCGGTCTCCACCCCCTGGGCGGCCATCACCTCCGGCGCCCACGTACGGCCCGCGGAGGCCGTCGCGGTGTGGGGCGTCGGCGGGCTCGGCGCGCACGCGATCCAGTTGCTCCGCATGGTGGGGGCCTGTCCGGTCATCGCGGTGGACCCGCTGGCCGCCGCCCGGGAACGGGCCCTGCGGCTCGGCGCCGACACCGCCCTGGACCCGACCGACCCGGAATTCGCGACGCTGCTGCGCGCCGCCTCGGCCGGGGGCGTCGCCGCGGCCTTCGACTTCGCCGGTGTCCCCGCCGCACGCGACCAGGCACTGGCCTCCCTCGCCGAGTCCGGCCGACTGGTCCTCGTCGGCCTCACCGACCAGCCCTTCACGATCCGCGACAACCTGTGGTTCTGCCGCTTCCGCCAGCGGGTCATCGGCCACTACGGCTCCGCTCCCGAGGACCTCGTCGACCTGGTCCGCCTGGTCGGCATGGGGCGACTGGACCTCTCCGGCTCGATCAGCGCGATCCACCCGCTGGCCGACGCCGCGCGGGCCGTGGACGTCCTGGAGCGCAAGGAGGGCGACCCGATCCGGCTGATCCTCAGACCGTGAAGGGGCAGCGCGGCGTCGCCGCGCGCCGGATCGTCGGCGTATTCGTCCGATGGGAGGAGGGCGGCCGGGGTCGGGCGTGGTGATGTGGTCCGTGCAACGTCCCCCTTCCCACTCCTCACCCGGGAGGCAGTCATGCGTTCCACCGTCCTCGCCGTCAGCGCCCGCACGGGCACGGCGGCGTCCTGCGCCTTCGAGCCCGTCGACCTGCCCGCCCTTCCCCCGCGGGACCGACGGGCCTGCCCCTACTGCCAGTGCAACCGCAATTCCGGCTCCGCGGAGGACCGGCCGGGCCTGCGCCGCAAGGGCTGAGCCCCGCGACGCGGCCGGGGCCCCTCCTTCCGAAGGTTCGGTGAGGAGGGGCCCCGGCCGCGTCGCGCGCGCCGGCGGGTGTCACAGGCCGGCGGCCTCGCCACACACCGGCCATGCCCGCGGTCCCTGTGCCCGAAGGACGTTCCGGGCGACCTGGATCTGCTGCCCGCGCCCGGCCTCGTCGGCTCGGGCGGCGAACCGGTCCCCGCCGAAGGCCTTCCAGTCGGTCGCGGTGAACTGCAGGCCACCGCTGAAGCCGTTGTGGGTGTCGCTCGCCCAGTTCCCGCCGGACTCGCAGGCCGCGACCCGGTCCCAGGTCGAGGAGGAGGTGTCCGCGCGGGCCGGCGAGGCGCCGGAGAGGGGCAGGGCCATGCCCGCGGTGAGGAGGGCGGCGGCGAGGGCCCGTACGGCGAACATGGTCATCCCTTCGTTGGCGTTCGGCGGTCGGCTGCCGGCGGGCCGCTTTCGGCGTTCGGCAGCCGGTTCACTGCGACCACCCTGGCGGGGCCGGCGGTGGGAGCGGATCGACCGACCGGGGGTACGGGGCGACGACCCGCCCGTACCGATCGACGTCGTTCACCCGGGGCCACCGGCTGCGGCGGCGGGGCGGCGGCCCGGCCCCGCCCGGCCCGGCCCGCAAGCCTCCGATCGGAGGAGGCCACGGGCCGGTGCGCGGCCCCCTCCGGCCGACCCTGCGTGCGCCCCACGAGGCGTCGTACGGGTCTGCCGCGCACCCGCGCCCGGCGCGAGAGTGGCCGGTGCACGGCCTCGTGCGCCGGGGCACCCGCCCGGCGTCGCCCGTGCGGCTCTGCGGCCGCACGCCTCCCGATCCCCCGAGCATTGGCACGCCATGACCACCACGAGTCGGGTTCCCGCCCCGCAGGGCGGAGGGATCTCCGAGAAGACCTTCTTCGGACACCCCCGCGGACTGGCCACGCTCTTCCTCACCGAGATGTGGGAGCGGTTCAGCTTCTACGGCATGCGGGCGCTCCTGCCCCTCTACCTGATCTCGGGCGGGCCCGAAGCGGCGGCCGGTTCCCAGGGGCACGGTCTGGCCATGAACGGGTCCACCACCCTGGCCATCACCTCGCTCTACATGGCCATGGTGTACCTGCCCTGCATGGCCGGCGGCTGGCTGGCCGACCGGCTGTGGGGGCCGCGGCGCACGGTCGTCGTGGCCGGGTGCGTGATCATCACGGGCCACCTGTTGCTGGCGGTGCCGGGGCTGCCCCCGTTCTTCGGCGGCCTGGCCCTGGTCGCCGTCGGCTCGGGCCTGCTGAAGCCGAACGTCTCCACCCTGGTCGGTCACCTCTACGAGGGGCCGGACGACCCCCGGCGCGACGGCGGCTTCACCGTGTTCTACATGGGCATCAACCTCGGCGCCCTGCTGGCCCCGCTGGTCATCGGCACCATCGGCCAGCAGTACTCCTGGCACCTGGGGTTCGCCCTCGCCGCCGCGGGAATGGCCCTGGGCCTGGCCCAGTTCGTGCTGGGCACCCGGCACCTGCGGGGCCCGCACGACATCGTCCCCCGGGCCCTGGAGCGCGGCGTGCCCGCCTCCCTCGCCCGCAGGTGCGCGCTCTGGTCGGTGGTCGTCGTCCTCTGCTACGCCGCGCTCGTCCTGTCCGGGCACTACACCCTGAAGTGGGCCCTGGTGCCCTTGGCGTTGGCGGGCGTCGCCATCCCCGTCGGCGTGCTGGTCCGGATCCTGCGCGACAGGGAACTGGACGCGGCGGAGCGGTCCCGCATGGGCTCCTACGTGTGGCTCTTCGCGGCCGCCGCCGTCTTCTGGATGGTCTACGACCAGGGCGCCTCGACCATGGCGGTCTTCGGCGCGAACTCCACCGACGGCCGGCTGTTCGGCCTCGCGTTCCCGAGCTCGTGGCTCCAGTCGGCGAACCCGGTGTTCATCATGCTGCTGGGGCCGCTGTTCGCCTGGGGCTGGCTGCACCTGGCGCGGCGCGGACGGGAGCCGACGACCACGGTGAAGTTCGCCCTGGGCCTCGGGCTGGTCGGCGTCTCCTTCCTCGTCCTGGTCGCGCCGATGGCCATGGCCGGGGAGGGTGCGAAGGTCAGTCCCCTGTGGCTCGTGTCGATCTACCTGATCCAGACCGTCGGCGAGCTGTGCCTGTCGCCCGTCGGCCTCTCGGTGACCACCAGGATGGCTCCGCTGAAGTACGCGAGCCAGACCATGGGGATCTGGTTCCTGGCCGTGACGGCCGGCGACAGCGTGGCCTCGCTGCTGGTCCTGTCCGGGGTCGACCTGGGCACGACGGCGGTCGTGGCCGCCGAGGGCTGCCTGGCCGTCCTCGCGGGCGCGGCCCTCTTCCTGCGGCGCGCGCGGGTCGACTCCTGGCGACGGACGACGCCTTGAGCCGCCCGTCCGCACCCTGCCCGGCGGAGGGTACTTCGTCCCCGGCGGAGTCCGAACGCAGGACGCGGCGCGCGGGGCGGCGTCCCTACGGTGACCTTCCGGCGCGCCGCCCACCGGCGGCGGCCTGCGACGCGTCGACGGAAGGAAGACGACGGTGAACCGGTCCGCGACCACACGACCCGCACCCCGCCCCCCTGCCCCGTCGCCGGCGACGACCTGCGTGTTGGTCGGCCACGGGGTGATGGGGCGGCTCCAGCTGGCCAAGCTGACGGAGCTGGGGGTGCGGACCGTCGCCGTGGTCGACCCCCGGCGGGCGGGGACGGCACTCGCCCCCGGCCTCCCGGTCGTGGGCCGCCTCGACGAGGTGCGCGATCCCCGGTCGGTGGGCCTGTGGAGCATCTGCGCCCCGACGGCCACGCACGCGGCGGTGTTCCATCGGATCGGCCGGCTGGCACCGCGGGCGGACGTGATCGTCGAGAAGCCGGTCTGCGCCCCTCGGGACGTGCCGCGGATGTACCGGCTGCTGGAGGCCCACCTCGGCCGGGTCAGCGTGGACGAGCACTACCTCTCCTCGGCGATACCCGAGGCGGTGGCGGCGGCCGTGCTGTCGGTGCCCGGCGCCGCGGTGGTGCGGGTCGTCGTGGAGATGACCAAGCACCGCGGGCCCGACCGGGCCCGGGGCCGGTTCGAGGACCGGGCGCTGGGCGCGCTCGGGTACGAGGGTCCCCACCTGCTCGGCGTACTCGACGCGCTCGGGCGCCGGCTCGGCGTGCCCATGACGCCCGCCTCCCCCGCCGCCTGCGCCTTCGACGGGCCCTGGGGGGCGGACGGCTCGCCGCCCCAGGACGGCGCCGAGGTCTCCTACCGCACCGCCGGCGGGTGCGAGGTCGTCCTCCACACCTCGCTCGTCGGCCGCACCCGCTTCCCGGACCACCCCCCGATCGCGTACGGGTCGCCCCGCCGCCACCGCGTGCTGCGGGTCGAGGCCGTGGACCCGGCCGGCCACCGGTGGCGGGTGATCGGCACGTTCGCCCCGACGGGCGAGCGGGACCGCGAGGTGGGCACGCTCACCGTGCTGCGCGACGGCCTGCCGCTCGCACCGCCGCGGACGGTGTACGACGACCCGCTCGGCCGCCATCTGCGGCGGATCCTGGGCTACTTCGCGGGAGCCGCGCCCAACCCCGCGCCGGCCCCGCACTGCATCGGCCACGTCGCGCTCCTGGAGGAGTGCGTCGCGACGGCACGATCCGCGGACCCCCGCCACCGCGCGGTGCGGTCCGCGACCCGATAGGAAGGCGACGAGGAGATGTCCTACCAGCGCGAATACGACCGGCGGCTGCGCGTCGGCCTGGTCGGTCTCGGCGGACACGGCTACCGGACCCTGCTGCCCGCCCTCAACAACCTCCCGGTGCGCCTCGACGCGGTCTGCGACGTGGACGCCGGCCTGGCCGTCCTGACGGCCCGGCAGTACGGCGCGGTCCCCTACACGCGCCAGCGCGACATGCTGGCGGGGCAGTCCCTCGACGCCGTCCTGCTGGCGGCGCCGCCCCACGAGCATCCGGCACTGGCGGTCGAGGCCCTGGAGCACGGACTGCACGTGTGGATGGAGAAACCACCAGCGGTACGCGCCGCCGACCTCGACCCCGTGATCGCCGCGCGCGGCGACCGGGTCGTCGTGGTCGGCCTGAAGAAGGTGTTCATGCCGGCGGCGCGCAAGGCGCTGGAACTGCTGGCGATGCCCGGAACGGGACGGCTGACGAGCCTGTACGCCCGGTACGCCCTGTCGGTGCCCGAGACCGGTGGGGAGCTGCCGGCCCGGCGGGAGTCCAGCCACTGGCTGACCGAGGGCTGCCACCCGCTGTCCCTGCTGCTGGCCGCGGGCGGCCCGGTGGAGGCGGTCGAGGTGCACCGCGGCGGGCTGGGCGACTGCGTGTGCGTGCTCCGCTTCGGGGACGGCGCGCTGGGGGTGCTCCAGATGAGCGAGAACCTCACGATGTCGCAGCCGTTCGAGCAGTACACGTTCGTCGCCGAGCACGGCACGGCCGAGATCCTCAACGGCAGTCGCGTCACGTTCCAGCGGGGCATTCCCTACGAGTACGGGGTCACGACCGGCTTCGCGCCCGAGGGCGCGGACGGCGGGCTGCTCACGTGGGAGCCGCAGCACAGCAGGGCCGCGCTGGAGAACCAGTCGCACTTCGTCCAGGGGATCCACGCCGAACTGGACCACTTCTGCCACAGCGTCCTGCGGGGCCGCCCGGCGACCCTGGGCACCCTGGAGTTCGCGCGCCGGGTCATGGAGGTGTACGAGGCGGTGCTGCTCGCCGCCCCGTGACACGGGCGCACGCGAACGCGCGGCCGTCGGGGTCGGCCGGAGCCGACCCCGACGGCCGCGCGGGGTTCAGGAACGGGTCCGCTTCGCCTGCGCCACGCTCTGGTGGGCTGCGGCGCGCCGGACGGTGGACACCCGGGAGCACGGCTGGCACAGGAGCGCCGGCCGGGTGGTGGCGGCGACGGGGACGGGGCTGAATCCGAGGTGGAAGGACGGGGTGACTCGGTGCTCGACCATGGTTCCTCATTCCTGGTTCCTGCGAAGGGGGTGCGGGGCCTCGCGGTGAAACGCGGTCCGGCCCCGCTCGGTCGACTCCAGTGTGGGAACCGCCGTGCGCGTGGGGGTTCCTCCCAACGGGCGACGGTCCGGCTGAACGCCCTTCGGTGGGAGGGACCCGCGCTCAGGAGTCGGCCGGGTGGGCCGCGAGGTGGGTCAGGAGGAGCGGGTCCACGCGGTCGGCGTGCTCGTCCGGCAGCCAGTGGCCCGCACCTTCGAGGACCTCGAAGCGGTAGTGGGCGTCGATCCAGGCGCCGGTGCCCTCGGCCGCGCCGCGGCCGAGGGCACCGTCCCGGTCGCCC
This sequence comes from Streptomyces sp. NPDC048606, assembly GCF_040650855.1. Taxonomy (NCBI): domain Bacteria; kingdom Bacillati; phylum Actinomycetota; class Actinomycetes; order Kitasatosporales; family Streptomycetaceae; genus Streptomyces; species Streptomyces sp. NPDC048606. The sequence goes on along the minus strand of NZ_JBEZIB010000033.1, from coordinate 40,037 downwards.
CAGACGAACAGCGTGGGGACGCGGATGCGGCCGCTGGGCACGGTGAGGGTGTCGGGCAGTGCCCGGTACCAGTTCAGTGCGGCGGTCAGCGTGCCGGGCTCTGCGAACCGGGCGACGTAGGAGTCGACGCGGTCGGGCGGCAGGGAGTCCCCGTAGACCCGCCGCAGGGCGGCCGCGCCGTCGGCCAGCAGGTCGGCCTCGGCGAGGCCACCGGGCTGCCGGAAGCGTGGGACGTAGGCGCTGCGGCGGGCCTGGTCGGGATCGGACCGCAGGGCCGCGGCGAGGGCCCGCGGGTGCGGGGTGGAAAGGACCGTGAGCGAGGCGATGAGTTCGGGGTGCTCGGTGGCGAAGGCCCAGGAGACCAGGCCGCCCCAGTCGTGGCCCACGAGGTGGAAGGGCCCGCCGCCGAGGGTGCGGGCGAAGGCGAGGGCGTCTGCGACGAGCCGGTGGACGGTGTAGTCGGCCACGCGGTCGGGCCGCGCGCCCCGCGCGTAGCCCCGCTGGTCGACGGCGAGGGCCCGGTATCCGGCGCGGGCGAGGTGGGTGAGCTGGTCCGTCCACGAGTCGGCGAACTGGGGGAAGCCGTGCAGGAGCAGGACCTTCTCGCCGCCGTGCGGACCGGCGGCGAGGGCGGTGTGTATGTGGGGGCCGACCGCGAGGGCGGTGCGCACCGGCTCGTACTCGTGCTCGTACTCCATCGGACTCGTCGCCCTTCCGGTCGGGAAAGGTGCGGCCGTCGCCGGGTGTCGGGATGGAGCGCGGAGGCGGGTCCGGCGGGGTGCCGCACCGATCCGACCAGTGGACCCGTCACGCCTACCCCGCCGCGTCGTCCGATCGGCCCCCGGGCAGGACGAACGCCCGCCCGCGCCCGGCTCATCGGCCGACGGGGAGCGGTCGGGGACGTACGGACGCCTCGCCCGAGGCGGCGACATCGGCGGTGCGGCCGGCGTCCGAGCGGCTTCGTCGGGCCCCCGGCCACAGGAGGTGGCCCACCACCAGCGCTATCGCGCAGCCGATCAGGCTGTCTTGCATCAGCTGGCCGACGAGCTCGGCCCCCTCCAGGTTTCCGAGGTCGGACAGCAGGAGGATGACGGGGGTCACGGCCGCGGTCTGGAAGCCGTAGCCGCGACGGGACAGGACGGGGAGCAGCGCGCCCAGCAGCATCAGCACGGGCAGCTCCCACCAGCCGCGCGGCACGGCGGCGAACACGGCGACGGCGACCAGGAGCCCGGTGGCCGTGCCGGCGGCCCGCAGCAGGGCGCGCGAGAAGACGGAGCCGAGGTCCGGCTTGAGGACGAAGACCACGGTGACGGGGACCCAGTAGGCCCGCTCGTACGGCATCAGGACGACCAGGGCCTGTGCGAGGCCCACGCACAGGGCCAGGCGCAGGCCGTAGCACCACGGGGCGGGCGAGGCGAGGAAGGCACGCGGCCGACGGGGCGCGGGCGGTGCGGGCGGCGCCGGGGCGGCGGCGCGGGCGCGCCGGGCTCCCGTGCCCGGGAGCCCGGTGGGCAGGCACAGGGCCAGGATGAGCAGCCCGCCTCCGGCGACCAGCAGGGGCGGGAGCCACCACGGCGTGCCGGTGGGGGGCACCCCGGCCGCCAGGACGGCGTTCAGCAGGAGCATCAGTCCGGCCAGTGAGGCGGCGCGTCCGAGCGCCGAGAGCATCCCGGAGAGCAGGGCCAGGGCCGTCAGCACCCCGAACGCCGTCCAGCCCCGGCCGTCGACGAGTCCGCCGAGGGCGGCGCCCGCAGCACCGAGCAGGAGGGAGGCCGTGACCGTGCGCAGCCGCGTCCGGCGGGCGGGCGCGGTGGCGGTGAGCACGCCGAGGAGGGCGCCGAGGGAGGCGAGCGCGCCGTACTCGGGGTGGTGGGCCGCCAGCCCGACGGCGAGCGGGGCGGCCAGGGCGACGGCCCCCCGGACGGAGGCGGTCCCGGGGGCGCACGCGGCGGTGGCGCGTCCTGTGGGGCGGTGGCCGGGGCGGTCCATGGCGGTCCTTCGTACGGGTGCGGGGTGGGGTGTCCGGGTGGGCCTGTCGTCCGACTCCCGTCGTCGCCCGGCGGGCGGCCCCGGAGTTTGACGACAGGCCCCAGCACACCAGGGGTCCGCCGCACCGGTCGTCCTGCCTTCGGACCATCCGCCGGAGGAACCGTGATCGGCTGCGGGGCCGTCAGCCCCTGTTCCTCGTCCGGCCCACCGCGCCCGGCGGTGCCGGACACACCCCCTCGTCCGACGGGTACGCGCGCGCGTACGTGTCGATCATGCGGCGGCCCGGCGACCACCGCGTGGTGAGCTCCGCCGGGCAGGCCTCGCCGCCCACCACCAGGGTCCGCAGGTGCGGGAAGTCGTCGTGGGGAAGGGTGGCCAGGGTGGCCGGGGGAATCAGCGCGTGGCTGACGCGGTGGTCCGTGAGGGTGCGGGCCAGTTCCTCGCCCGCGAGGGGGCCGGGGGGCGGCAGGACGAGCGTCCCGCCGCAGGCGAAGGCCATCAGCAGTTCCGTCGAGGCGGCGTCCAGGCTCGTCGAGGCGAGTTGCAGCACCCGGCTCGTCCCGTCCAGTGCGAACCGTGGTTCGAGGTTCGCGGCCGGGCCGACGAGGCCGGCGTGCGTCGTCACGACGCCCTCGGGGGTGCCCGTGGGGTCGGGGGTGGGGAGGAGCCGGGCCGGGTGCTCGGGGCGCAGGGGCGCGGTCCGGTCCCCGTCCGTCGGATCGGCCGCCGACCAGCCCGCGCACGTCAGCTCGTCCACCAGGATCCGGCGCGTCCCGGTCCGCGGCAGCGCCTCGGCCTGCTCGCGCGTGGTCAACAGCAACCGGGGAGCGATCGACTCCAGGACGGCCGAGGTCCGGCGCGCCGGATGCGCCGTGTCCAGGGGCAGGTACGCCGCCCCCGCTTTCGACACGGCCAGCAACGCCGTGATCGCCGTCGTCGACCTCGGCACCGCCAGGCCCACCACGTCCTCCGGGCCCACCCGGTGGACGGCGACCAGATACCGCGCCAGCCGGTTCGCCCCCTCGTTCAACTCGGCGTAGCTCACCATCCCGTCGGGCCCCGCCACGGCCGGCGCACACGGCGTGCGCGCGACCTGCGCCTCGAAGAGGCCGGGCAGGGTGGTGTCGGTCGGGGGCGATCCGGTCGGGGTGGGGGAAGCCGTGTCGATCTGATTCATGGCTGGTGACGCTCGCAATCGGGAGCACGGGCGCGGCGCGCGTTCCGCTTGTGCTGCGTGCGCCGCGCGTGGTGGCGCGGCGGCGCGCCGTACGCCCGCTCGGGGACCCGACAACGTTAGGAATCCGCGGAGGTCTGCCTCGCCCTCCGTCCGGAGGAACGGGGGGAGGACGCGCCGCGACCGCTCGCGCTCCGCCTCCCGCTCCGATTCCCGCTCCGATTCCCGCTCCGCACCGGGGTCACTTCCACTGCCTCCCCAGGTCCCATCCGCTGTCGTACGTCTCGTCTCCCACGCCCGCCCCTCTTCTCCTCCGGTGTGGCGGCTCCGTGCCGCCCGGTCGGAATCTAGGGCGGCCGGATCCGCGCGTCGTGAGTGTTCACCACTCATTGCGCGGGCTCGGTGAGCGGCCGTGTCAGTGGGGGCGGAGGGCGGCCCCGAGGTCCCCACGGCCGTCCACGCCGAGCTTGTGGTAGACGCGGTTGAGGTGGTTCTCCACGGTGCGCGGCGATATCCGCAGGTCCGCGGCTATTTCCTTGTTGGAGACACCCCGGGAGGCCAGCAGGGCGATCTCGGTCTCCCGCGTGCTCAGCCGGTTGCCCGCGTGGGCCGTGCGCAGCGCGGGGGTCAGGGCCCCCTGGCACCGGTCGAGGAGGGTCGAGGCCGTACGGGAGGCGGCCTGGGCCCGGCGCGCACGACCCTGGGTGCGCAGGGTCGCGGCTGCGGTGGAGGCCGCTTCCGCGGCGAGGAGGTCGGCTCCGCGGGCGTGGAACCGGTCCGCCAGTTCGAGGAGGCGGTCGGGGTCGTCGTCGCGCCAGGCCCGGGCCAGGTCCGAGCGGGCCACGTGCCCGGGCTCGGGAAGCTCGGCGGCGATCTCGCTCAGGCGTGGCGCCGCGTCGGCGGCTCCGCCCAGTCGTGTCAGATCGGTCAGCAGCACCGACTCGCGCCAGGTGTGGCCGAGGAGGCGGGCCTGTTCGGCGGCGGTGGCGAGCAGGTGCCGGGCCCGGCCGAGTTCGCCCCGGCACGCCGCGGTCCAGGCGGCGCCGAAGGCATGGTCCGGGAGGGCGGCGCCGGGCGGGGCGGCCCGCCCGCCCTCGTCCAGGGCGCGGTTCGCGGCCTCCAGGTCTCCCTGCTGCGCCGCGGCGGCGGCCTGGAGGCACAGGGCCTCGGCGAACAGGGCCGCGCGCTGGGTGCGGGTGGCCCGGACGACCTCGGCGAACATCAGGCGTGCCTGTTCCAGTCGGCCGCCTGCCAGCGCGGCCCGTCCCAGGGCCATCACCAGCCATCTGCTCTCGTACGGGTCGAAGGGGCGGCGCCCGCCCCGGGTGCGGGTCCCGTACGTCAGTGCCTCCCCGAGGCGCCCCGCCGCCGTGAGGACGCTGACGAGGACCGTGTCCAGGGCCACCGCCGCCGTCACCTCCGCGTACGGATCCGGCCCCGGTGCCGGTGGCGACGTCGGCACGGGTGTGGACGCCCGCGTCTCGACCGCGGCGCGGGCCGAGGTCACCGCCTCGTCGGCCCGGCCCAGGCAGGCCAGGGACAGGGCCTCCAGGAGCTTGGCGCGCAGGGCCAGGGGCGTCGGCACGGGTTGCGGGGACGACGCCCCGGAGCCCGTGAACTCCGCGCAGAGCTCCAGCGCGCGCCGGAACTCGCCGGCTCCGGCGGCGACCGTGGCCCTCAGGAGGGACAGCTCGCCGCGGCCGACGGCGGTCGTGACCCGCGGCCCGCTCTCCTCGATGGCCTCGATCGCGGCGCGGCCGCGGTCCGTCGCGTCGCCGAGCCCGTAGACGAAGTTGTGCACGCGGGCGGCGAGGGTGTCGCGGACCTCCCGCTCGTCGCCGGCGAGCGCGGCGGCCTGGGCGAGGGCCCATTCCGCCCGGGTGCAGTCCCCGGCCCGGAACAGGGCCTGGCCCAACAGGTGCAGGGCCTCGTAGTCGCGTTGTGCGCGCGGCACGGACTCCAGGAGCCCGCGCGCCCGGTCGAGGTCCTCGAAGTCGGCGGCGTGCCGGACGGCCTCGGCCAGGTCGCCGGGCATGCTGCGGCCTGTGGCCCGGAGCGTGAGGACGGCCCGCATGCCCCGGTCGCCGCTGCGGCGGGACCCGCGCTCCTCGTTCCAGGCCAGGTAGTGCAGCAGCAGGCTTCGGGCGCGGACCTCGGGCACGTCGCGGCGCAGGACGACCGTGTGGAGCGGCTGGGTCAGGCGCACCGTGGTGCGGCGGCCGTCGCGGGTGACGGCGACCAGCCCGGTGCGTTCCAGTGCGGCGATCCGGTCGTGATCGAGGTGTTCCCGTACGTACGCCAGCGGGCAGGGGCCGCACACGGCCGGCACCTCCAGGTCCCGGATCGGGCCGCCGGCCCGGAGTTGGGCCCGCAGCCGGCCCGCGAGGTGCGGGGTGAGGGCGACGTCCGTGGAGGTCAGGTCCCACACGGCGCCGTCGCTCGTCAGGGTGGACGCGGCGAGGGCCGCGCGGACGAGTTCGCGCAGCGGCAGGGGCATGCCGCCCGACAGCAGGTGCAGGCGGGCGACCGCCCTGCCGGTGACGGGCCGTCCGAGGGCATGCCTGAGCAGGGCGGCGGTCCGTTCCTCGTCGAGGGGGTCGAGGTCCACCCGCCGGACGGTGTCCTGTTCGGCCATGACGGCCGCGGCGGCGACACCGGGGCTGTCGTGCACGCCGGTGCGGACGGTGGCGAGCAGGAACACCCTTCCCGCGTCCAGGAGTTGCCGGATCAGGATCGTGGAGGCGGTGTCGAGCAGGTGCAGGTCGTCCACGAACAGCACGGGCCGGCCGCGGCCCGTGGCGCGACGGGGCAGATGGGCCGAGGTCCGGGAGTAGAGGTGGGCCGGTCGGGTCGCGGAGACGTCCGGGGGCAGCAGGTGCGCGAGGGCGCCGAGCGGCACCCGCGCGGCCGCGGCCGTGGCCCGGGCGACGGACACCGGGTGCCCCGCCCCCGCCGCCCGGCGCCGGCACTCGGCGGCGAGCCGGGAACGGCCCGCACCGGGCGGGCCGAAGACGAGGAAGGCCCCGAGGGAGGGGTCGTCCAACGCGGCGGCGAACTGTTCCAGCTCCGCCCCGCGCCCGGTCAGCGGCCATGTCGTGCCGGACACGTGGTTCTCCGTCATCCGGACAGTAGGTGGGGTCGGGGGGCCTCGCCGGTACCCCCGATCGGAGGACGCGGGGTGTCGTCGCAGCGCCTCGGGGCCGCCGCGTCGGTCCGGACCGTCCGACGCGTGGTCCGATCGGATGACCTGACGCGCGGCGGGCCGCTGGTGTGCTGGTGCGGACCGAACGTCCAGTCTTCCAGGAGGAATCGTGTCCGAGAACGTACTCACCTCGACCACCACCGCACGCGCGAGCGACATCAGCCTCGTTCCGACGCCGCTGCCCCGCAGCGGGTCCGAGGAGCGCGGGTGCTCCTGCATCTACTGCTTCAACGCCCCGACGACCTTCGTCGAACCGCCGGCACGCCACTCCGGCGACGGGGTGGGCGCGGCCCGTTGACCACAACCGCCCTTGATCCGGTCCGCGTACCGGGTCAAGGGCGGTCGGCTGTCCGCGTCTTCGTTCCTCCACCTCCTCTCCTACCGGCGCCCGCGGCCCTTGCGGCGCGGCGGGACGTCCGTCTTGACCTGCATGCAGGTGCCCATGCAGAAGACGCAGAAGGTCTTCGCCCAGGCGTCCCGCGCGGGCCCCCGGGCATCGAGCCGTTCGAGGGTGAGGAGCGGGCCGGGCGACGGGGTACCGGTGACGGGCGGGTCGTTCTCCATGAGATGTCCTCCCAACGGGGCGAGCGGAAAAGGTGGCCATCGTCGCCCCGCCCGCGACCGGTCGCCGTCCTACGACCGGATGACGGGCGGGACCACGGCGGGCGGAGCGGGTCGTCCCGGGAACCGTCCGGTCGGAGGACGGGAGCCGGCGGCGACGGTTCCTACGGTGGTCGCGGCCGGCGGGACCGCCCCGCCGGCTCGATGGAGGAGGAACCATGGACGCGCACTTCCTCGGCGACGCCTTCCGGCTCGACCCCCGTACGCGGGACACGTACAGCGCGGGCGCCGGTGCGTTGGGTGTCCGGGGCCGGGACCTGACGGTGCCCGACTGGATGACGACCGGCTGTGCCGACCCCGTGCCGCCGCCGGCCGCCGGCCGCCCGACGCCGGCCGGCGACTGAACCCCGTGCCGGACCGACCGCGACCGGAGCCGATCGAGGCCGGGTCATGACGCCGAGGCGGCTCTTCGACCCCGAACCCGTGGCCCTCGCGCGGATCGCGCTGCGGGCCGCGGACCGGCCCGGCGCCGGCCTCGGCCTGCTGGCCGAGGGGATCCTGCTCGCCGCCCCGGACCTCGCGGCCGCCGACGGTACGCGTCCCCGGGCCCAGCGGGCCCTGCGGGCGTACGAGGTCCGTTCGCGGACCCGGCCGACGCCCCACGGCGTCTTCGGCGCGGTGGCCACGGCCCGGTTCCGGAGCGGGCGGACCGACCTCCCGGAGGGGGCGGGGCCGCCCGCCCCGACCCTCGGCCCCGCGCACCGGGCGGTGACGGCCCCGAACCCGCTCTGGCTCGCGGCCGTGTACGACCGGATGCTCGACGATCCCTCGGTGCTCGACGGTCTCACCCTCACCACCCACCCCCTGGTCCGTACGGTGGACGGGAGGTACGAGGTGGAACACGCCCGACCCCCCGGGCCGCTCGCCCTGCACAGCGTCCGCGTCACCGGGGTCTCCCGGTGGCTGCTCGACACCTGCGTCGGCGGGCACGCCGCGGCCCCGCTCCTCGCCCGGCTCACCGCGTGGGCCGCGTCCGGCGACGGCGAGGACGACGGTGCCGACGGCGGCGAGCCCGGCGACGCCGACGGCGGGACGGGCGGTGACGGGACCGGCGACGGCCGTGACGGGACCGGCGACGGCGGTGTGGGCCGGCGCCCCGGCACGACGGCCGGCACGACCGCCCGAGCGACCGCCGGCGCGGCGGAACCCACCGCGGCGGCCCGGTCGGCGGCCGAGTCGGCGGTCCGGGAGCTGATCCGCTCCGGGCTGCTGCTGACCGACCTCGCCCCCGACGGCCGGCCGGACGCCGCCCTGCGCCGCCTCGCCCACCACGCGCCGCCGACCCCCGAGGGGCTCGCCCTGCGCCGGGTCCGGGACCTGCTGGCGCGGGCCGACGCCCTGCCGCCCGGCGCGCCCGATCGCATCGCGCTGCTGCGCTCGGTCGGCGGGCTGATGCGCGATCCCGCGCCGCCCCGACGACCGTTGGTGGCCGACGCGTACGCCGACGCCCGGATCGAACTGCCCGCGCGCCTCGGCGAGCAGGCCGCCGTCGCAGCCGACGTCCTGTGGCGCACCACGCCGACCCTGCCGCCGCTGGCCGACTACCACCGACGGTTCGTCGCCGCCTACGGCACGCGGCGGCCGGTGCCGCTGGCCGAGGTGCTGGACCCGGCGGCGGGCCTCGGCCCGCCCGGTGCGGACGACGGCCTGGGCAGGCTCCGCGAGCCGGGGCCGGACCGGTCCGCCCTGCTGGCCCGGCTCGCCACCGGGGCCGGGGGTGAAGCTGAAGTGGAGGGTGAGGGTGGGAGCGGCGGAGCGTGCGGGGAGGTCGTCCTCACCGATGCCCTGGTCGACCGTCTGACCTCTCCGTCCGCGGAGCCTCCGCCGCGGTCCGCGGAGATCCACGTCCGGGTGGTGCGCGCGCCCTCCGGGGCGTTGCGGTTGGCCGTGTGCCCGTACTCCGGCTCGCAGCAGGCCGGCTCGGCGGCAGGCCGGTACGCCGCCGAGCTGGGGTGGCCGCGCCGGCCCGACGACGGGCCGTCGGACGGGACGGGCCCGATGGTCGCCGAGATCGTCTGCCGGCCGACCGACGCGGCCGCCGGCGCGCTCACGGCCCCGGCCGGCCTGGCACCGTACCGGATCGCCGTGGACGTGCCGCCCCGGCCCGGCGACCTCGTCCCGGCCGACCTGTACCTGGTGTCCGCCGGCGGCCGGCTGGTGCTCTGGGCGCCGCGGAACGGCCGGCCGGTGCTGCCCGTGGTCGGCCACCGGGCCGTCCCCGCGCTGCTGCCCCCCGCCGCCCGACTGTTGCGGCTGCTGGGGCAGGCGGGCACCCGGCCCTGGCGCACGTGGTCCTGGGGCCCCTACGAGGCGCTCCCCCACACCCCCCGCGTGCGGTACCGGGAGGTGCTGCTCGCGCCGGCCCGGTGGAACCTGCCCGAGGAGGTCCTCGAAGCGGCCGACCGGCCGCACGGGTTCGCGGCCCGGCTGGCCGCGTGGCGGGCCGGCGCCCGGCCGGCCCCGCCCCGCACCGTCCTCGTCGACGAGGCGGACCGCCTGCTCCCGGTCGACCTCGACGACGCCCGGGACCGGGAGGTGCTGCGCGGCCGGGTGCGTCACGGCGTCCGGGCCGTCCTCGAACCGTTGGGCGGTCCCGGCCACGACCCGGCGGTCGTGCGCGGACCGGACGGCGGGCACGTGCTGGAACTCGTCGTGTCCCTGCGCGCCAGGGCTCCCGGGAACGCCGTCCGGCTCGATCCCCGCTGCTTCGCCGTACCGTCCGGCGCGGCGCGCGGGCCGGTGCTCGACCCCGCCGGGGCCCGCGGCTGGGCCTCCCTGGCGCTGCGGGTGCCAGAGCACCGGCAGGACGCGGTGCTGCGCCGGCTGGCCGCCGAGGCACCGCGGTGCTTCTGGCTGCGCTACGACACCCCGGAGTTCGGACCCCATCTGCGGATCCGGTTCGGCGGTCCGGGGGGTGGGCCGGCGCCCGGGGTGCGGCGGGCCGCCGAGCGGTGGGCCGCCCGGATGGCGGCCCTGGGATTGGCGGGCGCCGCGCGCTGGGAGGCGTACGTACCGGAGACCGAACGCTACGGCGGGAGCGCGGGGCTCGCGGCGGCGGAGGAGGTGTTCGTCGCCGACAGCGCGCTGGTGCTCGACGCGCTCACGGAACTCGACCGGCCCGACCCGTCCCTCCCCGGTCCCGACGACGCGGATCCAGCCGACCCCGCCCTCGCGGCGACGGCGGACCGCGTCCTGCTCGCGGCGGCCGGGGCGGTGTCCGTGGCACGGGTGCTGGCGGCCGGGTCGCCCTCGGCGCTCGGCCGGGCCCCGCTCGACGCCACCGGCCGCCGGTGGCGGGAGGCACTGCGCGGTCGGCTCCGGGCCGCGCCGGGCGAGGGCGTGGTCCCCGTACGTCCGACCGCGCGGTGGCAGGCCCGCGAACGGGCCCTGGCCGCCTACCGGACCGCGCTGTGGGAGGGCTTCGACGTGGCGCGACGGGAGGAGGTGGCGTCCCTGTGCGCCTCCGATCTGATCCACCTGCACGTCAACCGGCTCCTGGGACCCGATCCGGCGCTGGAGCGCCTCGTGCGTTCCCTGGCCTCGGACCGGTTGCGCCGCCCGTCGTGACCGCCGACCGGCGAGCGGCGGCCGACGTCGCCCTGCGGATCGCGGACGCGCTGGCCGACCCCGTCGAGGTGGCCCGCGCGCTGCCCCCGGACCGCGGGCACACCCTCTGCGACGGCCTCGCCGGCACCGCGCTGCTGCACGCCGCCCTCGCCGACGCCGTACCCGGGTCCGCCGCGCGCGCCCTGGCGCACTGGCGGCTCGCCGCCGAGACCCTCGGGGCCGCCCGGCCCGACGGGGTGTACCGGGGCCCGGGCGGCCTGGCCGCGTCGCTGACGGTCGGGGCGGGGTCGGTGTTCCGGGACGAGCCGCCGGGCGACGCGGTGCGGGACGCGGTGCGCTGGTTGGCGGCGCGGGCCCAGGCGTTGGCGGCGCGGGCCGAGGCACTGGAGGCCCACCCGTGGCCGGGGCCGGTCCACGACGTGATGAGCGGGCTCACCGGCATCGGGAGGGTGCTGCTCGCGGCGCACGGATCCGGCCTGGCCGCCGAGTCGGCCTCGGGGCTGACGGCCGCGCTGTCCACCCTGACGCGGATGGTCCTCGACGGAACGCCGGATCGCCCGGGACGGTGGCGGCCCGCCGGGCGGTGGCCCGGCCCGGTCCCGGGGCACCCCGGGGGCGGCGCCGTCACCGGGATGGCCCACGGCATCGCCGGGCCGCTGGCGTTGCTGGCCCTCGCCGAGACCACCGGTCCGCCCCTGCCGGGGCGGAGGGCCGCGGTACGGGTCGCGGCCGACTGGCTGGTGGCCGTACGGGAGGGCGGTTCCTGGCCACCGCGCGTCACGGGCGCCGGAGCCGGCTCGGGTTCCGGCCCTCGGAACGGCCGCCGGGACGCGTGGTGCTACGGCGCCCCGGGCATCGCCCGCGCCCTCGGACCGGCCTCCGCGGCCCTGGGCGATCCGGCGTACGCGCGCCTCGCGGACCAGGTCCTGACCGCGTCGGCCGGACGGCCCGCCGCCGGTTGGGACACCGTCGGGCCGGGCCTGTGCCACGGCAGCGCGGGCGTCCTGGTGTGCGCGCTGCGCGCGGGTCACCGGACGCTCGCGCGCAGCGCCGCCCGGGTCACCGTGGACCTGGCGGCGGAGGCCTCTCGGGGACCCTCGGGCCTCCCGGCGGCCGGGGGGACGGGACTCGGGTTCCTCAACGGGGCGGCGGGCACCTGCCTCGCGCTGGCGCAGTACGCCGGGCTGCTGCCGCGGTCCCTCGCGGTGCCGTGGGACTGCCTGCTCCTGAACGCGTGACGGCGTGACGGCGTGACCGCTTTCACGCAAACCGACCGCCCCGCACGCGGAGGTCGCGTGCGGGGCGGTCGACACCACGGAGACGGGCGCGTCGTGCCTGCCGGGGGTGGGGAGGCCCGGGAGGGGGACGGCCGCGCCCGGCTCCGTGTCAGGGGGTCGTGGCCGGGCCCCGCCGCTCAGATCTCGAACCCGCCCCGGGGAACGGACGTCAGCTCGAACCCGCCGCTCTCGGGGGCGGAGGCGAGCTTGACGCCGCCACCCTCGGGGGCGGGAGCGAGCTTGAACCCGCCGCCCTGGGCGAAGACGGTCGCGGGGTGGGCGTGCGGGAGGTTGGCGGCCGAGGAGTGCGGGACCGCCACCTCGGGGCGGCTGTGGGCGGTGTCCGCGGCGAAGGCGGCGGAGCCGGTGAAACCGAGGGCGGCGACGGCGATACCGGAGACGGCGATGGTACGGGTGACACGCATGATCAGGTCCTCCAGAACGATGGGACCCGTCGGTGCCGTACGGGGTGGGCGGGTCCCAGGGGGTGGGGGGTCTGCTGCACCGACCCCTCCACTGAACCGTCAGGCCCCCGGCCCGCCCGTCATCCGTTCGGCCCCCCGACCGGACGAACGCGTCAGCCCCCTCGACCGCCCGCGACCACGCGGTTCCTCCCCCGCGCCGACCGTCCGGAGGAATCCGCGGCCCGGACTTCCCTCCTAGCGTCGAGGAGCCACCGGAGCCGACCGGCGGACCGCGCCCCGTTCGCGCGGCCACCGCGACGGACTCCACGCCACGCCCAGGAGCGAACGTGCCATGTCCCCCCTCCCGCACAGCACCGCCCCGTCCGTCACCGCCCTCCCCCGCGCCCTGCGCGAGCTGCGCCGTCGCGACCGCGGGAACGGTCCCCTCGCCTCCCGGGCCTTCCGGCTCTTCCTGCTCTCCCAGTCCGTGGCCGGTACCGGCACCTGGGTGCAGCGCACCGCCCAGGACTGGCTGGTACTGCAACTCACCGGGAGCGCGGCGGCGGTCGGCCTCGTGGTGACCGTGCAGTGCCTGCCCGCGCTGCTCCTCGGCCTGTGGGGCGGTTCGATCGCGGACCGCCACCGGCCCCGGCGCCTGATGGTGTGGTGCAACGCGGCCGCCGCGCTCCTGGCGCTCGCGATGACGGTCCTGGTCACCACGGGTACCGCCCGCATGTGGTCGGTGTGCGTCCTCGCCGGGGCGCTCGGCGTGATGACGGCGGTCGAGGGGCCGGCCCGACAGGCCCTCATCCCGCGCCTGGTCGCGCCCGAGCACCGCCGCGCGGCGACGGGACTGGCGACGGCGAACTTCCAGTTGGCCCGGATCCTCGGACCGGCCGCCGCGGGTCTGGTCATCGGCTGCCTCGGCACCGGTTGGGCCTTCCTGCTCTGTACGTTCACCCCCGTGCTCTGCGCGGTCGTCCTGCTCGCCCTGCGCCACGTCCGGGCTCTGGACCGGGCGCCCGGAGCGCACGCGGAAGCCCCGGCCCGGCGCCACGGGGCCCTCGTGGTCCTCGCGGCCCGGCCGCGGCTGCGGTGGACGCTGGTGCTGAGCGGGCTCATGGCCCTGTTCGGGATCAACCTGCCGGTCCTCCTGCCGGCCCTGGCCACCGACGGTTTCGGCGCCGCACCGCAGTCCTTCGGCGCGCTCAGCGCCCTGCTGGCCGTCGGGTCCCTGCTCGGCGCCCTGTTGGCCGCCCGGCTGCGGACCTGTCCGTTGCGGACCCTCGCGGTCTGCGCCGCTTCGATCGGCGCCCTCCAGGTCACGGCCGGTTTCGTCCCGTCGATGGCGGCCTTCGGGGCGCTGCTCGTCCCCGTCGGGATCGCCGCGCTGTGTTTCACCACCACGGCGGCGACGGCCGTGCAGATGGAGGCGGGGCCCGGGCTCCAGGGCCGGGTGGCCGGGCTGGCCATGCTGGTGACGCTGGGTTCGGCCGCCGCGGGCGCCCCGCTGGCCGGCGTGGCCGCCGAGGCCTTCGGGGCGCGCGCGGCGTTCGCCCTGGCGGGTGCCTGCTGCGTCGCCATCGCCGTCGTGGCGGCCGTGGCCGTGGTCCGTACGCGGTCCGCCGTCCGCACGGCTCCCGTACGGGTGCGGACCCGAAGCGCCATCGCCCTGGCGGCACGGCGGCCCGCGACCGCCGAGGCGTGAGGGGTCGGTCGGTGTCCCGCGCCGTGCCGCAGGAGGGGTCGGGGCCCGGCCGCTCAGGCGCCGTCGCGGGCGCCGTGGGCGGGTCGGCGGGTCTCGCGGAGCAGTTGGGCGGCCAGGGCGAGCGCGGTGCCCCGGGGAGAGGAGAGGTCCAGGCCGGTCAGGGCGGTCAGCCGGGCCAGGCGTTTGTCCACGGTGTTCGGGTGGACGCCGAGGGCGGCGGCGGTGGCCCGGCGGTCCAGCCGCAGTTCCAGGTGGCTGCGCAGCGTGGCCAGCAGTTCCGGGCGGTGCCCGACGGGGTCCAGCAGGCCGGCGATGCTGTCGCTGCCGGGGCCGGGCCGCGAGAGGTGGAACTCCAGCAGGACGCCGTCCAGTCGGTGCACGCGGTCGGCCGGCAGACCGCTCGCGCGGGCGATCCGTACGATCTCGGCCGCGGTCCTGGCGGCTTCGGGCACCCCTGCCGGATCCGGGGCGTGCGCCGCGGCGACGTACAGCGGGGCCCCGTACCCCTCCGACAGGTGCGCTGCCAGGCCGGTGGGGACGCCGGCGCACCCGGGCACCACGGCCCGCCCGGCGAGGTCCCCGCCCTCCGGCTCCTCGGCCAGCAGTGCGGTGGTCGCGGCGCCGGGGATCCGGGCGAGGGCGCTCCGCAGGCCCCGCAGCCGCCGGTGGTGGCCGACGGGTCCACCGGGTGGGGTGGGGGCGGCGGGCTCGGCTCCCAGCGCGAGGACGAGGAGCGGGCCGGTGAGGTCCACGTCGGCGTGCCGGACGTCCTCGGGGCCGAGTCCGCCGTCCAGCAGCCGGTGCGCGAGGCGCGTGCCGTCCGCCGCGCGCTCGGCGGCGAGCGCCTCCCGCTCCGCCAGGTAGCGTTCCGTCACCACCCCCACGACGTCGGTCTGGGCCCGCAGCAGCAGGTCGACGAGTTCGGCCACGGCTCCGCTCTCGTCCGGCCGGGCCTCCTCCCGGATCACCTGCCACAGGCCGTGCACGCCGAGCGCATAGGTGCGCAGCAGCAGGTGCAGCGGGACCCCTTCCTCGGCGCGCCGGGCGGCGCGTTCCCGGAAGAGGGCGTACCCGTCCGGGTCGGCGGGTGGGTGGGCGACGCCGCGCAGGAAGAGGCGTACGCCGTGCCGGACGGTGGCCGCGATCTCCAGGTCCTTGATCTCCGGGGGCAGTTCGGCGTACCCGGGCACGCTCTCGAAGACCTCCCTGCTCAGTTTCCGGGCGAGGGAGTTGGCGCGCCCCTCGCAGCGGACGGCGAGCGTGCGGGCGGCCTCGGATACCACGTGCCCTCCAGGGGCCGGAGATGTGACGCGTCACCCTAACCGGCCCCGCCCTGTGTGACGAGGGACGGTGTCGCGGCGCTCCCCGGGCGCCGAGACTCACGGTGCGAGCGCGGAACCACCGTTCGCGCGTACGAGCGGAAGCAGAAGGAGAGGATCCATGAGCGCATCCGTCGTTCCCGAGCCGTTCGCCGACGGCCCGGACCTGCCCGACCGGTCCCCGGAGTACCTGGCCTACGCCGATCGCGTCTGGCACGGGACGGCGGGCCTGGAGGACCACCTCACCGGCGTCTGGTCCGGGGAGCGGCTGATCCGGTTGCGCGAGGAGGTGGGCTTCTGCCCGGGGTTCGCGAACTCGGTGGTGTTCGACACCGGCGACGGGCTGGTGCTGGTCGACTCGGGGGACGTGCTGTCCGCGCCGCAGCGGCACACGGCCGTACGGAACTTCTCCGCGGCCCGCGTGGCCGCGGTGGTCCTCACCCACGGTCACGTGGACCACGTGGGCGGGATCGGTCCGTTCGACGCCGAGGAGCACCGGCCTGAGGTGGTGGCGCACGAGGCCGTGGCGGCCCGTTTCGACCGCTACCGTCGCACCGACGGCTACAACTCCTGGATCAACCGGAAGCAGTTCGGAGTGCCGTGGCTGGACTGGCCCACCGAGTACCGCTACCCGGACAGCTCCTACCGGACCCGTCGCACCCTGCGGCAGGGCCGCCTCACCTTCGAGCTGGTGCACGCCCGGGGCGAGACCGACGACCACACCTACGTCTGGGTGCCCGAGCTCAAGGTGCTGTGCACGGGCGACCTGTTCATCTGGAACACGCCCAACGCGGGGAACCCGCAGAAGGCGCAGCGCTATCCGGAGGAGTGGGCGGCCGCGCTGCGGGCCATGGCCGACCTGGGGGCCGAGGTCCTGCTGCCCGGTCACGGCGTGCCCATCGTCGGGGCGGGGCGGGTGCGGGAGGCGCTGACCGACACGGCCGTCCTGCTCCAGACGCTGTGCGACCGTACGCGCGAGCTGATGAACCAGGGGCTGCGCCTGGACGAGGTCGTGCGGGGGGTGCGGGTCCCGGAGTCCCTGCTCGCCAGGCCGTACCTGCGGCCGGCGTACGACGAGCCGGAGTTCGTCGTGCGCAACCTGTGGCGCCTGTGGGGAGGTTGGTACGACCAGAACCCGGCGCACCTCAAGCCGGCGCCGGAGGCGGAGGTGGCCGTCGAGTTCGCCGTCGCGGCGGGGGGCGCGCACGTCCTGGCGGCGCGGGCGGCCGAGTTGCTGGCGGACGGACGGCCGCGCCTGGCCGCGCACCTGGCGGAGACGGCGGCGCTCGCCGCGCCCGGGGACAAGGAGGTGGCCCGGGTGCGGGCCGAGGTGTACGCCCACCGGGCCGGGATCGAGACCTCGACCATGGCCCGCGGCATCTTCGCCTGGGCCGCGGCGGAGTCCTCGGCGGTGGTGGAGGGGACGGACGTGGCGACGGAGCTGGCCCGCACCCCGCAGGGTGCCGAGCGGGCGGCGGGCCGGGTCGGTGTGGGGTTGGCGGACGATCCGGCGGGGGCCGGCGCCGCCGATGCCGCCGATGCCGTCGGGGCCGGTGGTCGGGACGGCGACGCCGCGCCGTGAGGCGGGCCGGCGACGTCAGGGAGCGGGTTCCCGACCCGTACTTCCCCGGTGCCTGGCCGACCGCCCGGCTGCTGGTGCTGTTCATGGTGGTCAACTTCGCGGACAAGGCCGTACTGGGCCTGGCCGGGCCGGAGATCATGGACGAACTCGGGCTCACCAGGAAGCAGTTCGGTTCCGCGCAGGCGGCGTTCTTCGCCCTGTTCTCCCTCTCCGCGATCGGGGTCTCCCTGCTGACCCGGCGCGTGCGCAGCTCGGTCCTGCTGCTGGCGATGGCCCTCACCTGGTCCGCGGCGCAGCTGCCGATGCTGTGGCCGAGCGCCGGGCTGGGGGTGCTGATCGCCACCCGGGTGTTGCTCGGGGCCGCGGAGGGCCCGGCGGCCCCGGTGGCGGCGCACCACCTGTACGGGTGGTTCGCGCAGCGGGACCGTACGCTGCCCACGGCCGTGCTGCTGATCGGCGCGGCGGCGGGCGTCGCCCTGGCGGCACCCGTGTTGACCTGGGTCATCGCCGCGTGGGGGTGGCGGTGGGCCTTCGGGACCGTGGGGCTGGCCGGGATCGGTTGGGCGGCGGTGTGGGCCCTGCGGGGCCGGGAGGGGCCGCTCGCTCCGCCGGTGGGGGCGGGCCCCCTTCCGCAGCGTGCCGGGCCGGGCGGCGAGGCGGGAGGCGAGGCTGCCGGGGCGGGTGACCACGGGGCTGTCGCGGGTGACGACGGGCCGCCCCTGGGCCGCATCCTCACCTCTCCGAGCGTGCTCGCGGCGGGCTTCGCCTGCTTCGCCGTCTACTGGCAGATCAGCGCGCAGCTCACCTGGGTCCCCGACTACCTGCACACGGCCCTGGGTTGGTCCGCCGGGGCGACGGGGCTCGCGGTGGCGGCGGGTTCGCTCGCCAACGCCGCCGTGTTGCTGACCCACGGCCTGCTGGCCCGGCGCGCCGGCGTGCGCGGCGCCCGGGCGGGCCCGGTGCCGGCCGGGGCGGGACCGGGGTTGCTGATGGTCGGCGCGGCCGCGGCGGTCGCCGCGTTCGTGGTCGGCCCACCGTGGTTGAAGGTGGCGATGATGTGCGGCCCGATGGCGCTGTGCGCACCGATGATGACGGTCGGCCAGACGGTCTGTGCCCGGATCTCACCGGCGCACCGCCGGGGATCGGTCCTCGGCGTCGTCGTCGGCGTGTCGTCCCTGGGCGGGGTGGTCTCCCCGGTGGTGCTGGGCCGGATCGTCGACGGCGCCCCCGAGGCCGTCACCGGCTACGGGCGGGCCTGGCTGCTCACCGCGCTCCTCCTCGCGCTCGCCGGAACGCTCGCCGCCCTGTTCCTGCGCCCCGAACGGGACGCGGACCGCCTCGCGGTCCCGCCGGAGGGGATCGGCCGGTCGGCTCCACGGGTACCCGATCGCCGCCCCGGCCCGCCGCACCGACGAGGCGGCGAGGTCCACGGCCCGGCCCACGGGGACCAGGAGCCCCCGGACGCGGCGGTCTAGGGCCTGTCGTCGAACTCCTGTCGTCGCCCGGAGGGCGGCCCCGCGGCGTCTGGTGCGTGCTCTCGGCGTGCCGGGCGGAAGCCCGTGTACTGGACGTACTCGGTCTTTCGTCCGGTGCGGCGAGAGCGCGTGCCGGGCGTCGCGGGGCAGGCGGGAGTTCGACGACAGGCCCTAGCTGTGCGGGGCGCCGAAGAGCGGGGGCGCCGGGAGGTGGTGGGGGCCGGCGGGCGGGGTGGGGTCGCTTCCTCGGCCGCGGCGCGGGAAGCGCGTGCGGGCACGGGTCGGGGTACCGGGGGCGTCCGCCCCGGGTGCCTCCGGCCCGCCGGTGCGGGAGGGGTTCGGCTTCGACGTGTCCATGGGTCGCCTCGGTCCTCGTTCGGGGTGCGGTGCGCGCACCTCGCGGTGGGCGCCGTACGCCTCGACGGTCACCGACGCGCCCGGGGTGGCGCTTCGTCCGGCCGGTCGGTCCGACGGGCGCCGCCCGGACCGCCGGACCGACCGATGGGAGGACACGTCGGCTCCGCCTCCGTGCCTAGGGTGTGCCTCCCGGCCGGCGCCGCCGCGCGGGACGCACCCCGGTGGCGCCGGCCGCGACAACCCCCGGTCCGTCCGGCCCGGGAGACGCAAGGAGCAGACCATGACGTGGGATCCCCGCGCCGTCCCCCCACAGGACGGCCGAACCGCAGTGATCACCGGGGGAAACGCCGGCATCGGCTACCACGTGGCCGAGCAACTGGCCCGCGCGGGCGCGCACGTCGTACTCGCCGGACGCAGCGCGGAACGCACCCGCACCGCCCTCGCCGCGCTGCGGGCGGCCGTGCCCGGCGCCCGGGCGAGCGAGGTCCGGCTCGACCTCGCGGACCTGGACTCCGTCCACCGCGCGGCCGGGCGACTGACCGCGACGGGGCCGGTGGACCTCCTGGTGAACAACGCCGGGGTCACCGCGTCCGGGAAGCGCGCCGAGACCGCGCAGGGGTTCGAGCTGATGTTCGGCACCAACCACCTCGGGCACTTCGCGCTGACCCTCCTGCTGGTCCCCGCCCTCGCGACGGACGCGCGGGTCGTCTCCCTGGGCAGCCTCACCCACACCCGGGCCCACCTGGACTTCGACGACCTGCAGAGCCGCAGCGACTACCGGTCGATGACCACGTACGGCAGGTCCAAGCTGGCGGTCCTGCTGTTCGCCGGCGAACTGGACCGGCGGCTGCGGGCGATCGGGAGCGCCGTCCGGAGCGTGGCCGCGCACCCGGGCTGGGCCGTGCAGGGTCTGACCCCGGCCCGACCGCCGCTGTGGGAGCCCGGGGCGCTCGCCCGGGTCCGCTCCGCGCCGCTGGCGCTGATCGCCCAGGGCAAGGACCGCGGCGCCTGGCCGGTGGTCCGCGCCGCCACCGACCGGGAGGCGCTCGGCGGCCAGTACTTCGGCCCGTTCGGGCCCGGTTCGCTGAAGGGTCCCCCGTCGGTGCGGAGCACGGCCGAGTCGGCCCGCGACCGGGAGGCCGCCGCCCGTCTGTGGGCGGTGTCGGAGGAACTGACCGGCGTCCGCTGGGAGGGCTGACCCGACGGTGGTCCGGGCCCGGTGCGGCGGGGCCTTCGGGGGGCCGGGCCGGTCGCCGCCCGAAGGGTCGGGGGGCGGGACGCCCTCGGGGGTCAGACGCCCAGGGCGCCTTCCACCAGCAGCAGGACGCCGATGGCGACGATCACCCCGGCCATGACGGCCGCCGCGTGGGTCTCCAGCCACTCCTTGACCCGCGCCAGCGGTCCCAGTGCCCTGGGGCCGCCCACGGCGTGCAGCAGGACGGGGAGGGCGACGGTACTGGCGGCCACCGCCGTGAACACGGCCAGTGCGGCCGCCGCCCCCGCGAGGGACGGCCCGGCGGAGCCGACGGCGAGCCCGGCCGCCGCCGACAGCAGGAAGATCTTCGGGTTGGCCAGGGCCAGCAGGATGCCGAGCCGGAACGCCTTGCCCGGTCCCGCCTCGCTGAGCAGCCGCATCCACCCCGGGGCCGCCTTGCCGTGCCGGACCAGCCACTGACGGATCCCGAGCGCGACCAGGCACAGGCCCAGACCGATCCGCGCCCAGGCCGTCCAGGGCCGGTCGTGGGAGGCGAAACCGAGGACGGAGGTCAGCGCCGCGCACAGCACCGCGGGCACGGCGACCCCGATGATCCACCCGGCGAGGAAGGCGCCGCCGGTGGGGCGGGCCCGGGGGGTGAACTGCATGAAGACGGCCGGGATCAGCGTGAACGGCGAGACGGCGATCACGAGGGCCAGGGGCAGCACCTCGCCGATCACCACGCGCCCCCGTACCGGGCCGGTCCCGGTCCCGCCCCGGGTCCCGACCCGGGTCCCGCCCCCGGCCCCGGTCCCGTCGCGCCCATGGGCACCTCTCCCTTCCGGCCCGTCCGCCGCCCCTGTCTCCTGTCTACCCGCATCCGCGCGGGTCCGCCCGCCGCGCCCGGGCCGCGGCGGCTCCGGATCAGCGCCATCCGTGCGCCAGCAGCGCGACGTGCGGCAGCCGCAGTTCCCCGCCGGCGGACAGGAACGGCCGGCTCAGCTCGGCGGCGTGCCGCACGATGCGGGAGACCTCGGCGGGGTCCGCCGCGTCCGGTGCGGGCAGGCCGGTCGCCAGCAGCCGGGCGAGCCCCTCGGACCAGGCCGCGGCGTCGATCCGCAGGTCCCAGACGACCGTCCGGCAGACGGCCCGCCGCAGCCCGGCCGCGTCCAGCAGCCGCACCATCCCGACCGTGTCGCCCGGGTGGGCGGCCCCGGGGGGCCGCAGTCGCGCCGTGGCCGTCATCGCGACGCCGGCGGCGCGCAGGGCCCGGCCCAGCAGGGTCTGCCCGGCGGCCGGCGCGTCGGTCCAGCCGGTGAGCCCGACCCGACCCCCGGGGCGCACGACCCGGCGCAGCTCGGCCACCACGGCCCCGGTGGGACCGGCGTGCCCGAGTACGAAGTTGCCGACGGCCGCGTCGAAGCAGGCGTCCCGGAACGGGAGCCCGGGGAGCGCCGCGATGAGCGTGTGGGCCCGGGGGGCCGCGTCCCGGGCGAGGGCGACCATGGCGGCCGAGGCGTCGACGGCCGTCACGGCGGCCCCGCGCTCCGCCGCGGCGGCGGCCACGGTGCCGGGGCCGGTGCCGACGTCCAGCACACGGGTTCCGGGGCCCACCTGGACGGCGTCGAGGAGGGATGGCACCGGTCCGGCGCACGCGGCGCCGAGGGTCCGTACGTAGAGGGCCGCGTGTTCCTCCCAGAGGTTCGCGGCGGGCTCCTGCTGTCGCGTGCCTGCCATGACCGCCCTCCGTCCGGCCGCCCGCGCGGCCCGCGTCCCACGGGGTGCGGGGCGCGGCCGGGCCGCCACCGCCAGCACACCGGGCGGAGGCGCCCGGCGACGACGACCGATCGGAGGAACGGCGGGAGGAACCACCTCGGGGGCCGGGGCCGGAGGGCCGGCGCACGGCCGGGCGGCGGACGGCTGACGGCCGGGCCGCCGGCCGCCCGGTCAGCCGACGATGCCGACGATCGCCGCGTTGCTGAGGTTGGCGAGCGTCCCCGCGAGCAGCGCCAGGAGGCCCAGCCGGGCGACGTCGCCCCGGCGTTCGGGTGCCAGCGCCCCGAACGAGCCGAGCTGGATGGCGATCGATCCGAAGTTGGCGAAGCCGGCGAGGGCGAAGGTGGTGATGAGTACGGTCTTGGGTTCGAGGGAGGGGATCTCGGGGCCGAAGGAGGCGTAGGCGACGAACTCGTTGATGACCGTCTTCTGACCGAGGAGGCTGCCCACCGTCGAGGCTTCGTCCCAGGGCACCCCGATGAGCCAGGCGACCGGCGCGAAGATCCACCCCAGGACCCGCTGGAACGTCAGGTCGTCGACGCCGAACCAGCTTCCGGCCACGCCGAGGATGCCGTTGGCCAGGGCGATGAGCGCCACGAACGCGATGAGCAGGCAGCCGACGATGACGGCGAGGCGGCCACCGCTCAGGGCGCCGCGGGCGAGTGCGTCGATGGCGTTGGCCGACTCCGTGTCGCGCACGCCGCGGATGTCGCCCTGCTGTTCGGTCTTCTCGGTCTCGGGGTAGATCGCCTTGGCGATGACGAGCATGGCGGGCGCGTTCATGACGCTCGCCGCCAGCAGGTAGGGCAGGGGCGCGCCGAGCAGCGAGTAGCCGACGAGGGTGGAACCGGCCACGGACGCGAACCCGCCGGTCATGCAGGTGAACAGTTCCGAGCGGGTGAGCCGGCGCAGGTAGGGGGCGATCAGCAGCGGCGCCTCGGATTGCCCGAGGAAGATCACCGTCGTCGCCCAGATCGACTCGACGCGGCTGGTGGCGAGGAGGCGGGAGATCAGGCCGCCGACGATCTGCACCACCCATTGGATGACGCGCAGGTAGTACAGCAGCCCGACGAGCGCGCCGAGGAAGATGATGACGGGCAGCACCCCGAGGGCGAAGGGTACGGACGAGCCCTTGGCGAGCGAGCCGAAGAGGAACTCCGTTCCCGCGGTCGTGTAGCCGAT
The DNA here is from genome assembly GCF_040650855.1 of Streptomyces sp. NPDC048606. Lineage (NCBI taxonomy): Bacteria > Bacillati > Actinomycetota > Actinomycetes > Kitasatosporales > Streptomycetaceae > Streptomyces > Streptomyces sp. NPDC048606. The sequence continues at coordinate 17,209 of NZ_JBEZIB010000033.1, read as the reverse complement.
CACCTTCGCGATCAGGTCGGCGAACCAGCGCAGGGCCTCACGTCCGGGTTCCCACTTCAGCACCAGCAGGGCGAAGCCGACCTGGAGGGCGAAGCCGATGCCGAGGGTCCGCCAGTTGATGCGCCCGCGGTGGCGCGAGATGGCGTAGCACAAGCCGTAGATCACGATGAGGCCGAGCAGCCCCTGCAGCCGAGTCATCGGACGCGATCTCCCCATCGGGCCGAGGCCGGCCCCTCGTGGCCAGGCGGGCTCGTGGGCGGGCCGTACGGTGGCGGGCGCGCACCGGACGGCCGCACGGAACAGATCCGGGTGAACCCGGACGTACCGAACCTACGAGACGATCCCGCCCGGGACCGCGAGGACACGCCCGACCCACGCCCGACCCACGCCCGGACCGGGTCGACACCGGGTCAGGCACCGGGTCAGGGTGTGGGCCGCAGCCAGCCGCGGGTGGCGGCCTGGACGCCGGCCTGGAAGCGGGTGTCGGCGTCGAGTTCCTCCAGCATGCGGGTGATCCGTCGACGGGCGGTGTGCACGTGCACGCCGAGCCGGCGCGCGATGGACTCGTCCTTCAGGCCCGAGGCGAGCAGCCCCAGCAGTTCGCGCTGGTCGGCGGTGAGCGGGCTGCCGGCGCTGCCGACCGGGGTGGCGCGCGCCCACAGCGATTCGAAGAGCGGCAGGGCCGCCCGGTGCAGGAGGGATTCGCCGAAGGCCAGGGCGACCGCGTCGGCCCCCTCGCCGTCGCCGTCGCGGTCGCCGTCGCGGCGGGGCGGCGGCAGCAGGCACGTGCGGCGGTCGACGAGGACGAGGCGGGTGGGCAGCCGCGCGCCGATCCGGGCCTGGAGGCCGAGCTCGGTGAGGGCGAGGAGTTCCTTGGCCCGGTCCGGGAAGTCGGCGCCGCGGCGGTCGGTGACGGTGCGTACGGTGACGCCGCGCTCCAGCAGCTCCCGGACGCGGACCAGTTGCGTCTGCGCGTCCCCCTCGCGGTCGGACGCCCGCGGGGTCCGGGCCATGCGGTCGAGGATCAGCACCTCGGTCTCGGCGGCGCCGAGCATGGCGTCGAGGCGGGCCTCGACGGCGTCGGCTCCGGTCAGGAACTCCACGCCCGCGGCGGGCCCGTGGGTGCTGGCCGCCTCCCCCGGGAGCCGGTCGGCCAGTCGGTCGGCGTAGGAGCGCAGGGACTCCAGGTCGGCGGACTCCTGGTCGAGGAGGGCCTGTCGGCGTCGGACGAGTACGCGCAACACGGAGGCCGGATCGGCGGCCGTGCGGATCACCGCCCCGGTGTCGCCGCGCCTGTGGTCCGGAGTCCGTTCGTGCGGGTCGGTTTCGATCATGCGGGGGATTCTGACCGCCTTCACAGAGCCCCCACAAGTGTGCATGGCCACTTCTGAGGCGGGCCCGACCCTGGTCCCCGGCCTTCCGCGGCGCTTGCATTGCGGCGACTCACAGCAACGCACCAGGCACTCATGGTTGAGGAGACCCCTTGCCCAGGTTCAGCGCAGGTTCGCCGGCACACACCCCTGCCGCACGACAGATATGGCGGAAAGAGCTCCGGTCCGCCGGAGGAATCGCGGTTCTGCTCGCCGCCGCGATGACCCTGTCGGCTTCGCCGGCATGGGCCGTCGACCCCGATGTCGGCCCCTCCAACGCGGTGCCCGCCCAGGGCACCGAGACCCCGGTGCTCGTCGAGGGCATCCGCGAGGCCGTGGACGCCAAGGCCGCTCCGGCCGACGCGGCGCGCCAACACCTCGACGCGAACAAGGGCCGCTACCGGATCCCGCGGGCGGGCAGCGACCTCGTCCCCCTGTCGGCCTCCACCCGGGCCGAGGAGGAAACGGTTCGCCTCCAGCAGCGGCACCGCGGTGTCGACGTGCTCGGGGGCCAGTACGTCGTACGCATGCAGAAGCGGGACGGCAAGCGGGTGGTGACCGGCACCTCGGGGCACTACTTCACCGCCCTGCGCACCGACGTCACCCCGCAGGTGACGCAGGACGTCGCCGTCCGTCGTGCGGTGGCCGCCACGGCCCGCCGACTGGGCACGGCCCTCGACAAGGGCGCGGCGCCGCGGTCCGAGTCCGGCGATCCGGCGGCCGGCGGCATGACGGGCGAGGCCAAGGGGCTCGTCGTCCTGCCGAAGGGGGCGGGCGTCCTCGCCTACCGGGTCACCGTGCGCGGCACCGCGCCCGGCACCGGGGCCCCGGTGGTGGACGAGGTGTACGTGGACGCCCGCTCGGGCTATCCCGCGTTGCAGTACAGCGCGCTGAAGACGCTGACGGCCCCGGCGGCCGCGACCGCCGGCACGGCGGCGGACGGGCCGGCGGCGGACGGTCCGCCGGCGGCGCCCGCGAACCTCGTGCCCGAGACGGGGTCCGGGACCAGGTTGAACGGCAGCGCCGCCGCACTGGACATCGCCTACGATCCGGCGGCCGGCAACTACCTGCTGGCGGACGCCGGACGCATGCGCACCACCAGCAAGAGCCTGCTCGGCACGTGGGACGCCCGGGGCAGGTCGGTGTCGGAGACCGCGGGCAAGTGGCCGGCCGGCATCTCGATGTTCTCCTCCACGGGCACCGCCTTCGGCGCCGAGGCGACCGACTCGGGCGCCGTGGACGCCCACTGGAACGCGGGTCGGGTCTACGACTTCTACAAGAACGAGCTCGGCCGCGACAGCCTCGACGGCAAGGGCGGGGCCGTCAACTCCCTGGTCGGCGTGACGTACTTCGGCCTCCCCTACGCCAACGCGTTCTGGGACGGCACCAAGATGGTGTACGGCAGCGGGGACGAGGAGTTCAAGCCGATGTCGGCCGACACCGACGTCGTCGGCCACGAGATGACCCACGGGGTCATCGAGCACTCGGCGAACCTGGTCTACGCCGGCCAGTCGGGCGCCCTGAACGAGGCCCTGGCCGACTACTTCGGCAACGCGATCGACGTCACCGCGAGCGGTACGCCGATGAGCGATCCCGCCGCCGGTCTGATCGGCGAGAACCTGTGCCGCACCAAGGCGGCCGCGGAGTGCGCCCTGCGCGACCTCAACGACGGGGCCACCACCTCGAAGAGCTTCCTGGGCGTGTCGTTCGCCACCGACAACGGCGGCGTGCACCTGAACTCGACGATCTTCTCGGGCGCCCTGTGGGACATGCGCGAGGACCTCGGCACGCTGGCCGACAAGATCGTGTACAAGGCGGTCACCGAGTACATGACGCCGATCGACGGGTTCACCGAGGCCCGGGGCGCGGTGCTCGCGGCGGCCAAGGCGCTGGGCGCCACCTCCGCCCAACAGAACACGGTCAAGCGGTCGTTCAACGCCCACGGCATCGTCCCCGGGTGGGAGCAGGCCCTCGGCGTGGACTCCGACACCCTCTTCGGCAAGCTCAACACCACCGACACCGGCGTGGGCGCGGGCGGCGGCTGGTGGACGGTCTCCAAGTCCAACGACGACGGCTCCGAGCCCTACTCGGTCTACGCCGGCCGACTGGACCGCAAGGGCTCCCCGAAGGTGATCAGCCCCAACGACGGCCGCTACCACACCGCTCCGGCGACCGACGGCAAGACCGTGGTGTGGACGGCGTACGGCCCGACCTCGGTCGACGTCCTGTCCCGCCCCGTGGCGGGCGGCCCGATCAAGACCCTGCACAGCTCGGTGACCGGCGTCGCGGGCCTGCGGGTGGACAAGGGCACCGTCGTCTTCGAGGAGTACGACGTCCTCGGCGGCCGGCACGTCGCCTACCTGCGGCCCACCGACAAGGCCCCGGTCTTCCCCGACGGGCGCAGGTGGAACACGCTGACCGCGCTCCCCTCCCTCGCCGGCGACCGGCTCGCCTACGCGAAGCTGTACCCGCAAGGCGGCTCCTACCGGCTGGGCGTGGAGGTCCTGGACCTGACCACCGGACGGGCGGTCATGACCGAGCAACTCGACGAGCCGGTGAGCCTCGGCCAGACCGGGGTCAACGACAAGAACGTCTTCTGGCTGGCGGACACCGACGCGAGCGACGGAGGCCTGACCTCGGTCCTCAGTGCCGGTCTCGACGGCCGCGGCGCCTACCTCGTCGCCAGTGAGCACAAGCCGGGCGCCGTCATCGCCTCCGACCTGACCGTCTCCCAGGAGGCGCTGACGCTCGTGGCCCGCACGCCCGACACCCGCTACCGCAACGAGTCGCTGCCCAAGCTGTGGCAGCTGACCACGGACGGCTCCCGCCGCGAGCGGGTCTCCTGCAACCGCGGCGAGCAGGGCAGCCCGGCGGCCGGCGCCGGCCGCCAGGTCGCGTGGCTCGACTCGACCACCGGCTCCACCGACCTGGTCGTCCGGGAACGACCGGCCGGCACCTGCTGATCCCGAACCCGCCCGGAGGGGTCGGCGGCCGTGCCGCCGACCCCTCCCGGCCGTCACGGGTCACGCCGACGGACGCTCCGGCGGACGAGGCGTCGCGGAAGGTGCGCAGGACGAGGCCCGGCCTGCCGCGGCGATCCGCCGGCGGACCGTGAACCAGCCGCCGACGAGCGCCGCCGCCACGGCGGGCACGGCCGCCACGGTCATCGTCCCCACCCCGTGGTCGGCGCACATGAGCACGAGCACGCCGAGCAGGAACAGCAGGGTGAGGGCCTGCGTGTACGGGGCCCCGGGCAGGCGGTGGGCGGGGCGGGTGACGAGACCGCGCCGGGCCCGGTGCCAGAACAGCAGCGAGCAGATCATGATCATGCCCCAGGTGCCGAGGACGCAGACCGACGCGAAGTTGATGACGACCTCGAAGGCCCGCGCGGGCATGAGGTAGTTCAGGCCGACGCCGAAGACGCCGAACGAGGCGGTGAGCAGGATGCCGCCGTACGGGACCCGCCCGCGGTTCATGCGGGCGGTGAACCTCGGGGCCGAGCCCGCCACGGCCATCGAGCGCAGGACGCGCCCGGTCGCGTAGAGGCCGGAGTCGAGCGAGGACAGCGCCGCGGTGAGCACCACGAGGTTCATGACCGACGCCGCGCCCGGGACTCCGAGCAGGGTGAGGACGGTGACGAACGGGCTCTGGTCCGCCGAGTATGCGGTGTGGGGCAGCAGCAGGGCGAGGAGCACCACGGACCCCACGTAGAAGAGGAGGATGCGCCACATGATCGTCTTGAGGGCCCTGGGGACGACCGTGCGGGCGTCGCGGGTCTCGCCGGCGGCGACCCCGCAGAGTTCGAGGCCGGCGTAGGCGAAGACGACGCCCTGCATGACCAGCAGCATCGGAAGGAAGCCGGACGGGAAGAACCCACCGTGGTCCGTGATGGTCGCGAGTCCGGGGACATGCCCGCCGACGGGATGGCGCGTCGCCACGAGGACGACGGCGAGGACCATGAAGGCGGTGAGGGCGGCCACTTTGACGACGGAGAACCAGAACTCCGTCTCCCCGAAGTACCGTACCGAGACCAGGTTGGCGCCGAGCACGACGGTCAGCGCGGCGAGCGCGAGCACCCACTGGGGGACGTCCGCGAAGACGGACCAGAAGCGGGCGTAGGTGGCGGCGGCGGTGATGTCGGCCATGCCCGTCGTGGCCCAGCACAGGAAGTAGGTCCAGCCGGCCGCGTAGGCGCCCTTCTCGCCCATGAACTCGCGGGCGTAGCTGACGAAGGCGCCGGAGGACGGGCGGTGGACAACCAGTTCGCCCAGGGCGCGGACGACGAGGAAGGCGAAGACCCCGCAGAGGGCGTAGGCCAGGGCGAGGGAGGGACCGGCGGCGGCGAGGCGGCCGCCCGTGCCGAGGAACAGTCCGGTGCCGACGGCCCCGCCGATGGCGATCATGGTCATGTGGCGCGGCCCGAGCCGTTGGCTGTAGCCCTCGTCCCCGGCGTCCGCGCGCACGGGACCGGACGCGGGCGGGGGCGGGGCGCTCAGGGAGGTCATGCCTCCAGCGAACGGCACGCGGGCCCCGCGCGCTTACTCCGATCGAGCGAGACGCGGGGGGATTCCCGCGGAACCGCGAAGGCCCGGGTCTCCGGTGTCCGCCCGTGGGGGGCGGACACCGGCGGCCCGGGCCGGGGGTCACCGCGTCGGCGTCACTTGTCGATCTGCAGCGTCGCCATCATGCCCGCGTCCTCGTGGTTGAGGATGTGGCAGTGCAGGACGGTCTTGCCCGGGAAGTCCAGGAAGCGGCTCCGGATCACGATGTTGCCGCGTGCCGGGACGTCCACGGTGTCCTGGAAGCCGTAGTTCACCTCGGGCTTGCCGTTGATGCTCATGACCTGGAAGTCGTTGGTGTGGACGTGGAACGAGTGGACCTCGTCGCTGTCGTTGCGGATCGTCCACTCCTCGACCGTGTTCAGCTTGGCCCTGAAGTCGATCCGGTTGTGGTCGAACTGCTTGCCGTTGATGTAGAAGAGCGTGCCGTCCGCGTTCTCCGTGAACACGATCGTCTTGCGTCCGGCGATCGGCTCCTTGGCCAGGTCGTCCACCGGTGCGAACGTCGTCGGCAGCGCCGCCTGCTCCACCGGCGTGCCGCCGGTCTCCACGGTCGCCAGCGTCGCCTGCGGGAACTGGTTGCCGGCCTTGCCGCTGTTGTACGGCTGGGTGACGAGCTCCTGGGTTCCGGCCTTCCCGCCCTGCACCAGCACGTCGTAGCGGGCTCCGGCCGGCACGACGATCGAGTCGACCGGGTAGACCTTGTTCACCGGGTAGCCGTCCTGCGCCACCACGTGGAAGGTCGTGCCGGGCAGCGCGACCTTGTAGAAGATGTTGGCCCCGATGTTCGCGATGCGCCACAGCTGTGTCTCGCCCGGCTTGATCCGGATGCGCGGGTTCAGCTGTCCGTTGACGGTGCGGGTGGTCGGGGCGCCCATCTTCAGGTCGGCGGTCTTGATCTCGTCGCCGACGATCTGAAAGTCCTTCAGGGCGATGGCGTGCTCGGTGATCCCCCGCAGCGCCTGCGGCATGTACCGGTCGAGGCCGTCGACGACGATGAGGCCCGCCATTCCGCCCGCCGTCTGCGCGGCGGAGAGGGTGTGCGGGTGCGGGTGGTACCAATACGTGCCCGGTTCCAACGATTTCAGGAACTGGTACTTGAAATCGAAGGTCTTGCCCGGGTCGATGCTGAGGAAGATGTTGTCGGAATTCCCGCCGGGCGATACGTGCATGCCGTGCACGTGGAGATTCGTGAACTTGTCGAGCTTGTTCTCGAAGGTGATCTCCATGCGGTCTCCGGGCCGCAGGCGCAGCGTCGGGGGCATGTAGAGACCGTTGTACGTGAGCGCCCACAGGTCCTTGCCCGCCAGCCGGACCTTCTTGCGCTCCACCACGATCCGGGTCTTGAGCAGGCCGCCCTCGCTGACCACCTCGGCGGGGTCCCGCAGGTCCTCGGTGGCCGCGGCGGTGAGCGCGGGCGACGGCGAGACCGTCGCCGCCACGGTGGGAGCGGCCTGGCCGTGGTCCGGCTGGGCCGTGCCGCAGCCGGAGGCGAGGGCCAGGGCCGCGAGGAGGGACCCGACCGCGGTCCACCTGCCGAAGGGGTGTCTGATCATCCGGACTCTCCGAAAGGAATATGGGGAACGACACGGCCACCGGGGCCGGTTCCGCGCCATCATGCCGCCCCCGACCTAAAAAGCCTTCCAATGACCCGCAGGGCGGCGAGAGTCATCGGAAACGGCCGTCAAGAGGGCGGAGAACGCACGGCGGTGATAAGACTTTCATTCCGGTCGCGCTCCGGTTTCCTTTCGACGGGGCTTTTCGATCGCCCTCCGCTTTCGCCCCGGTTCGGGCCGTCGCGCGCTTCAGGTCTCGCGGTCGCAGGCCGCGCAGATGCGGACGCCGCTGATCTGCGGCCACCAGGCGTCGCCGGCCGCATCCGGCCGGTCGCCGGGCGCGGGCTGCATGCCCGCCGTGCTGCGCCCGCACAGGGTGACCGGGCCGGCCCGCAGCCCGCTGTCGTCGGTCTCCGCCGCGTGGACCGTCCCGACGCGGTCCCGGTCGGTCGGGCTGGCCGGGCGGTGGGGAGGTCGCGCGACGACCTCGTGGACGGCCGCGTACCCGTTCACGCCGGCCCCCTCGCGGGTCCGTCCCCGGCCGCCGGGTCCGGTGCTCCCGCTCCCCCACGCCGCAGGGCCGCGGTGAGCGCCCGTACGTCGTCGTCCATCCGGCGGAAGTGCTTCAGCACGCGCGCCTCCTCGGGAGCGGCGGCGCCCGGTTCCGGCGCACCGCCCGGCGCGCGGGGCCGCGCCCCGTCCACCCGCCCCTCGGCCAGTGCCTCCAGCCGGTCGGCGACCGTCCGCGCCCGCTCCTCCAGCAGCGGCCGGGCGGGCGAGCGCGACCAGCTTCCCGGTTCGCCCCGGCCGGCCTCCACGGCGAGCACCCGTACGTGGTAGGCGCAGGTCTCCAGCAGGCCCAGCACGTACAGGGAGGTCCGGCGCCTGGCCCGGTGGGGTGCGACGGGGTGCACCAGCGGGGTGAGCGCGCGCTCCAGCTCCTCCACCCGGCGGTCCGCGGTGTGCGCGGCGCGGATCAGGTCGTCCGGGGAGGGCTCCGCGTCCGGGGCGACCAGTCGGCGGGCGGTCGCGGTGACGGCCTCAGCCAGCGCCCTCAGCGCGTCGCCGAGCAGCACGTCGGTACGTCGCCCCGTCGCCCGGGGCAGGACGACGACGGCGGCCGCCACCCCGCACAGCACGCCGAACGTGGTCTCGGCGATCCGGATCCACAGCAGGCCGTCGGTGTAGCTGCCGAGCAGGTCGGAGAGCAGGGCGATCATCAGGGTGATGAAGAAGGTCGCCGCGGTGTAGGACAGGGCCGCCGTGTAGGCCATGCCGAAGACGCAGACGAGGGTGAGGACGAAGGCGGGCCAGGGCCGGCCGGCGAGGGCGGAGGCGACGAACAGGCCGACGAGCGCTCCCGCGAGGGTCCCGGCCACCCTGCGGGACCCCTTGAGCGCGATCTCGCCGGTGGAGGAGGTGTTGAAGAAGACCATCCAGCAGGCGAGCACCGACCAGTACCAGTGGTCGGCGGAGATCAGCTGACCGCCGGCGGTCGCGAGGGTGGCTCCGCAGGCCACCTGGACGGCCGCGCGGGTGGTCGGCCTGCGCAGGCCCCCCGGCTCGGGTGGGGAGGGCGCGCGGGGCGGTGGCGGGGCGGATGGGGCGGTCCCGGGCGTGGGGTCCCGGCGGAAGGCCTCGTGGAGCCCGGCCGCGGCCTGCTCGAAGTCCGTCAGGGCGCGGTGGGCGTCGGCCAGGGCCGTGACGGCGGTGGGAACGGGTGCGGGGACGGGGCGTGCGGCGGGGGCGGGGGCCGCGCCCGTGGCCACGAGCTCCGGGAGCGCGCGCAGTCGTGCCGCCAGGGACGCTCCGCCGGCCCCGGCGCCGGCGTCACCGGTGGGCACCCCGGTGACGGGCAGGTGCAGGCGGTGGGCGAAGTCCTGCGGGGAGGTCCCCCCGTCCTGCCCGAGCCGCAGCAGCATCACCGCGAGCCGTTCGGCCCGTACGTCCGTCTCGGTCATCCGCGTCCGCACCGGCGCGGCGACCTCCGGGGCGGCGCAGGCCTCGACGGCGTCCTGGAGCATCAGCGCGCACGTGTGCAGCCTGCGCAGCCGGCGCCGCAGCGCCGCGATCCGCCCGGCGCGGTCCCGGTCACGGTCCCGCCCGGAAGCGTCGCCACCGTCGGCGAGCGCCGCCAGCGCCCCGGTCACGTCCGCGAGGCAGGCCCGCACGGACCGGCGCAGCCGGACGAAGGACCGCGCCGGGGAGGTCCGCAGCAGCGCGAACCGCACGACGGCGCCGCAGGCGAAGGCCACCGCCAGGGCCGCCCACAGCCGGGGCAGCCCGGCCGCGGGCAGGGGCACGAACTGCATGACGAAGTACATCTGGAAGGCGTTCATGCCCAGGGCGGTCCCCCGGGGCCCGTAGCGGCGGACGTACACCGTCACGAACAGCAGCGCCACGAAGAAGGTCCCCGACACCACCGGATACGGGGCGAGGAGAACGGCCGCCGTGGCCGACAGCAGCGCGGCGGGCAGTCCGAGGGCGTGGGTGACGGCCTGCTCCGCCTCCCTCGGCCCGGTCAGCACCATCGACCACACCAGCGCGGAGGAGCCGGCGGCGACCAGGTACGGGGTGTCGAAGCCCAGCGCCCACAGCACGGCCAGGGCCAGGCAGATCGCACCGACGGTGTGGGCGGCCCCGACCAGCCGGACCAGCCCCGGGTCGGTGGCGTCGAGGAGGTCCCGGACGGCGCGCGGCGCACCGCGTACCGGGCCTGCTCGCTCCCTGCCGGCGTCCACCTCCCCAGTGAACCCCGTTCCCGCGGTCCGGGCGCGCGGAGCCGGGCGGAGCCCTGCGGGACCGCGCGGAACGGCGTGGGCGCAGGAAAAAGGCCGGCTGGTCAGCCGGCCCGATGGAGCGTGGAGCGTGGAGCGCAGGTACGTTTCCGGAATGTGCTGTGGGGGTCTACTCACGGATTGGTCACCGCCGGTCCGCATGCCCGGTGAGCGGTTGCCGTCACAGCCGCGCATGCTCCCCATGTCGCGGACGTTCCGGATGCTGTCCCTGCTGTTCTGTTGGTCTTCCCTGTGCACACGTCCGACACTACGGATCCCCGCGGGCCCTGTGATCCTCCGACCGGGATGTGACGGGGGCCACGCGCCGTTCGTCCGATCGGACCCCCACGGGCCGTCGCGCCGGCCCCCTCCCCCCGGCCGGGGGGTGTCATCCGTCCGGTCCCCCGCGCGGGACGAGGAGCCCCGCCCGGGCCAGTGCCGCCAGCACGGCGCCCGCCCGGGCGGGATGGGCCCCGGCCTCGGCGGCCGCCGTCAGGGCGGTCCGGGTGCCGTCGCACAGCGCCAGCAGGTCCCGGGTGCCGGGGTCGAGCCGGAACGCGCGCACGGGCTCGCGCCACACTCGTTGCAGGGCCACGGCGACCGGGACGCGCGGGACCCGCGCCGGGGCGTCGGGGGCGGTCACATCATGGGTGTGGGAGACGACCAGGACGTTCGCCGGTACGACGGGGACCCCGTACTCGATCCAGGTCCCGGCGGGGTCGCTCGGCGGCCGGCACTCGGTCTCGTGCCGGTAGCGGGCCGCCTCGGAGGCGATCTCGTCGCGGCGCAGGCGGAAGCGTTCCAGTTCGAACCGGCCGAACTCCGCCAGCCCCTCGGGGATCCGACCCTCCGCGTGGTCCAGGAAGGCCTGCGCGGCCCGTTCCGCGCCGACCGGGTCGTCCGGATGCGGCGGGCGCACGCCATCGTTCAAGTAGGCGTCCAGCACACCGCGATGACGGACCGTCACCTCGTCGATCGTCTGCGGCATGGCCTGGGCCACCACCAGCCGGTGCTTCGCGGCGACGTCCCGGGCCACCCGGGCGTACGCGTCGTCCGGGACGCGGGTGAGGAGGGCCAACTCCTCCTCGCTCAGGTCGAAGCGGGCGCGCACCCCCTCGGGGTCATCGTGCAGTGCGCCGGCGCTCAGCGGACCTCCGGCGAGCAGGGCCGCGAGCGCGTCGAACACCGTCATCGGGCCGCCCTCCCCCGTCCGGGCGCGGCGGCCGCCGCTCCGGGCCGCGCCGGCCCGGGGCCCCACCCCGCGGTGTCGCGGGCCCGGGCGATCTCGGCGGTGATCTCCGCGAAGTCCTCGGGGAAGTCCTGGTCCCGTTCCAGCAGGGTGGCCTTGATGTCGGTGCGGGCGGACAGTTCGGCCAGCAGGGCCCACACCCGTTCGGGTACGGGCGCGCTGTGGGTGTCGCGGGCCGTGCCGTCCGGTTCCTGCGTACCGCCGGCGAGGTGGACCTGGACGACGCGCTCCAGCGGGATCGTGTCGAGGAAGTCGCCCACGTCGTAGTGGTGGTTGCGGGAGTTGATGTCGAGGTTGGTGAGGTCCAGCAGCAGTCCGCACGCGCAGTGCTCCATCACCTCGGCGATGAACCGGGCCTCCGTCAGGGGGTTGGGCAGGTCGATGTGGTAGGTGATGTTCTCCAGGATCAGCGGTACGCCCACCTCGTCCTGCACCCACTGGGCGCGACGGGCGACGTCCCGGGCGACGGCGCGGCTGCGCGGCAGCGGTGTGAGCGTGCCGACGGAGGCGCCGTCGGTCCTGGTGAAACAGAGGTGGTCGCTGAACCAGGGAGCCCCGATCTCCTCGACGAGCCCGGCGAGCGCGGCGACGTAGTGCGGGTCGGGGGGTTGCGGGGAGCCGAGGGACAGTTCGAGGCCGTGGGGCACCAGCGGGTGGCCGCGGCGCAGCTCCCGCAGGGCCTCGCGGGTGTCCGGGGGTGCGAACAGGTAGTGCTCCGTGATGACTTCCAGCCAGTCGACGGCGTCCCCCGACGCGGCGATCTCCTCGGCCAGTTCCCTGCGGTATCCGAGCCCGGAACCGAGGTGCGGCAGGTGTGCGGACATGGTCTCTCCTCGGACGGCGGTCGCGGGTCGGTCGGCGGTCGCGGCCGTTCCCGCTGCGGTCCCTCCCGACGCTAGGGACGGGGCCGCCCGCGGACCGTCCTGCGAACGGTCGATCCCGTGGCCGGATCCGCCGGAGCCGTACCCCGCGCCCGACGCCCCGCGCCCGACGCCGCTCGCCCGCCCGTCCGTCCGTCCGTCCGTCAGCCCGTACGTCAGCCCGTACGGACCGCCCGCGGGCGGTTCGTCCGGGCGGACGTCCGATCGCAGGACAGTCCCGGCCCCGACCGCTTCCTAGCGTGGTGGCTGTCGTCGCACGGCGCACCACCCCCGCACCGCACGACGGCCCCGCACGGACACCCGCCGCCGACGGCCCGGCCAAGCGAACCGCCCGCGGCCCGTGCGCCCACCGAAGGGAAGATCCGCGGCCGCCCCGGGACCCGGGGCCCGCCCCACACGATCGGGAGTTCCCATGACACGCACCACCACCACCGCGACCGCCACCCGCTCGTTCGGCTTCGAACAGCTGCCCGCGGCGGTCGAAGGACCCGCGGCCGCCTGTCAGCAGTCCTGCCTCGACTGCGTCACGGTCACCCCGGACAGCGAGGCCCGCACCCGCCGTACCCGGAACGCGCCCCGGTCGCACCGGTAGCCCGCGCGGTCGAAGACCACCCCACTCGAAAGGATCGACACGATGTCCCGTACCTCCCCCGCTCCCGCGCCCGTTCGGACGCGGGGCACCGGTCCCACGGCGGAACTGGGCTTCGCGGCGGCTCCCTGGGCCACCCGGCGGCACGCCGACCCGATGATGCGCTGCATCTCCTGCGCGGGTCCCCCGCCGCCCCCGCCGTCCTGCAGCACGCGGGTCCGTCACTGAACGGCTGATCGGCCGCGGGAGGCCGGGTCCCGGACCAGGACCCGGCCTCCCTCCCTTCGTGTCCGCCCCCGCCGGCGCGCGACCGACCCTCCCGAGGAGCCCACCGTGACCACCACAGCCCCCGCGTCCCCGCGTCCGTCGCCGCTCCCGGTGCCCGCGCCACCGCCCCCGGGCAGGCCCGCGCCACCGCCGGCCGTCGAGGCGCGCGGCCTGCGCAAGACCTACGCTCACGTCGAGGCCGTGCGCGGGGTGGACCTCAGCGTGCGGCCCGGCGAGATCTACGGGTTCCTCGGCCCCAACGGCGCCGGCAAGTCGACGACCATCGGGATGCTGTGCACCCTGGTGGAGCCGAGCGGCGGCACCGCGACCGTCGCCGGTCACGACGTCGTCCGCGAACGCGACGAGACCCGTCGCCAGATCGGCCTGGTCTTCCAGGAGTCCACCCTGGACTCGCAGCTGACCGTCGAACGCAACCTCCGCTTCCACGGCCGGATGTACGGGATGCCGCGCTCCGCGCTCGCCCCGCGCGTCGACCACGTCCTGGAGCTGGTGGGACTCGTCGATCGGCGGCGCAGCAAGGTCAAGGAGCTGTCCGGCGGCATGCGGCGGCGCGTGGAGATCGCGCGCGGCCTGCTGCACGCGCCGCGGGTGCTGTTCCTCGACGAACCCACCGTCGGACTCGACCCACAGACGCGCCGTCACCTGTGGGACTGCATACGCGAACTGCGCCGCACCGAGGGCGTGACCGTCTTCATGACCACGCACTACCTCGACGAGGCGGAGGTCTGCGACCGGATCGCCATCATGGACAAGGGGGTCGTCGTGGCCCTGGGCACCCCGGCCGAGCTGAAGGCCCGCACGGGGGCCGACGTGGTCCGGTTCACCACCCCGGACGCGCGGGCCGCCGTCGCGGCCCTGCGCACGCGGTTCGGACTGTCGGCCCACGCCGAGGCCCTCGGCGCGGTCGTGGTGCGCGTCCCGGACGGGGCGGCGTTCCTGCCGCGCCTCGCCTGCGGACTGGGCGTACCCGTCCGGTCGATGGAGGTGTCCCGGCCGACGCTGGACGACGTGTTCCTCTCCTGGACCGGGCACCCCGGCGAGGAACCGCCCGACGAGGGCGGGGCCCGTACCGAGCGGGCCGCCTGGGCCGCGCGCGCCAGGGGCTCCCGATGAGCGCCGTCGGCCTGCTGCCGGCGGCCGCTCCCCCGGTCGCGTTCACCCGTCGGCCCGTCACGGGCCCGCGCGCGCAGCTGCGCGCCGTGTGCGTGGTGTGGCACCGCGACCTGCTGCGGCTGCTCGCCGAACCGGTCCGGGTGGTCACCGCGCTGCTCCAGCCGATGCTGTTCCTGTTCGCGCTGGGCGGCGGGCTGGGCTCGCTGACCCGGTCCGCGTACGGGGTCCCGTACCAGACCTTCGTCTACGCGGGCGCGCTCGCCATGCCGGTGGTCTTCGCCTCCATCGGCGCGGCCTCGTCGATCGTGTGGGACCGGGAGTTCGGCTTCCTGAGGGAGATGCTGGTCGCCCCCGTGAGCCGGACGGCGGTGGTGGCGGGCAAGTGCCTGGGCGGGATGACCACGGGCCTGTTCCAGGGCACGCTCGTGCTCGCGCTCGCCGGCGCGGTGGGCGTCCCGTACGACCTGCCGCTGATGCTCACCCTGCTCGCCTACATGGCGCTGCTGGCCTTCGCCTTCTCGTGCTTCGGGGTGCTGGTGGCGGCGCGGATGCGGTCGGTGCAGTCCTTCATGGCGCTGACCCAGATGGTGGTCCAGCCGCTGTTCTTCCTGTCCGGGGCGCTGTTCCCGCTGTCCCGGCTGCCGGGCTGGCTGGCCGTCGCGACCCGGTTCGACCCGCTGACGTACGCGGTGGACCCGATCCGTCGGGCGGTCCTCGGCGCGGTGGGGGCGACGGCGGCGGCCCCCGGGGTGACGTGGGGCGGCTACACGGTGCCGGTCTGGCTGGAGTTGCTGCTGGTCCTCGCCTCGGGCGCCGGCATGCTGTGGGTGGCCTCCCGGGCGTTCCGCCGCGGCTGACGGCCGGGCCGTGGCGGCGCGCGGCCGCCGGTCGGGGGCGAGCGGGGTCAGGCGGGGTGGCGGGGGCGGTGGAACGCCAGGCGCAGACCGCTCGCGAGGACCCACAGGACCAGGGGCCAGATCGCGATCCGTTCGAATCCGCCCTGGAAGGCGTGGGCCTTCAGGCCGACGCCGAAGCAGGCGCCGGCCGTCAGCCCGAGGCAGCCGACGGCCCGGCCGCACCGACCCCACCAGCGGGGCAGTGCTCCGGTGTCCGACAGCAGCGACCCCATCACGGCCACGGCGAGGTTCCCGCACAGCAGGGCGACGAAGGCGCCCGCGTAGTGGGGCACCGGCCTGACGTCGTACGGGTTGGCCGCGACCAGGACCGTGCCCGCCGCGGCCGGCAGCATCAGGGCGACCGCCAGGGAACGGCGGCGCCCCGCCCGCAGCAGCGGGCGGACGAGCAGTGCGCCGGCGCCCACGCCGAGTCCGGCCAGGGCCCAGGAGAGGTTCACGGTCGTGGACATCGGTGAGCACGTCCACCGCCCCCGCACCGTGCCGCAGTCGGCGGCGCCGAGCGTCGACACCATGTCACGGGCCAGGTCCAGGGAGTGCACCCGCGCGGAGGCGACGGCGCTGACCACCGCGGTCTGGACGGCGGAGGTCGACCACACGAGGCCACCGACGCGGGCGGCCACGTGCCGTCGGTGCGGGGTAGGCGGCGTCGCCGAGGGCTGTGTCGTCATGCCCTCCACGCTCCGCGAACACCCGCTCCGGCCGCGTCCCGCGAACGATCGGTCGACCCGCCGCTGCGGATTCCTCGTCCCCGGAGCCGATCGGACGACAGGCCGGGGGCGCACGGAAGGACCCGGTGCCGGGTGGCACCGGGCCCTTCCTCGACCGGTGGGGCTCAGGCCTTGAACACCGTGGACGGGAGTCCGAGCACGGTGGACGGGACGCCGAGCACCGTGGACGGAAGCGCGAGGACGGTGTTCGGAAGGCCGAGGACGGTGTTCGGCAGCGGGCCCTCGGCGAGCGAGATGGCCTTTTCGGTCGCCGGGAGGTTGATGGCCTTCCCGCTCGCCGGGAGATTGATCGCCTTCTCGGTCGCGGGGAGGTTGATCGCCTTCTCGGTCGCGGGAAGGTTGATGGCCTTCTCGGTGGTCGGCAGGCTGATGTGCTTCGTACCTGCCTGGAGGTCGACGCCCGACGCCCGCGCCGTCGTGGTGGCCGGGGAGGTGGTGGCGGCCTGGGCGGTGAAGGCGGTTCCCGTCAGGACGACAGCGCCGGTGGTCAGGACGGCGGTGGTGAGAGCACGGGGCTTGCGCATGATCTGTTCCTCCAAAGGCGGGGGACCCTCGGCGCCGTGCCGGGTGGCGGCAGGTCCCGTAGGGGGTGAGGGGTTCCTCGGGCACCGATGCCCCCAGTGAAGGCGCGGGCCGCCCGCCGCGGTGTCGTCCGACCGGACGACCGCCGGGACGACGAGCCTCGCGCGGCGTGCCCGCGCGGACGGTGGCGGGCGCTTCGTCCCGGGTGACGGCCGAACGGATGACCGGGCGGGCGGCGGACCCTGCCTAGCGTGGCCGTACCGCGGCGCACCCCCGCCGCCCTTCGACGCCCTCGCGGCCCGTGAGGAAGCGGTCCCGGAAGGATCTCCGCCATGAACTGTCTGACCTGTCGTACCGAAGCCGGCCACACCCACCCCGCGGAGGGCGTGTGCCGCTCCTGCGGGGCCGCCGTGTGCGGGGAGCACCTGCGGATCGTCCGGAGCGAGCGGACCGTCCCCATGGGTCTCGGCACGAGCCGCGTCCGTACGGTGGCGGCCGTCCACTGCACCGCCTGCCCCGCCTGAGCCCGCCCCGCGTGTGGAGGTCCCCCGGTCCGTGGACCGGGCAACCAGCCCAACCTGGTCCTGTGGTGCCTGCTGCTCGTCGTGGTCTGGCACGGCGTCGGCTTCTACCTCGTCCTCTTCTCGGCCGCCATGCAGT